>JAFAMV010000162.1 GCA_019233055.1 Curvibacter sp.
GCCCCCGACCCCGCCATCCTTCAACTGGGTGCTGGCGCCGCCCAAGGCGGCGCTCGGCACATAGCCTGCCGGACTGGCGCTGGTGTTCGAGATGCTCAACACGCCCGCGTCCAGCACACCATAGATCTGGTTGCTCGATTGGGCGCAGACCGACTGGGCCAGCAGCGGCAATGCGGTCAACCCCAGGTATTTGAGTTTCATGAATGTCTCCGTTCTTTTTTAAATGCTTTGCGCTGCCGCGTGGGCTGGATCAGGCCTGTCGTCGGACCGATCCGGCAGCCATTGGATTCTCGGACGCGGCCCCATTGCCGCTTCTCAATGGACGCCATCCATTTATCGATTGGCGCCAGGAAGCGGCTCAAAACCCTCGGGGTTTTCCGCAGTGGACGCGGCCGGCCGACGCCTCGGCCGGCCGGGTTCAGGCCGGCAGGGCGTGCTGGGTGAGCCCCTTCTGCCCGGCCTTGCGGTTGGGCGCGAAGCCGTTGGCCGCCAGGGTCTCGTCGGCGTCGGCGTAGAAGGTCCCGACGCGGTAGATCTCGCGGGCTTCCTGGGCGTTGGCCACATCCCGGCCGAACTCGCGCGACAGGCGGACCAGTTGCTCGATCTGCTCGATCGTGCCCATCTTGCGGTCGCGGCGCTGGGTCCAGATGTTGTCCTCGATGCCGCAGCGCACATGCAGGCCCAGGGCGATGGCCATCATGTTCAGCGGCAGCACGTTGAGCATGGACGACTCCAGGGTCAGCACCGACCCGTCGGGGCAGGCGCGGACGAAATTGGCGAGGTTGTAGAGGTTGGGCTGGTCGAACCCCCCGCCGATGGCGACCCAGGTCAGGATCAGCGGGACATTGCAGCTGCCGCGCCGCATCATCCGCTCCACGGTCTCGATCTGGCTGATGTTGGCCAGCTGGAAATGCGTCTGGATGCCCTTGGCCGAGAGCCGGCGGATGTGCTCCTCGACCCACTCCGGCCCGGCGGGAATGGTCATCTCGCGGTAGGCCCGGTACATGGCGGGCTCGGCCAGCGAGGTGCCTCGGATGTCAGCCTCGCACATCTGCTCGACCACATTCATCTGGTTGGTGTTGATCGCGATCGTCACCTGATCAGGGGTCGGCTCGAGTTCGGCCAGCATGTGCCGGGTGTCGTCCGACAACCATTTGGCCAGGTCGCCCTCACCCTCGGGTGCAAACGAGATGGAGCCGCCCACCTGCAGGATCATGTCGGGCACGCGGGCCCGGATGCCGGCCAGCAATTCATTGAATTTGGAAAGGCGCTTCGAGCCCTTGCCGTCGAGTTCGCGCACATGGAGGTGCAGCACCGTGGCGCCGGCGTTGTAGCAATCCACCGCCTTCTGGATCTGCGCCTCCATCGTGACCGGGATGTCCTGCGGAAAATCGCTGGGCATCCATTCGGGGCCGTAAGGGGCCGCCGTGATCACCAGTTTCTGCTGGTTTTCGGGAAAGAGTGAGCCGTCGAGAAAATGCATCGTTGTCTCCTTGGGATAGACGCGTGGAAGAAATGCGGGAACTGGCGCTCCGGGGATATGCAGGGGATATGCAGGGGAGGCGCCGGCAGGCGCAGGCCGCGCGGCCTGCCGCCACGCCTCAATAGGGCACATCGCCGATGATTCCGGCCCGTTCCATCTTGCGGTGGCAGGGCGGGTAGTCCATCACCGCGTAGTGCTGGGTGGCCCGGTTGTCCCAGATGGCGACGCTGTTGGGTTGCCAGCGCCAGCGCACCTGGTATTCCGGCACCATGGCCTGGTTGATCAGGGTCTGCAGCAGGGCGGCGCTGCCCTGGGTGAAGTCCAGACCATGGCGCACCCGGGCCGGGGTGTGGAAATTGGTGAAATGGGTCGTGAAGCCGTTCACGAACAGCACCTTCTCACCGGTTTCGGGGTGGATGCGGACCACGGGATGTTCGGCGTCCGGGAACTGGGCCTTCAGGGCCAGCCGCTTCTCGATCGGCATGGCCGCGCCAAAGCTGGCTTCGATGCTGTGACGCGCACGCAGCCCTTCGATCTGTGCCTTGAGGGCGTCGGGCAGCCGCTCATAGGCCAGCACCATGTTGGCCCACATCGTGTCGCCCCCCACCGGCGGGCATTCGATGCAGCGCAGCACGCAGCCCATCGGAGGCGCCACCCGCCAGGTGGCGTCGGCATGCCAGGCGTTCTCGTAGCGGTCGTTGGCCTGGTCCGGCGACTTGTAGATGCGGACCAGCCCCGGATGCTCGGGGTCGCTGCCCGCGACCGGGTGGTCTTCCAGCTCGCCGAAACGGCGGGCGAAGGCCACATGCTCGGCCCGGCTGATGTCCTGATCGCGCAGGAACAGGACCCGGTGCTTCAGCAAGGCCGCCCGGAGTTCGGCGAACAGGCCGTCGTCGCGCGCGGCATCCGCCAGGTTGACGCCGCTGATTTCGGCGCCGATGGCACAGGTCAATGCCTGGATCTTCATGGTTTGTCTCCTTGGAGTTCTGGAACGAACGGCCAGACTCTAAGGAGAGGTCCCCGACACGGCTTTTCTTTCAGTGCCTTGGATTTTTCATTTCATGCCAACAGGCTCTAAGCGTCCCAAGGATCGTTCCGGGTCAAGCCGCCCGGCGACGCTTGCCCGGGTCAGGGGATCAGCCCGGGGCCTGCAGCGGATGCACCATGTAGGCCGCCTGCGGCCCATAGCTGTGCAAGGCCGGCACGGCCTCGGCAGCCACGCAACCGGCGGAGAAGCCCTGCCGGCCCCAGAAGGCCTGCGAGCCCTGCACTGCCACCAGGGCGGCGAAGCCCAGGCCCTGGGCCCGGGCCTGGGCCAGTGCATGCGCCACCAGCCGAGGACCCAGCCCCTGACCGGCCGCTGCCGGATGCACCGCCAGATCGTGCAGGTAGAGGGTGTCGGCGTCAGGCGCCGGCTCGAAGACCGCGTGCAGCGGCGTCACCCGGCCGAGCCGTGAGCGGTAGGCCACCAGGTAGGCACAGAGACCCGGCCGGTCTTCGAGCACCCAGGCCGTGTCGGGGGCCACGGCAAGGCGCCGGGCCAGCACCGGGGCCGGCTCCAGGAAGTGCGGGCCGTAGGCCGCCCGCTGCAGGTCCATGAGGCGGTCCAGGTCAGCCGCCTGCAACGCCCGCAGCAGGGGACTGTGGGGCTGGACAGGCATGCGGATCAGTCCTCGGACCGGCCGCGCAAGGCCCGCACCGCCGCCCAGCCGGCCATGTGCCCCCGGCTGAAGGCTTCTTCGAAGACCGAATAACCCGACCAGTCGCCGTGGGCGAATCCCATCCGGCCCTCGCCGAGCACGGCCGGCAGGGACAGTCCGCCGCGCGAAGACACCGCGCCCGGCAGCCCGGCCAGGTGCCGCAACACGCCCGGCACCGGCACCGCCATCGCATGCCCATGTCGGGTCACCGCCAGGCGGGTCGCATGGCGCATCAGGTCGGGGTGCGGGGACCGGTACGCGGTCTGGATCTGTTCCAGCCAATGGGTCCAGGGTTGCTCGAGCAGTTGCCGGCGCGCCGCGCCGGTGCTGCCCAGGGCGGTGTAGAAGCTCAGCACGGTGGGCCGGGGCCGAGGGTCCAGGCGCTGATGGCCGGCATCGACATAGCCCAGGTCGGCCTGGCCGTAGAGCACGTTGTCCCAGGCGGGTGCCGCGCCGGGGCGGTCCTGCAGCGGCGCGGACAGGTGCAGGTTGGCCACCACCCAGGCCGCATGCTGCCAGCGCCGGGCCGTGCCCAGGACCCAGTCGGGCGGTGCAGACAGCACGCGGGCCGCCACATGCACCGGCAGCGCCAGCACGCAATGGGCCGCCAGCCAGCGCTCCACCCGCCGGGCCGTGCAATCCCAACTGTCCACCAGCACGCCATGGCGCTGCGCCTCGATCCGCAGCACCACCCGCCCGGTGAAGAGCGGTCCGCTGCGGCCCTGCTGCAGGGGCTCGGCCAGACGCGCGGCCAGCCAGCCATTGCCTTCGGGCCAGGTGAGGACGCCCGGGTCGTCGGCCTCCTCGTCGCCCGGCGCATGGAAGCCATGGCGGCAGGCGAAATAGTGGATGCCGGCCCAGGCCGAGACCTGGGACGAGCCGCAGCCGTAGTCGTCACGGCAGCAGTAGTCGAGGTACCAGCGCAGCTGGGGGTCGCTGAGGCCTTCGCGCTGCAGCCAGTCGTCGAAGGTCAGCGCGTCGAGGGCCAGGTGCAGCGGGGCCAGCGCCTGACCGGCCATGGGCACCACGAAGCGCGCCTGCCGCTGGCACTCGCCGACGCGGCGGGCAAACAGCCGGTACTGGGCCAGGGTGGCGGGCCCCACATCCTGCTGGGGCAGCAGGCTGTCCTGCCAGCGGCCCTGGAAATACAGGCGCTCCTGCGGGCTGTGGCACAGGTGCAGCTCGTCGATCACCCAGCGGCCGGCTTCGCGCCGCCGCAGCCCCAGTTCCTCGAGCAGGGCCTGCACCTGGGGCGCATCGTCCGAAGGCACCGGCAGGTAGTGGGCCCCCATGGGGCAGGGCTGGCCGTCGAGCACCGTGCCGCGGCTGTTGCCGCCGGCCTGGTCCTCGAGTTCCAGCACCGCCAGGTCGTCGACCCCGCCCTGGCGCAACGCGCGGGCGGCCGCCAGACCGGCGATGCCTGCGCCCAGCACCAGGGCCCCGACCCGGCGCGACACCGCAGGCGCCGGCCAGCGCTGCGCCGGATCGCGCAGCAGATGGCCGCGCTCGAAGGCCATGCCCTGGAAGCCGCCCGGCAGCGCCGAGGCCGCCGGAGCGCAGGAGGAGAGCCAGGGCAGGCCCGCCGCGGCGGCCAGCCAGTCGCGCCGCTTCATGGCCGGGATCCTGGTCCGGGAGGCCGTGTCGAGCCCATCAATGCGCCACCACCTGGCCCCACTCCTGCTCGTAGGTATGGACCAGGATCTGGTTGGACAGCCGGTTGATGCCGGTGGGCACCGGTCCCATGTCCTGCGGGAAATCGAACAACAGGGGCAGGCTGCCGAGGTTCAGGAAACGCAGGCCCTCGGGCAGGGTGGCGGGCTGATGCCAGGGACGGCGCCCGGCGATCACATAGCCCCATTCACCGAAGCTGGGCACATGGGCGTGGTAGGCGGTGGCCTGCAGGCCGGCAGCCTCGACGGTGTGGACGACGGTCCAGAAGCTCTTGCGCGCCACCAGGGGCGAGGTGGTCTGGATCACCGCATAGCCGCTGGCCGCCAGGCGCTGGTCGAGCAGGGCGTAGAAGGACTGGGTGTAGAGCTTGCCGATGGCGAAGTTGGTGGGATCGGGAAAGTCGACCACGATCACATCGAAGCTGTCGGCCTCGCTCTGCAGCCACTGGAAGGCATCGGCATTGACGACCTTGACGCGCGGATCCAGCAGCGCGCTGTGGTTGAGCCCCAGCAGTTCGGGGCGGGTGCTGAACAGGCGGGTCATCTCGGGATCGAGTTCGACCAGGGTGACCTGCTGCACGCTCGGGTATTTGAGGATCTCGCGCACCGCCATGCCGTCACCCCCGCCCAGCACCGCCACCCGCTGGGGGTGGCCGTGGGCGGCCATCACCGGATGCACCAGGGCTTCGTGGTAGCGGTATTCGTCGCGCTCGGCGAATTGCAGGTTGCCATTGAGAAAGAGCCGGTAGCCCTGCCGCCCGCGGGTGACCACGATGCGCTGGTAGGGCGTGCTGACGCCGAGCACCACCCGGTCCTGGTAGAACTTGTCCTCGGCCAGGCTGGTGATGCGGTCGGCCCCGATCGCCCCGGCCAGCAAGGCGATCAGCACCCCGGCACAGGCCAGGGCATGGGCACGCAGCCGGCGCAGCTCATGCCGGAACAGCCACAGGGCCCACAGCGCCACGCAGGCGTTCAGGAAACCGAACAGCAGGCCGGTGCGGATCAGCCCCAGATACGGCAGCAGCAGCAGCGGAAAGGCCAGCGACACCACCAGGGCGCCGAGGTAGTCGAAGGTCAGCACCTGAGACACCAGCTGCTTGAACTGGATCTGGCGCTTCAGGATGCGCATCACCAGCGGGATCTCCAGGCCGACCAGGCTGCCGACGGCCAGCACCATCAGGTACAGCAGCAGCTGGAAGGCCGTGGGCAGGTAGGCGCTGGCCAGGAACAGCACCGCCGGCATGGCGCCGCCCACGCAGGCCACCAGCAGCTCGATGCGCAGGAAATGCGCCGGCAACTGGCGCTCCAGGTAGCGCGAGGCCCAGCTGCCCAGCCCCATGGCGAACAGATAGGTGCCGATGATGGTGGAGAACTGCAGCACCGAATCGCCCAGCAGGTAGGACGCCAGCGTGCCGGCCGCCAGTTCGTAGAGCAGGCCGCAGGCGGCGATCAGGAAGACGCTGGCCAGCAGGGCCAGCTCGATCGGCCGGGGGCCGGCAGCCAGGGACGCAGACGCATGCGCATGGGGCGTGCTGCGCCAGACGACATCGGACACCTCGGTCGGGGTGGCGGGTTCAGGACGAAGGCTCAAGACGGATCACAAGACAAAAAAACGGACGGAGCGACCGGAGTCCACCCCGCAGACAGACCACGGACCGGTTCTCAGCCGTGGATGGCTGCGGCCACGATGATGCAGATGCCCAGCGACATGGCGGCCACCACCAGGCCCAGGGCGAGGTTCTGCTTCTCGACCAGCTCATGCCACAACTCGTAGGGCGTGAGCCGGTCGATCAGCACGAAGCAGATCCAGAAGACCCCCACGCCCACCAGGGCGAAGAGCAGGGAGGTCAGCAATGCGTCTGCGTGAAGCCATTCAGGTCCCATGGGAATCTCCTTCAGAAATAGGTTTCATTTGTGGCCGCCCCCTGTCGAGAAGCCGCCATACGAACCGCCGGCACTGCGAAAACCCGTTGAATTGCAGTTCTCCACGGTCGGATCGCAGCTGGAACTGCGGATGAGCAGGTAGACCACCAGCACGATGAACAGGGCAATGAGGAATTGCGTCAGGCAGCCCATGCGACGCAATGCGCCCAGGGGCGCCACATCGCCACGCTGGAACAGGCCCGGGTCGGCCTGCAGCTTGAACGCCTGCTGCACCAGCGAGGCCTCGATCTGGCTGCCCGCCGACCAGGTGACCTCGTTGAGCGCCTGCTCGCGCGACAGCAGGTAGCGCGCATTGGCGAAGTCGTCATTGACGGTCTTCTGCCCCCGCGACACCGGCCAGTAGAACTCGCCGCAGGCATAGCTGGTCTCGGCGTTGTAGCTGTACTTGAGCGTGTAGGTGCTGCCCAGGTAGCTGGCGCTGCGCCCGCCGGACGCCAGCTTGGGCGCCCCCGTGGCGGGACGCACCAGGCTCCAGCCCTCCTCGGAGTCGACGAGGAAGCTGAAACCCCGCTGGCGGTTGAAGAGCAGGTACTCGCTCCAGCCGAACAGCTCGTCGTCCCCGGGCACCCGCCCCATGCGGTGCTGGAAACCCACCACCTGCCACTCGACGCCCTGCAGGCTGCCCGTCGACCCCAGGGGGATGAGGGGCGCCACCGGCTCGTCCTGCAGCGCATGGCGCAATTCACCGCCCAGGCCCTGGGACACGTCGATGAGGGTGTTGCACGAACGGCAGCTCAGCGTCTTGGTGTTGGCCAGCGTGATCTCGACGGCCGCGCCGCAGTGCGGGCAGTTGAACTGCCGACCCACCTCGTCCTTGACCGATTCCTGCTTCAGACCGCTGAGCTGCAGAGACTCGAGCAGCACTTCCCGGCCCGCCGACACCGCAGGCGGCGTGCTGCTGTAGTCGATGCTGAGCACCTCGCCGCTGTCGCTGCGCAGCTCGACCAGGCCGAAGGGAAAGCCCAGCGGCGGCAGCTTGGGCAGCTCCCCCTGGGCGGCGATCAGGCTCACCTGGTCGCTGAAGGCCACGCTGTAGGGCTGGCCATTGATGGCGGTGCCCGCCCCGACGCGGAACACCGAGGCGGCAGGGATGTCGCGGCTGACCGGGCGGGGCCGGCACAGCACATAGGCCCCGTTGTCTTCGCCGAGAAAGGCCTGGCTGCCGTCATCGAACAGCGCGATCCACTCGGTCCAGACGCCGGCCGCCGATTTGTATTGCAGCCGCCCGATGAGGGTGAAGGCCTTGCCCTCAACCCGCCCGCTGGCCATCAGCTGCAACGGGCTGTGGTCATCGAACAGCTCGGCCATCTTGCCGACGCGGCTCAGCACCTCGCCCTGCCGCACCACGGTGCTCTGGCAGTAGGGGCAGACCGCGTGCGTCGACTGGGCGCTGCGGAACTCAACCGGGGCACCGCAGCCCGGACAGGGGGCGCGGTAGAAGCGTTCGGTCACGTGGGATCAGGCGAGGCCGTCGGCTCAGACCAGCTTCTTCAGCAACTCGGTCTTCTTGGCATCGAACTCTTCGGCGGTCAGGATGCCCTTGGTCTTGAGGTCGGCCAGCTTCTCGAGGGTGGCCATCACCTCCTCGGGCTTCACGCCCGCCGGTGCCGCAGGCGCTGCCGCGCCCGCCAGGCCGGCCGACAGGTTCTGCGCCAGCACCTGGCCCAGGGCCACACCGGCGCCCAGCCCCATGGCGTCGCCCGCCACACCGCCGCCCTGCCCCACCCCCTCGGCCAGCTTGGGGATGGCCTGGGCGGTCTGGTACTGCATGAACTGGCCCATGTTCTGGCCCACCATGCCGATGCCGATCTTCTGGTCGAGCACCTTCTGCAGATCCTCGGGCAGCGAGATGTTCTGCACCGTCAAGGCCTCGAGCTGCAGCCCGAGGCGGGCGAATTCGGGGGCCAGCTGGGCGCTCAAGGCCTCGGCCAGACCCTGCTGGCGGGCCGCCAGGTCGAGGAAAGGCACGCCGCTGGCGGCAATCGCATTGCTGATGTTCTGCAGCACCAGACCGCGCAACTGGCCTTCCAGGTCACCCACCGCATAACGTTCGCGGGTGCCCGAGATCTCGGTGTGGAAGCGCCGGGCGTCGGCCACGCGGAAGGCATAGTTGCCGAAGGCCCGCAGGCGGATGGCGCCGAAATCCTGGTCGCGGATGGTCACCGGCTGGGGGGTGCCCCAGCGTTGGTCGACCTGCTGGCGCGTGCTGAAGAAATAGACATCGCTCTTGAACGGCGACTGGAACAGCTTGTCCCAGTTCTTCAGATTGGTCAGCAGCGGCAGGGTCTGGGTGCTGAGCTTGTGGGTGCCGGGGCCGAACACGTCGGCCACCTGGCCCTCGTTGACGAAGATCGCCACCTGCGACTCGCGCACGATCAGCACGCCGCCGTTCTGGATCTCCATGTCGGCCATGGGAAAGCGCCAGGCCAGGGTGCCATCGCCGTCCTCGGTCCACTGAATGACGTCAATGAACTGCTTCTTGATGAAATCCATCAGTCCCATGGCTTCCTCCTGCTCGGTGTCGGATGGATCGGGATGATACCTGGGGCCCGGGGCGCCGGCCCGGCTTTGCGCCCCAGGCGTGGGCGCGCCGCCACAGCGGCGACAGCGGCAGCAGTCCGGCGCTCAGGCCTGGACGCTGAGCAGGCTGCCCATCATCTGGTCCTGCGTCTGGATGGTCTGGAGGTTGGCCTTGTAGCTGTAGCTGGCCGACATCTGATTGACCAGGTCCTGCGCCAGATTGCTGCCGGCCACCGGATCGCTCGTGATGCTGGCACTCGTGCCGCCGTTCGGATCGGCCTGCTGGTTCACCACCTCGCGGTGGTAGCCGTCGGTATTGAGATTCGCGATGTTGTTGGCGGCCGCGTTGAGCTGCAGCTGGGAAGCCTGCAGGCCCGATAGGCCGATGGCACTGATGCTGGACATGGCAACGCCCCGGTACGAAGGAAGTCCCTCGATTATCGTCGCATGCCTTCTCTTTGCAAAACGGCGGCCGTCAAGTCCGCCGGGTCAGCAGAGTTGCCAGCTCATCTGATCTGGACCGTGACCGCGTGCCGGGCTTCCGTGGTCACATATTTGACGCGGATGTTCTTGGCCGCCACACCCAGACGCAGCAACTCGCTGCGCACCGCCAGCGCACGCGCCAGGGCCACCTGCCGTGCGTTCTTGGGCGCATCCTGTCGGTTGCAGTAGCCGACGACCTCCAGATGCGGCGCCTGCACCAGCGTCGGCGCCACCTCGGCCAGCAAGGCCAGGGTGTCGTCCGACAGCCGGGTGTTCTGGGGTTCGAACTCGGCCACGGTCCCGTCCTCCGGCAGGTGCCGGGGTGCGGGTGCGGCAGGGGCCGCCGGCGCCGGCGCCGCGGCGGGCGCGGCCGCTGCGGACTGACCGGCAGAGCCAGCCCCGGCCTCCGGCGCACCGGCCTGGGTGGAATCGGGCGGATTGGCAGCGCAGCCGACCAGGGACGCCGCCAGCAGGACCGTACTCAATGCAACACACTTCAAGGACATGGGAAGAACTCACAGATAAAGAAAAGAAGCAGATCGGGCCCGCCCCCGGCAGGACGGCAGAGGTACAGAGGTGCACGAAGAAGGCACCAGAAGACTTCTCCAGGCACATTCTGCCCAAGCCCCATCCTGCGCCGCCAGCACCGCAAAGGGCGTAACGCCTTGCAGTGTCGTCACGATTTGTGAGAAGTTTGCGTCAATTCTGCTGTTTTATGAAGTTTTGATCCATTTCCCGCCCGCCAGCCCCAGGAGCAGGCTCGGCAGCGAGGGCGCGGCATCCGGGTCAGTGCGATTGCATTGCCGCAGGACGGCGATCCACAATCGTTGCGCCGCTTTCCGTCGCATCTGGAGCCTTCACGCAAAAGTCAAAACCGATTCACCCATTTACGCAGATTCACCTACTAGGGTTTTCCCCGTGTAGCGGTCTACAATCGCGAACCCTTGCGAGACGCATGGCCCGCCGCTGGTGTGCGGAACCCGTCTGGCAAGCCAGCAAGCAGGAGACACTTGATGCCCCACAACACCCAGGTCAACAAAGAAGAAAAACGTGCCGAACTGCGCCGCGCCGCGCTCGAATACCACGAGTTCCCGACCCCCGGCAAGGTGGCCATCGCCGCCACCAAGCAACTGGTCAACCAGCACGATCTGGCCCTGGCCTACTCGCCCGGGGTGGCCGCGCCCTGCGAAGAGATCGTCCGTGATCCGAACACCGCCTTCAAATACACCAGCCGCGGCAACCTGGTGGCCGTGATCACCAACGGCACCGCCGTGCTGGGCCTGGGCAACATCGGCCCGCTGGCCGCCAAGCCGGTCATGGAAGGCAAGGGCGTGCTGTTCAAGAAGTTCGCCGGCATCGACGTCTTCGACATCGAGATCGACGAACAGAAAGACCTGGACAAGCTGGTCGACATCATCGCGGCCCTGGAGCCCACCTTCGGCGGCATCAACCTCGAAGACATCAAGGCCCCCGATTGCTTCTACGTCGAGCGCAAGCTGCGCGAACGCATGAAGATCCCAGTCTTCCACGATGACCAGCACGGCACCGCCATCGTGGTGGGCGCCGCCCTGCTCAACGGCCTCAAGGTGGTGGGCAAGGACCTGAAGAAGGTCAAGCTGGTGACCTCGGGCGCCGGCGCCGCCGCCCTGGCCTGCCTGGGCCTGCTGCTCAAGCTCGGCCTGCCGCGCGAGAACATCTACGTCACCGACCTGGCCGGCGTGGTCTACGAAGGCCGCACCGAGCTGATGGACGAGGACAAGATCCAGTTCGCCCAGAAGACCGACGCCCGCACCCTGTCCGACATCATCGAGGGCGCCGACGTGTTCCTGGGCCTGTCCGCCGGCGGCGTGCTCAAGCAGGAAATGGTCGCCAAGATGGCGGCCAAGCCGCTGATCTTCGCCCTGGCCAATCCGAACCCGGAGATCAACCCCGAGGACGTCAAGGCGGTGCGCGACGACGCCATCATGGCCACCGGCCGCACCGACTACCCGAACCAGGTCAACAACGTCCTGTGCTTCCCCTACATCTTCCGCGGCGCCCTCGACGCCGGGGCCTCGACGATCAATGACGCGATGGAGATCGCTGCGGTGCATGCCATCGCCGAACTGGCCCAGGCCGAGCAGAGCGAAGTGGTGGCCGCCGCCTACGCCGGCCAGCCCCTGGCCTTCGGCCCGGAGTACCTGATCCCCAAGCCCTTCGACCCGCGCCTGATGATGATGATTGCGCCGGCCGTGGCCAAGGCGGCCGCCGACAGCGGCGTCGCCCAGCGTCCGATCCAGGACATGGAAGCCTACCGCGAGAAGCTGCAGAGCTTCGTCTACGCCTCGGGCACGACCATGAAGCCGATCTTCACCGCCGCGCGCAACGCCGCCAAGAAGCGGGTGGCCTATGCGGAAGGTGAAGAGGAACGCGTGCTGCGCGCGGCCCAGATCGTGGTCGACGAGAACATCGCCCGCCCGACCCTGATCGGCCGCCCGCCCATCATCGCCGAGCGCATCGAGAAATTCGGCCTGCGCCTGCAGGAGGGCCGCGACTACGACGTGGTCAACGTCGAGCAGGACCACCGCTACCGCGACTTCTGGCAGACCTACCACCGCCTGACCGAGCGCAAGGGCATCACCGCCCCAATCGCCAAGATCGAGATGCGCCGCCGTCTGTCCCTGATCGGCGCAATGCTGCTGCACAAGGGCGACGTCGACGGCATGATCTGCGGCACCTGGGGCACCAACCCCATGCACCTGAACTACATCGATCAGGTGGTGGGCAAGCGCGCCGGCGCCAACACCTATGCCTGCATGAACGGCCTGCTGCTGCCCGACCGGCAGGTCTTCCTGGTCGACACCCATGTCAACTACGACCCGACCGCCGAGCAGCTGTGCGAGATCACCATCATGGCAGCCGAGGAGATGATGCGCTTCGGCATCAAGCCCAAGGCCGCCCTGCTCTCGCACTCCAACTTCGGCAGCAGCAACCAGCCCAGCGCGGTGAAGATGCGCCAGACACTGGAGCTGCTGCAGGTCCAGGCCCCGTGGCTCGAAGTCGACGGAGAGATGCATGGCGACGTGGCCCTGGATGGTGCAGCCCGGGCCGCCCTGATGCCCCACAGCGCACTGCAGGGCAGCGCCAATCTACTGGTCCTGCCCAACATCGACGCGGCCAATATCTCGTACAACCTGCTCAAGACAGCCGCCGGCGGCAACATCGCGATCGGCCCGGTGCTGCTCGGCGCGGCACAACCTGTGCATATCCTCACGGCCAGCACCACCGTGCGCCGGATCGTGAACATGACAGCCTTGACAGTTGCCGATGCGAACGCCAGCCGGTAAGGAATTGAAGATTAGCAAGCGCTAACTTATCCACCTGTCGAAATGCAATGCGGCTGCCCATTTTTTGGGCAGCCGCTTGCATTTCAGGACCAAATACGTCAAACTTACGCTTTGAAATTTTGGGGTTTACCCGGAGTTTCCGAAAGGTGATATTTCATGCTGCAAAACGTTGCCGCCAGAACAAGCCGGGCTTTGCTCACTTGTCTGTGGTTGGCAGCGGCCCTGGCGGGCACCTCATTGGTGCATGCCCGCGAGACGCCCGCAACCGATGGCCTGACAACGGTTGCCCTGCCTGAGCTGCCGGCTCAAGGCCGAGAGACTTACCAACTGATCCTGCAAGGCGGACCTTTCCGCCATGCGAAGGATGGTGTTGTCTTCGGCAATCGGGAGCACATCCTGCCGGCGCACAAGCGGGGTTTCTACCGTGAATACACCGTACGGACACCCGGAGAGCGTGACCGAGGCGCCCGACGCATCGTCTGCGGCGGTCTGCAGCCCACGGCGCCCGACGCCTGCTATTACAGCGACGACCACTACGCGAGCTTCCGCCGCATCGTCGAATGAGCCTGGGACCCGCCCTCGGTTTGACAGCGAACCCCGGCCCGGCACGAGCGTCGGGCAGGCAGCCGATTATTTTTGACCTTAGAGAAAGAGAAGCGGAGATGGATACGCCACTTCGTACCGTTCGAACCAACATCGTTCAGTCGATTCGGGCCTTTCGGGTACAGGACCTTCAGGACGCCGCCCAGAGCCTGGGCCATCATTTCCTGTACGCCAATCTGGCCAATGCGCAGTCCAAGCAGGATGTGCTCGACATGATCGCCGCCCAATTCACCTTCCCATCGCATTTCGGGAAGAATTTCGACGCGCTGTGCGACTGCATGACCGATCCGCTGCACAAATCGGGCCCGCAGCCGGGCTTCATCGTGGTGCTCGAACAGATTCCGGCCCATGCCAAGTTCGACAAGGAAGCACGGGAGCAGTTGCTCGACATCTTCCGAGACGCCGCAGACTACTGGGGGGACCGCAAGATCCCCTTCCGGTGTTTCTATTCTTTTCTGTAGCCCGTTCTGCACAAGCTGGCCAAGCAGAACGGGCCAACGAGGCTGAAGTCGGCACGACCCTGACCGGGATCGCCCTGACCACCCACGACAACGGCGAAAAGATGCCCACCGACAAGCTGGTGGACGTCTCGCCCCAGGCGCTGCGCATGAGCAGCCCCTTCAATTCAGGCTATTGGCTCTCCGCCGCCTGAGCGGCCTGCCCCCCCCCGCCCGCCCCTGGCCTGGTCATGGCACCAGGCCAGGGGGCATTTTTCATCGGGGTGTCATTTCTTTGGCTTCACATCGCCCCTCACAGGCCAACGCTGCTCATCTCCGTTTCTACAGGGATGTGAAAACAACTAACGGCAGGGTTGACGGGGATTGCCTGTAGGGCACGGTGCATGCAACATGCACCGCAGCAAGGGCTTGGCGCCGGATCCATCCGATCCTGGCGTGACTCTTGCCTGTACTCGCAGCACCTCCTGGAGGCAACAAAATGAACTTCCTGAACCGCCTTTCGATTCGCGCCCGTTTGTATTTTGGAACGGGCTTCTCCCTGGTCCTGCTGACCGTCATCGGCCTGACCGGCTTCTGGGCCCTCAACAGCACCCAGGCCACGCTCAAGACCCTGCTCGAACAGAAGGTCCAGGTGCTGACCTCGCTGGACGCGCTGCGCCTGCAGGCGGCCGATGTGCGCCGCAGCGAAAAAGACATCATCATCAATTTCAACAATTCGGTCGAGGTCGGCAACCTGCGCGAAGCCTGGAAGAAGCAGCTGGGCAGCCTGGGCGCCGCCACCACGGCATTGGCACAGCAGAACAGCGCAGACGCGGCATTGGCCGAACCGCTGAAGCAGGTCTCGGCAGCACTGAAGGAATACGAAACCGGGCTGACACCGATTCTTGAACAGGTCGAACGCGCACAGATCGACGGTGCGGCCGCCGGTGCCTACGCCGACCGCCTGAAGAAGCACATGGAGACCGCCGACCAGGGCCTGTCGACCCTGTCCACGCAGGCCACCGAGGCCATGCAGGCGGCCCAGGCACAGATGCAGAGCGACATCAACCGCCAGATCGGCCTGATGGTGGGCCTGCTGGTGATCGCGCTCGTGGTGCTCATCCCCCTGACCGTGCTCAGTGTGCGCGGGCTGGCCCATGCCATCACCCAGGCTCGGGATCTGGCCGAACGCATCGCCCAGGGCGATCTCTCCAACGAGGTGTCGAGCGACGCCACCGATGAACTGGGACAACTGGTGAGCGCCATGGGCAGCATGCAGCAATCGCTGCGCGATCTGGTGCGCCAGGTGTTGCAGGCCACCGAAAGCATCGCCACAGCCAGCACCGAGATCGCCAGCGGCAACAACGACCTGTCGCAACGCACCGAACAGACAGCCGCCAACCTGCAGAAGACCTCCTCGTCGATGGAAGACCTGACGCTCAATGTGCAGCAGTCGGCGGAATCGTCGCGGCAGGCCAGCTCCCTGGCCAGCTCGGCCTCATCCGTGGCCCAGGAAGGCGGCCAGGTGGTGTCCAAGGTGGTCTCGACCATGGAAGAGATCCGCAGCGCCTCGCGCAAGATCGGCGACATCACCGGGGTCATCGACGGCATCGCCTTCCAGACCAACATCCTGGCCCTCAACGCTGCCGTCGAGGCCGCACGCGCCGGCGAGCAGGGACGAGGCTTCGCGGTGGTGGCCGGCGAGGTGCGCTCGCTCGCCCAGCGCGCAGCCCAGGCGGCACGCGAGATCAAGTCGCTGATCGGTGCGTCCGAGGCCAAGGTCGAATCCGGCGCCGAACTGGTTCAGCAGGCCGGCACCACGATGAGCGATGTGGTGGTGTCCGTCCAGCGCGTGGCGCAGATCGTCGCCGACATCACCCATGCGGCCAGCGACCAGAGCACCGGCATCGGTGACGTGAACCAGGCGATCGCCCAGCTCGACCAGGTGACACAGCAGAATGCCGCCCTGGTCGAGGAGTCGGCCGCCGCAGCGCAATCGCTGCAGGGCCAGGCCGAACAGCTCGAGCACCTGGTGCGCCGCTTCCGACTGGACCAGGGTGGGGCGGCAACGGCCCGACCGGCCCCGGCACGCCCCGCCATGACCACCACGCCTGCGCCGATGGCACGCCCGCTGCCCGCCGCAGCGCGGTCCAAGCCGCTGGCCAAGGCCGCCAGCACACCGACACTGCCACTGAAGAAGGTTGCCAACGCAGCCTCCAACCCGGCGCCGGCAGCCACGCCGCCGGCAGCCGCCAACAACAACGACGACTGGGAAACCTTCTGACGGGCTATGCGCCGGGCCGCCGCCCGGCAGCGGCTCAGAGCGCCTGGGCCAGGGCGACGTAGTCGCCCACCGGCACCTCTTCGGCGCGGCGCTGGGTATCGAAGACACCGCCATAGCCACGCGCCTCGAGCCAGCGGCCCAGCGTGTGGCGCAGCAGCTTGCGCCGCTGGCTGAAGGCCACCTGGACCAACTCTTCCAGCAGAGCCACCGACAGGGCCGGCGGTGCGGCCAGCGGCACCATGCGCACCACCGCACTGTCCACACGCGGCGGCGGATCGAAGCTCTCGGGCGGCACGAACAGCACATTGGCCATCTCGTAGCGCCACTGCAGCATGACGCTCAGGCGGCCATAGTCAGAGGTGGCCGGGGCGGCGACCATCCGGTCGATCACCTCTTTTTGCAACATGAAGTGCTGGTCCTGCACCGCGCCGACATGGTTCAGCAGGTGGAACAGGATGGGGGTCGAGATGTTGTAGGGCAGATTGCCCACCACCCGCAGGCGGGGCACGCCGAGTTCGGCGGCCAGTGCCGTGAAGTCCACCCGCAGCACATCGGATTCGATGACCTGGAGCTGGGGATGCTCGCGCAGACGGCGCGCCAGGTCACGGTCCAGTTCGATCACCGTGAGGCGTCCCAGGCGCTCGACCAGCGGCTGGGTCAGCGCCGCCAGGCCGGGGCCGATCTCGACCACGGGCTGGCCGGGCTGCGGGGCGATCTCGCGCACGATGCCGTCGATGATGCCGGCATCCGACAGGAAATGCTGGCCGAAGCGTTTGCGGGGAATGTGTTTCATCAAAGAGCCCTCGGCATCGCCGCCACTGCGGCGGCGCGTTCACTGGGGCGGATCACGGAATTCGACATAGGCGCGGGCGCGGACTTCCTGGGCCCAGGACACAAAGGCTTCGTCCATCTTCTTCTCGCGCAGGGCGTTGCGAGCCAGCTCCCGCTGATCCCGGGTCGACAGCGGCTGTTCACGCCGTTCGACCAGTTGGATCAGATGGACGCCGAAGCGGCTCACCACCGGGGCACTGACCTGGCCTGGCTGCAGCGCATCCAGAGCCTCCTCGAACTCAGGCACGAACTGGCCCGGGTTGGCCCAGCCGAGATCGCCGCCCTGTTTGGCGCTGCCATCCTGTGAATGTTCGCGCGCCACATCGGCAAAGCTGGCCCCGCCGTCCACGATGCGCTGGCGATAGCCTTCGATCTGGGCAATGGCCGCCGCCTCGGTGAGCTTGGGGCCGGTGCGCAACAGGATATGCCGCGCATGGCTCTGCGTGATGGTCAGGCCCTGGGCCTGGCCGCCCTTGCGGTCCAGCAGCTTGAGGATGTGGAAGCCTGCGCCGGAACGCAGGGGCCCGGCCAGACCGTTGATCGGCAGACCCTGTACCCCCGAGACAAAGAGCTCCGGGTAACGGTCGGTGGGCCGCAGGCCCATGTCGCCGCCTTTCTCGCGATCCAGGCCATCCGAGTAGTCTCTCGCGAGCTGGGCGAAATCGGTGCCGGAACGCGCCTGGTTGAGGATCCGCTCGGCGCGGGCCTTGAGTTCGGCCACCTCGGAGGCACTGGCGCTTTCCGGCACGGCCACCAGGATCTGGGCGATGTCGACCTCGCCGCCGGAGCTGGCCTGGGCCGCCAACTGATCCTGCAGGTACTGGTCGATGTCGGCGTCGGTGATCTTCACCCGGGGTTCGACCTCGCGCTCGCGCACCCGCGCCAGCAGCAGTTGGTTGCGCAGGTCCTCGCGCAGTTGGGCGACGGTCATGCCGTCCTGGGTGAGCCGGCGGTGCAGTTGCTCCACCGTCATCTGGTTCTGACGGGCGACGTTCTGCTCGGCCAGATCGACCGAACTGTCCTCGATCTTGAGGCCGTTCTCCACCGCCACCTGGGCCTGGGCCTTTTCATTGATGATGCGCTCCAGGGTCTGGTGCAGCACCTGATCCATGGAGGGCGGCGTGATGCCCTGCTGGGCCAACTGCTGCAGGGCCCTGGCCGCACGCTGGCGCACCTCGTTGTTGGTCACCGGCTCCGAATTGACCACCGCGACGATGTAGTCGGCCTGCTTGGGGCTGCTGTCGACCACCGCCGGACGCGGCGTGCTGCCCAGGCTGGCATGCGGCAGACGGATGCCCTGGGCCTGCACCGACAGAACGGCCAGACAGGCCAGCGCCAGGACGGAAACGCGTTTGATCATGGTGTGCATAGGCTCGCAAGAGCCTTAGTCATAGTTGCTGAAGCGGCTGGGCGCCGTCACCTGCTCACGCAGGTACTGGTAACGGGGAATGGCTTGCCGCAGGGTCTGCAGCGGGCTGGCTCCCAGCCGGGAGAAGCCCACGAATTCGATCTGGAACAGCACACGGGTGTTGGCCGTGGTGAGGTTGGTGTTCAAACGGTCCAGCACGATGCGCCCGATCCAGCAGTCGGCATCGTACTCAAAGCCGATGATGGAGTCGACCATGCGCTTGTTCAGCATGTCGTAGTTGAGCCGCCCCACCCCGTACCAACGGCCCGGCCCGAGGCCTCGGCCGGGGCCGTTGTCCACGCCCTTGTCGCCCCAGAGGTCATTGAGCGGCCACTGCCAGCCGATGTCGAGCTGCTGGCTGTTGCCACGCTGGAAGCGGTAGGCGTAATTGAACACCCGGTAGTTGCTCGGGCTGTAGCGGGCGCCGAAGGAAGAGGCATCCACCGCATGCGCCTGCGGGTTCCAGGCCAGTGCCGTGTTCAGGGTCCACAGCGGGTTCCAGTTGATGTCGGCCCCGCCCAGCACCTCGCCCGCATGGCCGGTGACCGGCTGGTTGCCCGGCAAGGTGATCAACTGGTCACGGAACTGGGCGCGGGCCGCCAGGCCGAAGCGGGCGATCTCTGCCCCCGTCTCGGGCGATTGCAGACGGCTGATGGCCCCCACCGTCAACATGTCGGCATCCGCGATGCGGTCATGCCCCCCGAACTTGTTCTCGGAGAAGATGGTGGTGAAATTGAAATCGTTGAGCGCGGTGTCGTAGATCGGCAGCGTGTTCTGGTTCCGGTACGGCGTGTAGACGTACATCGCCCGGGGCTCCAGTGTCTGGTGGTAGTCGCGGCCGAAATAGTTGACATCGCGGTCGAAATACAGGCCGCTGTCCAGGCTGAAGGTGGGCACCACCACATTGGCTGCCGTGCGCCCATCGCTGAGCGCCGAGCTGAAGGTGTAGCTGGCGGCCTGCATCTGCAGCTTGGGTGTGACGAACCAGCCCGGCGACAGGAAGGGCCGGCTCAATTGGCCCAACACATAGTTGCGCTGCGCATTGGGCTGGTTGGTCAAGGTGGGATCGGCCAGGAACTGCGAATGATCGCCCTCCACCAGGTAGTCGAAGCCACCCACGTTGGTGCGGGTGTAACGCCCCAGGAATTCCGGCGCCCGGTCGTAGGGCGGGGTGATCGGCGAAGTGACCTCCTGCAGCGTCTGCCAGCGCAGGGAGCGGAACTGGGCGAAGAAATTGTCCTTCGACCACGACACATTGACGTCGTTGGGCAGCAGCCGCTGGGTCAGCGAGGGCACCGTGCGGTTGAAGTCGCTCCAGTAGTTGTCGTCGCTCACGCGGTTCAGGTTGAAACCCACCGCCACATTGCCGATGGCGCCCACGCCGGTGTCCACCAGACCGTTGTGCTGGGCCGAATAGCCCCAGCGGGACATGCCGCGCAGCTTGTCGTCGGGCATGTAGTCGGCCCAGACCTGCCCCTTGTAGGTGGTCTCGAGGTAGCGGAAATCACCGGCCATGTCCACACCGCGCTTGCTCATCAGCGTCGGGTAGAGCGTGGCGTCGCGGTTCGGCGCGATGTTCCAGTAATAGGGCTGGGTGTACTCGAGCCCGTTGAGCGACGAGGTGCCGATGGAGGGCGGCAGCCAGCCCGACTTGCGCGCATCGCTGAGCGGAAAGCTCAGCGACGAGGCCCGGATCACCGGCTTGCCGTAGAACTCGAGCACCCCGTTCTGGGCATCGCCGATGTCGTTGTCCTGATCCAGCTTGAGGGCGTCGGCACGCAACAGCCAGGCCGGCACCCAGTCCGGCCCCGGGGTCCGCCGACAGGTGCTGTAGGTGCCCTGGCGCACCACCATGTGGTTGTCGCCCACAAAGTCGATGCGCGCGGCGTCTCCATAGGCGTGGGTGGCCAGGAACTCATAGTGCGGCTGGGTGAAGAAGCCTTCGAAGGCATCGACCTTGAGCTCCAGCAACTGCCCCTGGTAGGTGTTGCCCGCGCGGTTGATGTAGACATGGCCGCGCACCTTGGCGAGGTCATCGGGCTGGTAATACTCGAGCCGGTCGCCCCGGATCACCGTGTCGGCCCGCCGCAGCTCGCCGTGGCCGTCGACCACGGTCTGCAATTCGTTCTGGCCGCTGATCTGGTCGCCGGTGACGAAGGTGGGCATCTGCGGACGCACCTGGGCCGGGATCTTCTCCTGCAACAACTGGCTGCTCTTGAGGTGCGGCTGCGGCTCGTCGGCGTCCACCGGGCGCAGGCCCGAATCGGCCAGCGCCTGGGCCTGGACCAGGCCGGTCTGGAACAAAAGCCCGACCAGGCATGCGACAGGGGTGCGAACGAACATCCGCCCGGCAACAGGTCTCGGGTCACGCATCGGTCGGGGCATCCATCGCAGGCAATTCAGGGACAGGCTCAAGAAAAGAGACAGGGCCGGACACGCGATCGGTCCGGGCCGGGTTTGTAGAATCCGATTATCCATGACCCAGCCCGTGCCCCCATCCGTGCCACCTTCAGCGCCCGCCGTCTCCGCCCCCCCGCCTCAGGCCCAGCCCCAGCCCGCGCTGCACTGGGATGATCCGCAGCGTGCCGCCGCCTTCCAGGCCTGGCTGGGCGAGGTCGCGCCCGCCCATGGGCTGGTGCCCGCCAGCGTCGTGCTGGCCTCGGCCGATGCCAGCTTCCGGCGCTACCTGCGGATCGACAGCCGCCAGGGCAGCCGCATCATCATGGACGCGCCGCCCGAGCGCGAGAACTGCGCCCCCTTCGTCCATGTCGCCGGCCTGATGCAGGCGGCCGGCCTGCATGTGCCGGACATCCTTGCCTGGGACCGGGTCCGGGGCTTCATGCTGCTCAGCGACCTCGGGACCCACACCATGATGAGCGCGCTCGATCCCGAGCGCCCGCAGGACGCCGCCCCCCTCTACCGGCAGGCCACCGACACCCTGCTGGCCTGGCAGCAGGCCTCGCGCCCCGGCGAGCTGCCCGATTGCGACGCCGCCCTGCTGCAGCGTGAATTGGCCCTGTTTCCTGAGTGGTATGTGGGCCGGCACCGCCAGTTCAAGCTCGACGACAGCCAGCGCAGCACCCTCAGCCAGGCCTTTGACACCATCGTCGCGCACAACCTCGCGGCGCCCCGGGTCCATGTGCACCGGGATTTCATGGCACGCAACCTGATGCTGCCGCAGACCGCCGGGGGACCGCTCGGCGTGCTCGACTTCCAGGACGCCATCCACGGCCCCATCACCTACGACATCGCCAGCCTGCTGCGCGATGCCTTCCTCAGCTGGGAAGAGGATTTCGTCATCGACATCACCGTCCGATACTGGGAGAAGGCGCGCAAGCTGGGCCTGCTCGACTTCGAGGACTGGCACAGCGATTTCGGCGCCTTCTACCGCAGTGTCGAGTGGATGGGCCTGCAGCGCCATCTCAAGGTGGCCGGCATCTTCGCCCGCCTGACCCTGCGTGACGGCAAGCCCAGGTACCTGGCCGACACCCCGCGCTTCATCGCCTACATCCGCAGCACCGCGCACCGCTACCGCCCCCTGGCGCCGCTGCTGCGCCTGATCGACCAGATCGAGAACCTGCAGGCCGCCAGCGGCTACGCCTTCGGACGGGTCTGAACCATGCCGCGCTTCCATTGCCCGGCGCCGCTGCACGCCGGTGCCGCCCTCAGCCTGCCCGCCGGCACCGCCCGCCATGTGCAGGTGCTGCGCCTGCAGCCCGGTCAGACCATCACGCTCTTCAACGGCGAGGGCGGCGAATTCGACGCCACCATCACCCGCATGGGCCGCAGCGAGGTCGAGGTCGAGGTCGGCAGCCATCGGCTGCTGGAGCGCGAGAACGCCCGCGCGGTGCACCTGCTGGCCTGCATGCCGGCCAATGACCGCATGGACTGGCTGGTGGAGAAGGCCACCGAACTGGGCGCCAGCCGCATCACGCCGCTGATGAGCGCCCACAGCGTGCTGCGCCTCAAGGGCGAGCGCGCCGACAAGAAGGTCGCGCACTGGCAGGCGGTGGCCGTCGGCGCCTGCGAGCAATGCGGGCGCAACCGGGTGCCCGAACTGCGGCCGGTCCAGGACCTGGCCGACTGGCTGCGCCAGTCGCCCCCCGCCGCGCCCGGTGAGACCCGCCTGCTCCTGTCGCTGCGCGAAGACAGCCGGCCGCTGGCCGAGCTGCTGGCGGGCGGCACCGGGCCGGTCACCGTGCTCAATGGCCCCGAGGGCGGACTGCAGCGCGAAGAGGAAGACGCTGCCGTCGCCGCCGGCTTCGTGCCGGTCACCCTGGGGCCGCGTGTGCTGCGCGCCGAAACCGCGCCGCTGGCCGTCCTGTTCTGCTGCACCGAGGGCGACGCGGCGCGCCACACCCCATCGACATGACCCCTGCCCTTTCGCTGCAAGACCTCGATCTCCCGGACCTCAATCTCGCGACCGCAGCCCCGACCGACCGCCCCGCCGATGCCGACGACTCCGGCGACGCCCGCCTGGCCGACTATTTCCGCGACACCGAAGCCGCCGGCGATTCGCCCTGGGCCGGCCGCATCGAAGCCCATGGCGCCCTGATCGACGCCCTGCGCGCGCTGTTCCACGGACCGGCCGGCCTGGTGCGCCTGCGCCTGTGGGTGTTCATGACCCTGGTCGAACAGGGCAACGCCCTGTTCAACCGCGACGAGATCGACGCCCTGCTGCATGCGCTGCGCCCAGACGCCCTGGACACGGTGCTCAAACGCCTGCGCGAAAGCGGCCTGCTGGCCTGGGACGACACCCAGCGGCGCTACCAGGTCACGCCGCTGGCCCAGCAGCTGACCGCCGTGCTCAGCCCCCTGGCGACCGCCAGCCCCGCCGACGGCGAACTTGCCGGCCTGCTGGGCCAGGTGATCGGCGCCGAGCAACTGGGCACCCTGGACGTGAACCAGATCCAGATGCTGCAGGCCCAGCTGGTGCGTCTGCATGCCGAGTTCTCGGACGCCATCGCCAGCGGCTCCGAATTCCGCCTGCGCGAGGCGCGCAAGCGCTACGAGCGCGCCGCCACCCTGATCGACCGCGCCAGCGACACCATCGCGGCCATCATCCACCAGGCCGACGGCCATGCCGGCCTCGAAAAGGCGGCCCGGGCCCTGGGCCAGGCCCAGTCGCGCCTGCTGGCCATGGCCAGCCAGTTCAACCGGGCCCTGCAGCAGGTCGACCGCCAGCGCGTCACCCTGGGCACCACCGGCATCACCAGCACCGATGTGAAGCGCTGGCTGCAGACCCTGCCGCAGGCCGGTCGCCTGCTCGACGGCGCCCTGGCCAGCGGCCTGATCCCGGCGGCGCTGGCGCCGCACGACCTGCTGGACGTCACCGAGGCCGAGTTCGAACGCGACCGCCCCCAGGCCGGCCGGGCCGAAAGCCTGCCCCCCGCCCTCAGCGCCCCCCAGGGCAGCCTGGCCGCCGTGGCGCTGCCGCGCGAGCTGGGCGATCTGGCCGAACTGCTGGGCGCCTGGGCCACGGGCGGCCAAGCCGGCCTGCCGCGCCCGGTGGCCGAGGCCCTGCTCGGCCCCCAGCCGGCGCGCAGCCGCTACGCCCAGGTGGCCTACAAGACCCAGCTGCTGCCCCTGCTCGGCGACGCCCAGGCGCGCGAGCTGCCGGGCGCCACCGGCGCCCTGGCTCGCCAGCCCTGGCGTGTGCAGTGGCAGGCCGCCACCCAGGCCATCGACCACGACGAGATCGAACTGCTGAGCCAGGGCCAGCTCGTGCCCGCCGCCGACACGCCCGGCCAGCCCCCCGACAAGACCCCCTGACACCATGGACGACGCTGCCCTCCTGATTGCCGAACTGCTGGCCCGCCGCTACCTGCCGCGCAGCCACCCGCGTGTGAAACGTGCCCTGGTCGACGCCGAGCTGTTCGCCCAGATCGAACAACGCCTGGCCCAGTCCGGCCTGCGCTGGATGGACAACATCTACGCCGACCATGTCAGCCTCGCCCTGCTGCCGGCCGCCCAGGTCGCGGTGCTCGGCGAAAGCGCCTTGAACGCCAGCAACAACCTGGAGCTGCCGCGCGACGCGGTGGCCCTGCTGGTCGTGGTCTGGGCGTTGATCATCCTGCCCAAGCGCGAGCGCCAGACCAGCCGCACCGCCCCCGAGGCACCGCAGGACGACATGTTCGCCGGCGCCAAGCCCCTGCCCAGCGGGCGCGATGTCAGCCCCGTGCTCTCGTACAAGGCCCTGCTCGAGGACTACGGCAACCAGCTCGGCAAGAAGATGCGCCTGGACGCCAACCTCAAGCTGCTGGAGCGCCACGGCTTCATCGGCCGGCGCCAGGACGAGATCACCGAAGGCCCGCTGCTCGACGTGCTGCTCGACTACGACGTGCTGGCCCCGCGCATCCTCGACGGGGCGCTGGCCGATGTGCTGCAGCGCGAACGCCTGAACCCGCCCGCCGACGCCCACCCCACCCCCACCGAAGCCGCCGACCAAGGGCTCTGAGCCATGTTTCACCTGCAAAGCCTGGAGCTGGTCCACTGGGACTACTGCCAACGCGTCAGCCTGCCGCTGGACGCCTCCATCATCACCATCGCCGGCCCCAACGGCTCGGGCAAGACCACGCTGCTCGACGCCATGCGCACCCTGCTGGGCCTGCGCTGCTCGCACCCGCGCGACTTCAAGACCTATGCGCGCCACGCCGGCGCGCAGACCGCCTGGCTGCGCGCGGTGGTCGACAACCGACCGCTGAACCGCCAGAGCAGCAGCCGGCCCTTCGCCCGCCGGCTGCTCTACAGCGACCAGGTCACCCTGGCCTGCCGCATCGAGCGCAACGGCGGCGACTGGCAGCGCCGCTACCTGGTGCAGGAAGGCGACCTGAGCATCGAGCAGCTCAGCGCCATGGCCGACAAGGACCTCGGCCTCATGGGCATCGAGGCCTGGAACCGGCTGCTCGCCAGCGCCGGTCTGTCGCCCGCCATCTGCAAGGTGCTGTCGCTCGAACAGGGCCAGACCGACCGGCTGTGCGAATTCAGCCCCAAGGAACTGCTGCGCCTGGTCTTCGACGTGTTCGGCGACCAGGACGTGCTCGACGCCTACGACACCGCGCGCGAGCACCAGCAGCAACTGGCCCGCGAGATGGGCCAGGCAGAACACGAACTCGACCACAGCCGCGCCCAGCTGGCCGAACTGCAGAACCGGGTCAGCAACTACCAGAGCTGGCAGCACAAGGTGCAGGAACGCGAGCGACTCGCCAGCGAGGTGCTGCCGGTGCTCGAATGGCATGGCGCCCGCCGCCGGCTGGCCGAGCGCGCCCGCGAACTGCGGCGCCAGCGCCAGCAGCTCGGCAGCACCCAGACCGAACGCACGCAGCAGCAGGGCCGCCTGCTGGACCTGCTCAAGGAACGCAGCCGGGCGCAGGACGACGAGGCCCGCCTGCTGGCCGAACGCGACGAGGCCAACCGACTGCGCGAACAGGCCCGCGACCTCGAGGCCCCGCTCGAGGCCCTGGTCAAGCGCGAAGCCGAACTGCTGGCCCTGATCACCGACGAGACCGACACCACCGCCCTGCACACCCGCCTGGCCGAACTCGAGGCCGAACTGCAGGGCCTGCAGGAACAGTCGGCCCGGCTGCGCGAGCGCGAGGCCCAGGCCCGGTCCAGCCTGGCCGGTCTGCAGGACCGCCAGGCCCCGCCGCCGCCCGAAGAGGCGCGCAAGCTGCGCCAGCGCCTGCAGCAGGCCGGCATCGCCCACCAGTTCCTGGCCGATGTGGTCGAGGTGCGTCACGAGCCCTGGCGCCACGCCATCGAAGGCGTGCTGCGACCCAACCGCTGGATCGTGCTGCTGGAGGACGGCGCCGACGAACTGGCCGCCTACGAACTCGCCGAACGCGAACGCTACCGCCACTACATCGTGGCGCCGGCCGAATGCCAGCGCCCGTCCGGCCAGGCCCCCGCCCACAGCCTGCTGGCCCAGCTTCACTTCAGCGCCCCGGTGCCGCGCTGGCTGCTCCAGCAACTGGAGCGCCTGCGCTGCGTCGACAGCCCGAAGGCCGGCCGTCAATCGGGCGAGGCCTGGATCACGCCCCAGGCCTATGTCTACGACGGCCGCGGGGCCCGTTCGGTCTTCGTCGAGCCGCGCGACCACCAGTTCGGCACCGCAGCCCTGCAATCGCGCCAGGCGTCCGCCGAACAGGAGCTGCAGCGGGTGCAGGCCCAGCTGGGCGAACTCGGCGCCGCACTGGCGGCCACCAAACGCCTGCGCAGCGACGTGCAGCAGTCGCTGGCCGGCCACAGCGCCGCCGAAGAGCTGGCGCGGCGCAGCGAGGAATTCGCCCAGGCCCGCGCCAGCCTGCCCGCGGCCAAGCAGCAGCGCATCGGCCAGGGCCTGCGCTGGCAGACCCTGGACAAGGCCTATGCCGCCGCCCGGACCACCCTGGTGCAGGCCGAGAACGCCTACAACGCGCTGGGCGTGTCCCTCAGGCGCGGGGTCGAGGACGGCGAGCGCCTGCGCCAGGAGCTGGACCAGCGCTGCCGCAGCCTGCGACTCGACAGCGCCGCCTCGCGCCAACGCCGCAGCGCCTTCGCCCCCGGCTGGACCCGCCCCGAGGCCGTCAGCCGCCTCGTCGACACCTACCAGAACGACACCCAGGCGCGGCTGCGCCTGGCCTCGGTCGAGGAAGACCTGCAGCAGGAAGGCTGGGAGCACGATGCCACCGTGCAGGAACGCTACCAGCGCATGGAGCTCACGGTGCGCGAGCAGGGCTACAACCTGGACGACCACCAGGTGAAGAATGCCCAGGCCGCCACTGCGGTGCACAACGCCCGCGAGAGCTACATCGAGGTGCTGCGCGCCACCGTGCGCCGCTACCGCAACAACATCCGCGAACTCGGCCTGCTGGCCGGCGTGGACGTCGCCGCCGAACTGCCGGTGCTCGAGAACCACGACAGCGTGCTGGCCCAGGCCGGCCTCAAGGTGCATTTCAGCTTCGACGGCAAGGGCAGCATCGGCCTCAACGACGGCGAGGCCTCGGGCGGCCAGCAGGTCATCAAATCGCTGATCCTGCTGGTGGGCCTGCTCAAGGACGACGAGACCCCGGGCGGCTTCGTCTTCATCGACGAGCCCTTCGCCCACCTGGACGTGCGCAACATCCAGCTGGTGGGCCATTTCCTGCGCAGCACCCAGGCCCAGTACGTGCTGACCACCCCGATCACCCACAACCTCGAGGTCTTCGAGCCCTCCGAGATCACCCTGGTGACCGGCAAGAAACCCAAGGACTCGAAATGGGCGCCCCCGATCGCGGTGGCCAAACGCCGGGCCCCGGCCGAGGTGGTGTGAGACCACCCCGTTGCTCCGCAGCCTGGCAACCGATGACTGCGCGCCGGTTTCATGCGTCGCGGGTGACGCGCAGCGCCTTGGACCACTGATGTGAGGCCAGGGCTGATTCAGCGCTGACGGCCGAGCACCCCGCGACGGTACTGCACCGCCTCGGCGACATGCGGGCTGCCGATGGGGCCGCCGCCGGCCAGGTCGGCCACGCTGCGCGCCACCTTGAGCACCCGGTGGATGCTGCGCGCCGACCAGCCCAGCTTCAGCGCCACCGCCTGCAGCAGGGCCAGGGCCTCGGGCTGCAGGCGGGCCTGCTCGTCGAGCGCCGCGCCCTGCAGGTCCTGGTTGCTGCAGCCCTGGCGCTGCAGGGCCAGGTCGCGCGCCTGCTGCACCCGGGCCCGGATGGCAGCGCTGCCCGCCCCCGGCGGCGCCTGCAGCAGTTGCTCCGGCGGCAGTGCGTTGACCTCGACCTGCAGGTCGATGCGGTCGAGCAGCGGCCCGCTGAGCTTGCCCTGGTAGCGCGTGACCTGCTCGGGCGTGCAACGGCAGGCCCGCAGGCTCGAGCCCAGGTAGCCGCAGGGACAGGGGTTCATCGCGGCCACCAGTTGGAAGGCGGCCGGGAACTCGCTGCGGCGCGCCGCCCGCGAGATCGTGATGCGGCGGGTCTCCAGCGGTTCGCGCAGGGCTTCGAGGGCGCTGCGCGGGAACTCGGCGATCTCGTCGAGGAAGAGCACGCCATGGTGCGCCAGCGAGATCTCGCCGGGGCGCGGCGGCGAGCCGCCACCCACCAGGGCCACTGCGCTGGCGGTGTGGTGCGGCTGCCGGGTCGGCCGCAGCGCCCATTGCTCAGGTGAAAAGCGGCCGTCCAGGCTGAACAGTGCCGCCGATTCGAGGGCCTCGTCCAGGCTCATGTCGGGCAGCAGGCCGGCGAAGCGCTGCGCCAGCATCGATTTGCCCGAGCCGGGCGGTCCCGACATCAACAGGCTGTGGCCGCCGGCGGCCGCGATCTCCAGGGCGCGCTTGGCCGCCGCCTGGCCCTTGACCTCGGCCAGGTCCGGGTAGTCGCTCTGGCGCGGCCGCGCCGGGCTGTCGAGCCGGCACCAGCCCTCGTCGGCCCCGACCGGGGCCGCCTCGGCCGACGGCGCAAAGGCCTGGACCACATCCAGCAGGTGGCGGGCGCGCCAGACCTGGGCTTCGGGGACCAGGGCCGCCTCCTCGGCGCTGCCCGGTGGCAGCACCAGGCGGGCCGCAAGCCCCTGCCGGCGCAGGGCCAGGCTCATGGCCAGGGCACCCCGCACCGGGCGCAAGGCCCCCGACAGCGAGAGCTCGCCGGCAAACTCATGCCCGGCCAGGCGGGCGGCATCGATCTGGCCGCTGGCGGCCAGCAGGCCGAGCGCGATCGGCAGATCGAAGCGGCCCGAGTCCTTGGGCAGATCGGCCGGCGCCAGGTTGACCGTGATGCGCTTGTTGTGTGGGAAGTCGAGCCCCGAGTTCTGCAGGGCCGAGCGCACGCGCTCGCGCGCCTCCTTGACCTCGACCTCGGCCAGCCCGACCAGGGTGAAGCTGGGCAGCCCGTTGGCCAGATGCACCTCGACCGTCACCGGGGCGGCCTCCAGACCCAGCTGGGCCCGGCTTTGCACCAAAGAAAGACACATCTCCAGATCGCTCCCCGCAACACCTTCACCAGAAGAGTGCATTTGTAATGGCTTCGGCGTAGGCTGGGCAGGTCTGCACCAAACAGGTGCCTTTGTCACCATTCATTCACATAGAAAGGAGCCGTTCTGGGGCGTGCAGACCATTCAGGCCCTGATCAGACTGAGGGCATTCCGTGTTGGCACGCAATGTGCATTAGTTCCGCATCCACCCGATGATTTTTTGTAAACAGGAGAACCCCGTGAAATTCAATGCCAAGAAAACAATGATCCTTGCTGCACTGGCCCTCGCTGGTGCTGCTGCTTCGGCCCAGGAGGCTGCTCCGGCGGCCGCGCCCGCCGAGGCCGCCCCGGCCCCGACCAACACCCTGGCCTACAACGTCGGCGTGGTCACCGAATACCGCTACCGCGGCATTTCGCAGACCCGCTTCCAGCCGGCCGTGCAAGGCGGCATCGATTTCACGCACACCAGCGGCCTGTACATCGGCACCTGGGCCTCCAACATCAAGTGGATCAAGGACGACGGCATCAGCACCGGCGTCAACGTCAAGGGCCCGGTCGAATGGGACATCTATGGCGGCTACCGCGGTGAGATCGTCACCGACCTGAGCTTCGACGTCGGCTACCTGCGCTATCAATACGCCGGCAACTCGCTGGCCAACACCAAGGTCTTCGCCAACGCCAACACCGACGAACTGTACGGCGCCCTGACCTACAAGATCTACACCGCCAAGTACTCGCGCAGCTTCTCCAACCTGTTCGGCTGGCAGAACAGCTCGGGCAGCGGCTACCTCGACCTGTCGGCCAACGTCGACCTGGGCGACGGCCTGAGCCTGGTGCCGCACGTGGGCCACCAGAGCGTGGCAGGCAACGGCAACATCGGCTCGTACACCGACTACGCCCTGACCCTGGGCAAGGACTACGGCAACGGCTTCTCGGTCTCGGCCGCCCTGATCGGCACCAACGCCAAGCTGGCCGGCTACGCCTCTCCGTTCAACGACAACCTTGGCAAGAGCACGCTGGTGCTCGGTGCCAAGTACACCTTCTGAACCAGCGACCCCACTTGGAGAACGCATGAAACTCGTTACCGCCATCATCAAACCGTTCAAGCTTGACGAAGTGCGCGAAGCGCTGTCGGGCATGGGCGTGCAAGGCATCACCGTGACCGAGGTGAAAGGCTTCGGCCGGCAGAAGGGCCACACCGAGCTCTACCGCGGCGCCGAATATGTCGTCGACTTCCTGCCCAAGGTGAAGATCGAGGCGGCGGTTTCCGACGACCTCGTCGAACGGGTGATCGAAGCCGTCGAGACCGCTGCCCGCACCGGCAAGATCGGCGACGGCAAGATCTTCGTGTACGACCTCGAGCAGGTCGTGCGCATCCGCACCGGCGAGACCGGCAAAGAGGCCTTGTAAAGCAAGACCGCTGTCGTGCCCAACAGAAAGTCCCAACCATGAAAAAACTGTTTGCAACACTTGCCCTGGGTTTCGGGCTGATGCTCGGCGGCTCCGCCGTGCTGGCCCAGACCGCTGCCGCCCCTGCGGCGCCTGCCGCAGCCGCGCCGGCTGCCGCCGACGCCAAGGCCCCTGACGCTGCGGCGGCCCCGGCTGCTGCAGCTGCCGCCCCGGCCGCTGCGGCCGCTGCGCCGGCCGACGCCGCTGCAGCACCGGCTGCGGCAGCCCCCGCCCCGGTGGTGCCCAACAAGGGCGACACCGCCTGGATGATGGTCTCCACGCTGCTGGTGATCCTGATGACCGTGCCGGGCCTGGCCCTGTTCTACGGCGGCCTGGTCCGCAGCAAGAACATGCTGTCGGTGCTGATGCAGGTGATGGTCACCTTCTCGCTGATCGTCGTGCTGTGGTTCGTCTACGGCTACAGCCTGGCCTTCACCGAAGGCAACTCCTTCATCGGCGGCTTCGATCGCCTGTTCATGAAGGGCATCTGGGACAACGCCGCCGGCACCTTCGCGAACGCCGCCACCTTCAGCAAGGGTGTGGCGATTCCCGAGATCGTCTACGCCGCCTTCCAGGCCACCTTCGCCGGCATCACCTGCTGCCTGATCGTGGGCTCCTTCGCCGAGCGCATCAAGTTCTCCGCCGTGCTGGCCTTCATGGTCCTGTGGTTCACCTTCAGCTACGCCCCGATCGCCCACATGGTCTGGTTCTGGGAAGGTCCTGACGCCTACACCACCAAGGAAATCGTCGACGCCACCAACGCCAAGGCCGGTCTGCTGTGGCAATGGGGCGCGCTGGACTTCGCCGGCGGCACCGTGGTGCACATCAACGCCGCTGTCGCCGGTCTGGTCGGCGCCTTCATGGTCGGCAAGCGCATCGGCTACGGCAAGGAGTCGATGGCTCCTCACAGCCTGACCCTGACCATGGTCGGCGCCTCGCTGCTGTGGGTGGGCTGGTTCGGCTTCAACGCCGGCTCCGCCCTGGAAGCCAACGGCTTCGCCGCCCTGGCCTTCATCAACACCTTCCTGGCCACCGCCGCCGCCGTGCTGTCGTGGTCCCTGGGTGAAGCCCTGCACAAGGGCAAGGCCTCGATGCTGGGTGCCGCTTCCGGCGCCGTCGCCGGCCTGGTGGCCATCACCCCGGCCGCCGGCAACGTCGGCATCGCCGGTGCCGTGATCATCGGCCTGGTCGCCGGCTTCGTCTGCCTGTGGGGCGTGACGGGTCTGAAGAAGATCCTGGGCGCCGACGACACCCTGGACGTGTTCGGCGTGCACGGCGTGGGCGGTATCCTGGGCGCGCTGCTGACCGGCGTGTTCAACTCCCCCAGCCTGGGCGGCCCGAGCTTCCCGGTCGACTGGTTCAGCGGCACCCTGGTGACGGCTGACGCCTACTCCATCGCAGCCCAGGTCTGGGTGCAGGCCAAGGCCGTGCTGGTGACCATCGTCTGGTCCGGCGTGGTCTCCATCGTGGCCTACAAGCTGGTCGACCTGACCATCGGCCTGCGCGTCAGCGAAGAAGACGAGCGCGAAGGCCTGGACATCTCGTCCCACGGCGAAACCGCCTACAACCGCTGAGCCGGTTGCGCACCCTGGGGCGGCCACCCGTCCCAGGCAGGCGATTTTTTTTGAGAGTCTCCCTTGGATATTGGGCCCGCCTTGGCGGGCCCCTTTTTTTGCCATCGACGGAACCGGTACGTGCCTGGACGGCCCGGTGCCCGCAGGCACAATCGGGGCCATCCCTGTGAGGTCCCCATGCACCACCCTGACGCCCTGATCCTGGACAACCGTGCCCTCGGCGGCCACCTGCGCTGCGAGGTCAGGCCCGATCTGGGGGCCTGCCTGGCCGGCCTGTGGTGGCGTGAGCTGCCGGTGCTGCGCCTGCCGCCGACCGCCGGGCTGGACAACGCCCGCCATTCCGGCAGCTATCCGCTGGTGCCCTTCAGCAACCGGGTCGGCCATGCGCTGCTGCACTGGCAGGGCACGGGCCACCCGCTGGTGCAGAACAATGCCCCGGAACCCCATGCCATCCACGGTGTCGGCTGGCAGCGCCCCTGGACGGTGCTCGAGCACCGCCCGGATCAGCTCATGCTGGCCTTCGAGCATGCCGCAGATGCCGCCTGGCCCTTCGCCTTCGATGCCTCGCAGATCATCGGGCTGCAGGGCGACACCCTGGTGCTGCAGCTGTCCATGACCAACCAGGCCCCGGTGGCGGTGCCGGCAGGCCTGGGCTGGCACCCCTGGTTCATCAAACGGCCCGGCAGCCACATCGCCTTCGAAGCCGGTGCCCGCTGGGAGATGGGCCCCGACAAGCTGCCCACCCACCGCACGCCATCCACCGGACTGCATGCCGATTGCGCCGGGCTCGACGTGGACCATTGCTTCGAAGGCTGGGACGGCGACCTCCTCCTGCGCGACCCGGTGCTGAGCGTGCGTGTGCGCAGCCGCACCCCCTACCTGGTGGTCTGCACCCAGCCCGGACGCGACGCCATCGCCATCGAACCGGTCAGCCACGCCAACAACGCGGTCAACCTGCAACACGCCCTGGGCCTCGACCCCCGACAACTGGGCATGCGCACCCTGGCCCCGGGCGAGTCCATGAGCCTGGCGATGAGCATCGAGATCCACAACGACGAAGGAGACACCCCATGAGCACCGTGCTGAAGCTGGACTGGCAGGTCGTGGCGCCCGAGCGCAGCCTGCTCGGCGAGTCGCCGTTCTGGCACCCGCAGGAGCAGGCGCTGTACTGGGTCGACATCCCGGGCCGCGAGATCCTGCGCCATGGCGCGCACGGGCTGGAGCGCTGGGCCATGCCCTCCGAGCCGGGCTGCATCGCCCCGGCGCGCCAGGGTGGCCTGGTCATCGCCCTGCGCGACGGCGTGTACCGTGCGCCCAACTGGGGAGGCGGGCTGGACTGCCTGGCCCGCTTCAGCCACGACCCCGCCACCACCCGCTTCAACGACGGCAAATGCGACCCCTTGGGCCGCTTCTGGGCCGGCACCATGTACGAGCCGCGCGACCGGCGTCTGGGCGAGCTGTTCTGCATCGACGCGCGTGGCGACGGCAAGCCCGAGATCAGCCTCAAGGCCATCAACAACGTGATCTCCAACGGCCTGGCCTGGTCGCCCGATGCGCGCACCCTGTATTGGGCCGACACCATGCACCACCGCATCCATGCCTGGGACTGGGACGCCGCCAGCGGCGCCCTGAGCCACCACCGGCCCTGGTTGCAGCTGCCCGGCAAGCCGGCCGGCTTCCGCTCCGACGACCTCGAGGCGGCCTCGCGCTACGGCGGCCGGCCCGACGGCGCGGCCGTCGATGCCCAAGGCCGCTACTGGAGCGCCCAGTTCGAGGGCGGCCGCCTGCTGTGCCTGTCCCCCACCGGCGACCTGGTGGCCGAGGTGCCGCTGCCGGCACGCTGCCCCACCATGCCCTGCTTCGGCGGCCCGGATGGCCGCACCCTGTACGTCACCACCGCCTCGCACGGCCGGCCACAAGGCGAGCTGGAACGCTGGCCCGACAACGGCCGGGTGCTCGCCGCCCGTGTCGAGGTGCCGGGTCTGCCGGTCAACTTCTTCGAAGGCCGTTGAGGCGGCGCCGGGCCGCGCCGTCAAATTTCTGCATGCCCGGGCGTCAAAAAAATCAAGCCCGGGGGCTGGGCAGCCGGAGGGCGCTGCCGCTACCATCGTCAGGATGCAGACCGCCCTCACCTCGATGATCGAGCGCATCCGCGCCGCCGCCGACGCTGCCACCCCCCTGCGCATCCGGGGCGGCGGCACCAAGGATTTCTATGGCCAGGCCTTGCACGGCCAGATTCTCGACACCACCGCACTGGCCGGCATCAGTGCCTACGAGCCCAGCGAACTGGTGATCACCGCCGGGGCGGGCACGCGCCTGGCCGACATCGAGGCGGCGCTGGCCGGGCGCGGCCAGTGCCTGCCCTTCGAGCCCCCGCATTTCGGTGCCGGCGCCACCCTGGGCGGCATGGTGGCGGCCGGCCTGGCCGGCCCGGCCCGGGCCAGCGTGGGCAGCGTGCGCGACTATGTGCTGGGCCTGGAACTGGTCAACGGCCGGGGCGAGGCCCTGAGCTTCGGCGGCCAGGTCATGAAGAATGTCGCGGGCTACGACGTGTCGCGCCTGCTGGCCGGTTCGCTGGGCACGCTGGGCCTGATCACCTCGGTCTCGCTCAAGGTGCTGCCCCTGCCGGTGGCCGAAGCCAGCCTGCGCTTCGAGGCCGCCGAGGCCGACGCCCTGACGCGCTTGCAGACCTGGGCCGCCCAGCCCCTGCCGCTGAACGCCTCCTGCTGGCACGACGGCCAACTCACCCTGCGCCTGCGGGGGGCCCGCGCTGCGGTCGACGCCGCCTGCCGCAAGCTCGGCGGCGATCTCCTCGATCCATCCCAGGCCCAGGCTTTCTGGCAGTCGCTGCGCGAACAGAGCCATGCCTTCTTCGATCTCGACAGGCACGAGAGCCTGTGGCGGCTGTCGGTGCCCGACACCGCCGCGCCGCTGCAGCTCGGCCAGAGCCTGATCGAATGGGGCGGCGCCCAGCGCTGGCTCAAGGCCCCTTCCGACCAGCTCAAGCGCCTGCGCCACCATGCGGTCAGCGCGGGCGGCCACGCCACCCGCTTCCGCGGACCCGATGCCCTGCAAGAGGTGTTCACCCCGCTGTCGGCCCCGCTCGAGCGCATCCAGCGCGGCCTCAAGCAGCAGTTCGACCCGGTCGGCATCTTCGGCCACGGCCGCCTCTACCGCGGCTGGTGACGCCGCCCGACCATGCGACGCCTGCGCCACCTTGCCAGCCAGCACCGCACGCCGGCCACCAACCGGATGCTCGGCTTCCTGCTGGCCTTCAATGCCGGTGCCATCAACGCCGGCGGCTTTCTGGTGGTGGGCCTGTACACCTCGCACATGTCGGGCTTTGTCTCCATGCTGGCCGACAACCTGGTGCTGGGCCATCTGGTGCTGGTGCTGACCTCGGTCGGGGTGCTGCTGTCCTTCACCAGCGGCGCGGCCCTGACCGCCATCCTGGTGAACTGGGCGCGGGTGCACCACCTGCGCAGCGGCTATGCCATCCCCTTGCTGCTCGAGGCCCTGCTGATGCTGGTCTTCGGCGTCATCGGCGGCACGCTGAACCGCCAGACCCCGTTCGCAGTGCCGGGCACCGTGCTGCTGCTGGCCTTCATCATGGGGCTGCAGAACGCGCTGGTGACCAAGATCTCCTCGGCCACCATCCGCACCACCCACATGACCGGCATCGTCACCGACCTGGGCATCGAGCTGGGCAAGATGCTGTACTGGAACGGCCGCGAAACCGGCGCCCAGGGCGGCGTGTATGCCAACCCGGTGCGGCTCAAGCTGTTCGCCTCGCTGCTGGGCCTGTTCACCGTGGGCGGGGTGGTGGGCGCGGCGGGTTTCAAGCACATCGGCTTCGTCTGGGTGCTGCCCCTGGCCATGGTGCTGCTGTCCCTGTCCCTGCCACCGCTGGTGGCTGATTTCCGGCGCATCGTGCGCCTGCTCGGTGCACGCGCCCCCCTCTCGCCGAACACCGACTGAGCCCCTGTCCCACCTTCCGTTGACCGTCCCACCATGCAAACCCATCTCGCCCCCCCCTACCAGGACAGCCCGCAGGGCCGCGAGGCCGAGGCCATCCTGCGCAAATGCGTGCACTGCGGCTTCTGCACCGCCACCTGCCCGACCTACCAGCTGCTGGGCGACGAGCTCGACGGCCCGCGCGGGCGCATCTACCTGATCAAGCAGGTGCTCGAGGGCCAGGCCCCGACACGCAAGACCCAGCTGCACCTGGACCGCTGCCTGACCTGCCGCAACTGCGAATCGACCTGCCCGAGCGGCGTGCAGTACGGCCACCTGGTCGACATCGGGCGCCAGATCGTCGAGGAGCAGGTGCCGCGCCCGGCGGGCGAGCGCGCGCTGCGCTGGCTGCTCAAGGAGGGCCTGCCTTCGCCTCTGTTCGCGCCGGCCCTGAAGCTCGGCCAGGCGGTGCGCGGCGCGCTGCCGCCCAAGCTGCGCGCCAAGGTGCCGCTGCCCCAGCAAGCCGGCCGTCGACCCGAGGCCCGGCACGCACGCCGCATGCTGATGCTCGAGGGCTGCGTGCAGCCGGCCCTCTCGCCCAACATCAACAACGCCACCGCCCGGGTGCTCGATGCCGCCGGCATCAGCCTGCTGCCGGTGCCGCAGGCCGGCTGCTGTGGCGCGGTGAAATTCCACCTCAACGACCAGGGCGGCGGCCTGACCCAGATGCGCGCCAACGTCGACGCCTGGTGGCCGCTGCTCAGCTCCGGCCAGGCCGAATGCCTGGTGATGAATGCCTCGGGCTGCGGCGTCACGGTCAAGGAATACGGCCACCTGCTCAAGGACGACCCGGCCTATGCCGACCGGGCCCGCCTGGTCAGCGAGCGCACCCGCGACCTCAGCGAGCTGCTGCCCGAGCTGGTGCCGCTGCTCAAGCCGCGCCTGCAGGAGGTGCCTCGCAGCAAGCTCGCCTACCACCCGCCCTGCACCCTGCAGCACGGGCAGAAGCTGCGCGGCGGCGTCGAAGCCGGCCTGCGCGAGCTGGGCTTCGACGTCCATCTGGCCTGCAACGAGGCCCATCTGTGCTGCGGCTCGGCCGGCACCTACTCGGTGCTCAACCCCGACATCTCCTACGAGCTGCGCGACCGCAAGATCGGCCACCTCGAAGCCCTGCAGCCCGAGGGCATCGTCAGCGCCAACATCGGCTGCATCACCCACCTGCAAAGCGGCACCGCCACGCCGGTGCGCCACTGGGTCGAGGTGCTCGACGAGGCCCTGGCCGACTGACCACAGGGCGGCGGCGGCCCCGCCGCCCGCCAAGGCTGGCATGATGGAGGGTTTGACCCTCCAACCGACCGTCACGCCATGACCGAGCCCGTGTCCGAAAAAGAACAGAATCCCGCCGCCGAACGCCCTGCCGAGCCAGCCGGCGAAGTGCCACAACAGACCGCAGCCCCGCGCCAGGAACCGAACGCCCGTGGCCCGCGCCCGGCCCGCGGACGTCGCGGCGGCGCCCGCCGCCCACGCGAGGCAGCGGCGGCCACCGCCGCCGCACCCCAGGCCGAGGCGCAGGCGCCGCGTGCGCCGCGCAGCCACCCGGTGCTCGAGCAACTGGCCGGCCTGTACCCGGCGCTGTTCGGCGAGAACTTCCTGCCGCTCAAGCGCGGCATCTTCCAGGACCTGCTGGAGGCGCACCCCGAGCTGTTCGATCGCGAATCGCTGAAGGCTGCCCTGGCCCTGCACACCCGCTCCAGCCGCTACCTGAGCGCCCTGGCCTCCGGCCAGCAGCGCCACGACCTGCAGGCGCAGGCGGTCGAGGCGCTGGCGCCCGAGCATGTGCACCATGCCCTGCTCGAGGTCTTCCGCCGCCGCCAGCAACGCAGCCCCGAAGACCTCGGCGCCAAGCTGCGCCGCCGCATCGTGCTGGCCTTCGAAGCCTCGGGCCTCAGCCGCGAGGCCTATGCCGAGCGGGTACGCAGCCGCGACGAGGCCGCCAACGCGGTGCTCGACGCAGCCCTGGCCGAGGTCGCCGAGCAGGCCGCCCGCGACGAGGCGAGGCTGCGCGCCTTCGAGGCCAGCGGCCAGACCCTGGAAGCCTTTGCCGACATGTACGGGCTGGACCCGCGCGACACCGCGCGCACCCTGGAGCGTGCCCGCCAACGGCGCGGGCGTTGAAGCGAGGCTGCTGACACCCCGTTGTCAGCAGCCCCCCGGCAGCATGGAGCCCTGTCCATTCCAACAGGAGCTTTTCATGTCTGCCACCCCTGCACCGGCGCTGCGCGCCATCAACTGGTTCGAGATCCCCTGCACCGACCTGGCCCGCGCCCAGGCCTTCTACGAAACCGTGCTGGGCCGCCCGCTGCTGCGCCGCGACGACATGGGCGGCGACCCCATCGCGGTCTTCAGCTACAGCCTGCCGGCCACCGGCGGCTGCCTGATCTGCGGACCGGGCCGCCACCCGAGCGCCGACCACGGCACCCGCATCTACCTCGACTGCGCGCCCGGCCTCGACACCGCCGTGTCGCGTGTCGCGGCGGCCGGCGGGCGGGTGATCGACGCCTGCATCGAGCTGCCGCAGGACATCGGCTTCATCGCCAATGTGCTCGACACCGAAGGCAATACCGTGGGCCTGCACGCCCGCAGCCGCTGATGCAGCCCGATCTGTTCGAGCGGCCGGCCGCCCCGGCCCGCAACTGGGTGGCCGTGGCCTGTGCCGAACATGCGCGCCGCGGCCGCGAACACCAGCCCCTGGGCTTCATGCAGGTCTGCCACGGCCGCCTGGCGCCGCTCAGGCGCCTGCGCCCCGGCGACCGCGTCGCCTACTACGCGCCATCGACACGCTCCGGCGAGGTCGACGGCCTGCGCAGCTGGGTCTCGCTCGGCCGGGTCGCGCCAGGTCTGCCCTATGCCTTCGACATGGGGGGCGGCTTCGTGCCCCACCGGCGCGATGTCCGCTACGATCTGAGCAGCCGCGAAATCCCCATCGCCCCGCTGCTGGACCGGCTCGAGTTCATCGAGGACCGCCGACACTGGGGCCAGCGCTTTCGCTTCGGCCTGTTCGAGATCGGCGACCACGACATGCGCCTGATCGCCGACGCCATGGCAGCCGACCTGTCGGCGCTCGGCTTCTGAACCCACAAGGACCCACCCATGCGCCGTGCCGACCGACTGTTCCAGATCGTCCAGCTGGTGCGAGGACGCCGGCTCAGCACCGCCGCCTTCCTCGCCGGGCGGCTGGAGGTGTCCGAGCGCACCATCTACCGCGACATCGCCGACCTGCAGCACCAGGGGGTGCCGCTGGAAGGCGAGGCCGGCGTGGGCTACCGCCTGGGCAAAGGCTTCGAGCTGCCGCCGCTGATGTTCAGCCAGGGCGAGGCCGGTGCCCTGGTGGCGGCGGTGCGCCTGGCCCAGGCCTGGCTGGACCCCGCCCTGGCCCACCAGGCCGAGCTGGCCCTGGGCAAGGTGCTGTCGGTGCTGCCCGGCGCGGCCCGGGTGGCGGCCGAGGCGCAGATCCTGTATGCGCCCGCCGTGGGCCTGGCGCCCGAGGTGCAGCAGACCCTGCAGACCCTGCGCGAGGCCGCCCAGGGACGGCGCAAGGTCCGCGTCCAGTACCTCTCGCTGGAAGAGCAGCCATCGGAGCGGGTGCTGCGGCCGCTGGGTTGCTTCTACTGGGGCCGGGTCTGGACCCTGGCCGCCTGGTGCGAGACCCGGACCGCCTTCCGCAGCTTCCGCCTGGACCGCATCCAGGAACTGGCGATGCTGGACGAGCGCTTTGCCGACGAGCCGGGCAAGACCCTGGCCGATCTGTTCCGCCAGATCGAGGCCGGGCGCGGCGCCTGCGCCGGCCTCACGCGCTGAAGGCGGCGCGGCGAGACCGTGAGCAGGTTGTCAGTGCCGGCTCAGGCGACGCGCCGACGCGGCGCGGGCCGGGACCGGGGTCTGCGCCGTGCCGGACTCGGCCTCGAGCCGGAACACCGCCAGGGCCTCGCGCAGCACCGCCACCTGGGAGGCCATGGCCGAAGTGGCGGCACTGGCCTGCTCCACCATGGCGGCGTTCTGCTGCGTCATGCCGTCCATCTGCGAGACCGCCCGGTTCACCTCTTCGATGCCGGCGGTCTGCTGCAGATTGGCCTCGGCAATGCCCTCCATGAGGCCGGTGATGCGGTGCACCGATTCCACCACCTCGCCCATGGTCTTGCCGGCCTGCTCGACCAGCTCGGAGCCGGCGTTGACCTCGTCCACCGATTCGCTGATCAGGGTCTTGATCTCCTTGGCCGCCGCCGCGCTGCGGCCGGCCAGCGCGCGCACCTCGGCGGCCACCACCGCGAAGCCCCGGCCCTGCTCACCGGCCCGTGCCGCCTCGACGGCGGCGTTGAGCGCGAGGATGTTGGTCTGGAAGGCGATGCCGTCGATGACGCCGATGATCTCGTTGATCTTGCGCGAACTGGCGCTGATGGACCGCATGGTCTGCACCACCCGGTCCACCGCCTCGCCGCCCTGCACGGCGGTGCGGGCCGTGCCCGACACATACTCGGCGGCCTGGCGCGCGTTGTCGGCGTTCTGCCGCACGGTGGCGGTCAGCTGCTCCATGCTCGAGGCGGTCTGTTGCAGCGACGAGGCCTGCTGCTCGGTGCGGCTCGACAGGTCGCCGTTGCCCTGGGCGATCTCGGCGGCAGCGTGCGCAATGGTGCCGGTGGCCTGCTGGATGCGGGTCAGGATGCCCGAGAGCTGGTCGCGCATGAAACCGATGGCGTACAGCAGACTGAGCCGGTCGCCCGGGCGCACCGCCACCCGGGTCTGCAGATCGCCTTCGGCGATGCGCAGCGCCAGCGCGGCGGCGACGCCGGGTTCACCGCCCACCGCACGCTCGATGTCGCGCACGACCCAGAAGGTCAGGCCCGAGATCAGCAGGCCGAGCAGGGCCAGCAGCCCGATCGAGCGGTACAGCGCGATGTGGAAGCTCTGCTCGATGTCGTCGACATAGTCGCCCGCGACCAGATCGAGGTTCCAGGGCCGGAAGCGAATCACATAGCCCATCTTCGGGCTGGGCTGGTCGCTGCCCGGGCGCGGCCACCAGTAGTCGACGAAGCCGCGGCCGGCGGCCGAGCTGCCGACCGCCGCGATGTCGACATACAAGGCGTTGCCCTTGGCGTCCTTGAAGCCCAGCATGTTCTTGCCATTGAGATCAGGCTTGATCGGGTGCATGGCGATCACCGAGTCGGCGCCGATCACGGTGACATAGCCGTCCTTGCCGTAGCGCTGCGACGCCAGCCGCGCGAAGGCGGCGCTGCGCGCCTCCTCGACCGAGAGCTTGCCGGCCTGGGCCTGCTTTTCATAGTCGGCCAGCACGGTCAGCGCCATGTCGGTGATGTCGGAGAGCGCCGAGCGGCGCGCCTCGTACTGGAGCTGGCGGGTCTGCCAGGCGTTCGCCAGGGTCAGGGCCAGCAGGCCCAGCCAGGCCAGGAGAAGGGGCAGCCAGAGCTTCTGGCGCAAGGTGAGCTTGTTCATGAGGGCATCCCAGGAAAAAAGGATTCAACCAGAAACACTCGACGGTTCGATGAAACCCCGCTGGGGATCCGGAGCCTTTTCCAGGCTTCTTCGGGATCCTACTCCTCCCTGGACCGATCACTCGAGGGCCAGCAGGCCGAAGGTGGCCAGCCAGTGCTCGCCTTCGTAGTGCCCGCTGGTCACCTGGGGCAGGCTGGCCTCGATGTGGGCCTGGGCCGCCGCCGACAGTTGCGCCTGCAACACCGAGCCCGGCGGCAGTCGCCGGGCGATGTGCTTCATGCACCAGGCCCGGCTCAGGTTGAGGCCGTCGAGGTGGGCGATCTTCGGGTCGCTGCGGTCGCTGACCTCGGCGGGCTGCATGAGTCGCCCGGTGCCGCCCAGATCGGGCAGGAAGCGCTCCAGCCAGGGCCGGAAGAGATCCGGTGACAGCACGTCGGCCATCAGCAGGGCCTCGGTCAGGGCCGCCGACAGGAACTCGTCGCCGCCGGGCTCGAAACGCGCCGGGTAGTCGGTGTCGGCCAGGTAGTGGCGGCGGGCCGTGGCCAGCAGAGCGCTTTCGAACTCGCTGTCGTGTCGGTGGCGGGCGAAGTCCAGCGCCAGCTTGAGCGCGAAGGCACTGTTGTAGTGGGTGCCGACACGGATCGGGTAGCTCAGCGACGCAAAGTAGCGCAGCGTGCGGCTGCGGATGCCCTGCACCAGCGGCTCGAGCGCGGCATGCCACTGCGGCGCGCGCGGGTGCTGCCAGTCGGCCAGCGCCTGGGCCAGGGCCAGCACCCAGGCATAGCCGTAAGGGCGCTCGAAGGAGGCCCGGCCCGGGACGTCGAAATACGCCAGCTCGGCGGCCATGTGCGGCCCGGTGAAGTGCTCGTCGAACAGGGCCTCGATCTCGGCGCGCTGCGGCAGCGTCGGCCAGTCCTGGGCGCAGCGCGCCAGCAGCCAGAAGCCGTGCACCGCCGAGTGCCAGTCGTAGCAGCCATAGAACACCGGGTGCAGCGCCCTGGGCGACAGCACGTCCTGCGGGCCGTTGAGCACATGCATGATGTGGTTGGGGTATTCGTGGCGCAGCGAGCGCAACGGCAGGGCGGCGAAGATCGCGGCCTGTTCCAGGGTCAGGGTCATGGCGTTCGGCTTTCAGCGGAAGACGATGAAATACATCAGCAGGATGTTGGCCGTGAGCAGCGGGATCGCGGTCGGGATCTGCACCTTGATCACCTCGTACTTGTTCTTCAGTTCGAGCAGCGCCGCCGGCACGATGTTGTAGTTGGCCGCCATCGGGGTCATGAGGGTGCCGCAGTAGCCCGCCAGCATGCCGATGGTGACCAGGGGCGCCGGATCGGCGTGCTGGCCCTGGATCAGGAAGGGCAGCGCGATGCCGGCGGTCATCACCGGGAAGGCCGCGAAGGCATTGCCCATGACCATGGTGAACAGCGCCATGCCGAGGCAGTAGATCACCACCAGCAGGAAGCGGTTGTCGGGGTTGACGAAGAGGGCCACCACCTTCTGCACCGAGGTGCCGGTCTGCGCCGCCACGAACACGCCGCCCAGCATGGCCAGCATCTGCGGCAGGATGGCGGCCCAGCCGATCGCGTCGACCAGGCGCCGCGATTCGCGCACGGCGGCCAGCGGCGTGCCGCCGGTGAGCTTCCAGCCGGCCAGGATGGCGCAGACGCAGGCCACGCTCAGCGAGGCCAGCGTGAGCTGTTTCTGGTCGAGCAGGAACATGCCGCCCAAGGACACGCCTTTGAGGCCCAGGGTGCACAGCACCGTGACCACCGGGATCAGCACCGCCGGCATGAAGATCCAGTTGCCGATGCGGTCGGCCGAGGCCTGGCGCTCTTCGGCGCTGCGCTGGCGGTAGGTGCCGATGGCCAGTTGGCCGCTGCCCGCGATCAGCGAGATCAGCACCACCATGCCGCCGATGAGGCGGTAGGCCAGGTGCTTGCCCAGGGCGTCGACCATCAGGTCGCCGAACAGGAAGATGGCGCCGAAGAGGAACCAGAACAGCGCCGTCGGCAGGCGCTTGGGATGGCCCTTGTCGGTCAGCGTCATGCCGACCAGCATCATCACGATGAAGCCGATCAGGTAGTAGATCTCGTTGAGGGTCAGGAGCGTGCTCATGCGGCCACCTTGTTGTCGGTCAGGTTGCGGTTCGTGGATTGGCTGGCTTCCCACTCGGCCACATCGCGGCGGATGCTGGCGTCGAGCCGGGTCAGGCGCACCATGTGGATCACCAGGGCGGCCAGGGCGGTGGGGATGGCCCACAGGCCCAGGGTCAGCGGCTCGATCCCCTGGATGCCGTTTTCCTTGAGGAAGGCATCGATCAGCAGCACCGCGCCGAAGGCGATGAAGATGTCTTCACCGAAGAAGACCGCGATGTTGTCGCAGGCCGCCGAATGCGCCTTGAGCTTGTCGCGGATCGGCTCGGGCAGCGGGCCGTGCCGGGCCACCGCGGCGCCTTCCACCATCGGCGCCAGCAGCGGCCGCACCGTCTGCGCCTGGCCGCCGATGTAGGTCAGGCCCAGGGCGCCCGCGCCCTGGCGCACCAGGAAGTACAGCATCAGGATGCGCGCCGAGGTGGCGCTGGCCATGCTGGCGATCCAGTCCTGGGCGCGCTCCTTGAGGCCGAAGCTTTCCAGCAGGCCGATCACCGGCAGGATCAGCACGAAGGTGGCCAGCGAGCGGCTGTTGACGAACTTCTCGCCGAAGGTCTCCAGCAGGGTGCCCAGGTCCATGCCCACCGACAGCCCGGTGGACAGGCCGGCCACGGTCACGACCAGCAGGGGGTTGAAGCGCAGCGCGAAGCCGGCCACCACGATGGGGATGCCGATGAGGGGCAGCAGTCCGTTGAGGTCCATGGAAGATTCTCCTGAGGTTGGTGGCCGTGCGTTGTTCGGGCCGGGGGGTGAGGTGGAGGAGGAAGTGAAAGTGTGGAAGTGGAAAAAGGCCGCCCGGTGACCCCACCGGACGGCCGCGGGTCCGTCAGCCGGCCTTCCCACGCTCGGGCGCGCCATAGCCGCCGCCGCCCGGGGTGTTGATGACGAACACATCGCCGGGCTGCATCTCGACCTGGCCGATGTGGTCCAGTGCCTCGATGCGGCCGTCGGCGCGCTGCACCAGGTTCTCGCCCACCGCCCCGGCCGCGCCGCCGGCGGCACCGAAGGCGCCGTGGTGGCGGCCGTTGCTGAGGATGGAGGCGGTCATCGGCGCCAGGAAGCGGATGCGGCGCTGGCCGCCGTCGCCACCGTGCCAGCGGCCCGCACCGCCCGAACCACGGCGGATCTCGTAGGCGTCCAGGCGCACCGGGTAGCGCAGCTCGAGGATCTCGGGGTCGGTCAGGCGCGAGTTGGTCATGTGGGTCTGGACCACGCTGGTGCCGTCGAAGCCGGGGCCGGCGCCCGAGCCGCCCGAGATGGTCTCGTAGTACTGGTGGCTGGCGTTGCCGAAGGTGAAGTTGTTCATGGTGCACTGGGCCGCCGCCATCACGCCGAGGGCGCCATACAGCGCGTTGGTCACGCAGCTGGAGGTCTCGACGTTGCCGGCCACCACCGCCGCCGGGTAGGTCGGGTTGAGCATGCAGGCCTCGGGCACGATGACCTCGATGGGCTTGAGGCAGCCCGCGTTGAGCGGGATGGCGTCGTCCACCAGGGTGCGGAACACATAGAGCACCGCCGCCATGGTGATCGACTTGGGCGCGTTGAAGTTGTTCGGCAGCTGGCTGCTGGTGCCGCTGAAGTCGAGCACCGCGCTGCGCTTGGCCGCATCGACCCTGACCGCCACCTGGATCTGCGCGCCGTTGTCCAGCGGCAGGGTGTAGCGCCCGTCCTTGAGGGCAGTGATGACGCGGCGCACCGATTCCTCGGCGTTGTCCTGCACATGCCGCATGTAGGCACTGACCGTGCCCTGTCCGTAGTGGGCGACCATGGCGCGCAGTTCCTGGGCGCCCTTTTCGTTGGCGGCGATCTGGGCCCGCAGGTCGGCCATGTTCTGGCCCGGGTTGCGCGACGGGTGGGGCCCGCTGAGCAGCAGGGCCACCATCTCCTCTTCACGCAGCCGGCCGCGTTCGACCAGCAGGAAGTTGTCGATCAGCACGCCCTCCTCGTCGATGGAGGTGGAGAACGGCGGCACCGAGCCCGGGGTGATGCCGCCGATGTCGGCATGGTGGCCGCGCGAGGCGACGAAGAAGCTCGGACGCGCATCGCTGTCGCTCAGGTAGACCGGGGTGACCACGGTGATGTCGGGCAGGTGGGTGCCGCCGTGGTAGGGGTCGTTGAGCACATAGACATGGCCCGGCTGCATGTCGGGGTTGCGCTGCATCACGGTCTTGATCGACTCGCTCATCGAGCCCAGGTGCACCGGGATGTGGGGCGCGTTGGCGATCAGGTTGCCTTCGGCATCGAACAGCGCGCAGCTGAAGTCCAGCCGCTCCTTGATGTTGACCGAGTAGGCGGTGTTCTGCAGGCGCAGGCCCATCTGCTCGGCGATGTTCATGAACAGGTTGTTGAACACCTCGAGCATCACCGGATCGACCTGGGTGCCCACCGCATGGCCGCTGACCCGGGCCTGCACCCGCGTCAGCTCCAGACAGCCTGAAGGCCCCATGACGGCCTGCCAGCCGGGTTCGACCACCGTGGTGGCATTGCGCTCGGCGATCACCGCCGGGCCGTCGACGGTGGCGCCAGCTTGCATCTCTTCACGGATGTAGAGGCCGGCCTCGCGCCAGCCGGCGCCCTGGGCGTCGGCCAGGCAGTACATCTGCACGCGGGAGCGGGCGGCGGCGGCATGGGGCTCGCCCGGCGTCCCTGCGGGGTCCTGCGCCTCGGGCGTGCCCTCGCCGGGCAGCACGCATTCCACGTTGGCGGCCTCGATGACCAGCTCGCGGTCGGGCATCAGGAAGGCGAAGCGCTGGCGGTAGGCGGTCTCGAAGCTGTCGCGCAGCGCGGCGATGGCCTGGGCCGGGGTCTGGGTTGGGTCGTAGGAACAGGGCAGCGCGGTGTCGGTGCCCTGGTAGCGCAGCTGCAGCTGGAAGCGGCTCTGGATCTGGTCGGCGGCCACGCCCTGGGCCTGCAGCTCCGATGCGGCCTCGGCCTGCAGGACGGCCGCCTGGGCGGCGGCCACCGCCAGCCCCTCGGCGTCCAGGGTGCGTTCCACCGAGGCCTCGCGCAGCGCGATCTGGTCGGCCAGGCCCATGCCGTAGGCCGAGAGCACGCCGGCAAAGGGGTGCGCCAGCACCCGGGTCATGCCCAGCGCATCGGCCACCAGGCAGGCATGCTGGCCGCCGGCACCGCCGAAACACTGCAGCGTGTAGTGGGTGACGTCGTAGCCGCGCGCCACCGAGATGCGCTTGACCGCATTGGCCATGCTGCCCACCGCGATCTGCAGCGCGCCGGCCGCCACCTCTTCGGCGCTCACCGGCTGGCCGCCGGACGCGGACATGGCACTGGCCAGGGTCTCGAAGCGCTGCACCACGACCGCGCGGTCGAGGGCCTCGTCGGCGCGGGGGCCGAAGACCTTGGGGAACCAGTCGGGCTGGATGCGGCCCAGCATCACATTGGCGTCGGTGGTGGCCAGGGGGCCGCCGCGCCGGTAGCTGGCCGGGCCGGGATTGGCACCGGCCGACTCGGGGCCGACGCGCAGCCGCGCGCCGTCGAACTGGATGATGGAGCCGCCGCCCGCGGCCACCGTGTGGATGCTCATCATCGGCGCGCGCATGCGCACCCCGGCCACCTCGGTGTCGAAGCTGCGCTCGAACTCGCCGGCGAAATGGCTCACATCGGTCGAGGTGCCGCCCATGTCGAAGCCGATCACCTTCGGGTGGCCGGCGGCCACGGCGGTGCGCACCATGCCGACGATGCCGCCGGCCGGGCCCGACAGGATCGCGTCCTTGCCCTGGAAGCGCTGCGCCTCGGTCAGGCCGCCCGAGCTCTGCATGAAGAACAGGCGCACGCCCGGCATCTGCTGGGCCACCTGGTCGACATAGCGGCGCAGGATGGGCGAGAGGTAGGCGTCGACCACGGTGGTGTCGCCGCGCGGCACGAACTTGATCAGCGGGCTCACCTTGTGCGAGACCGACACCTGGGTGAAGCCGATCTCGCGGGCCAGCGCCTCGGCCTGCAGCTCATGGGCCTGGAAACGGTAGCCGTGCAGGAAGACGATGGCGCAGGAGCGCAGCCCACCATCGAAGGCCGCCTGAAGTTGCGGCCGCAACGCCGCCAGGTCCAGGGCCTGGATCTCCTCGCCGTCGGCAGCCATGCGCTCCTCGGCCTCGATGACGCGCTCATAGAGCAGCTCGGGCAGCACGATGTGGCGCTCGAACAGCTTGGGACGCGCCTGGTTGGCGATGCGCAGCGCATCGCGGAAGCCCCGGGTGGTGACCAGCAGGGTGCGGTCGCCCTTGCGCTCGAGCAGGGCGTTGGTGGCCACGGTGGTGCCCATCTTCACGCATTCCACCTGCTGCGGCGTGATGGCCTCGCCGTCGCGCAGGCCCAGCAGGCGCCGGATGCCCTCGACCGCCGCATCGCGGTACTGCTCGGGGTTCTCGGACAGCATCTTCAGGGTGTGGAACTGGCCGTCCGGGGCGCGGCCCACCAGGTCGGTGAAGGTGCCGCCGCGGTCGATCCAGAACTGCCAGCGGGCCGGGGTGGGGGCGGAGGTGCTCAGGTTTGTCATGGCTTGTGGAATGGAAACGGAAAAATGCGTCGCCCGGGTTCAGGGCGTCGTCGGGGCCCGGTGCAGCAGGTCGGTGACCAGCATGTGCCCGGGGGCGTGGGTGATGCAGAAATCGGGGCGCGCCGCCTGGAGCGCAGCCTGGGGCGTGACCCCGCAGGCCCAGAACACCGGCAGTTCATCGGAGCGCAGTTCGACTGCGTCGCCATAGTCGGGCCGGGCCAGGTCGGCGATGCCGATCAGGGACGGATCGCCCAGGTGCACCGGCGCGCCATGCGCCTGCGGCAGGGCCGAGGTGATCTGGATGGCACGGATGGCATCGGCCGCCCGCAGGGGCCGCATCGACACCACCACCGGCCCGGCAAACGGGCCGGCCGGCACGGTGGCCAGCGTGCTGCGGTACATGGCCACGTTGCGGCCCTGCTGCACATGGCGCAGCGGGATGCCGGCGGCCAGCAGCGCATGCTCGAAGGTGAAGGAGCAGCCCAGGGCGAAGCTCACCAGGTCATCGCGCCAGATCTCGCTCAGGTCGGTCAGTTCGGCCACCCGCTCGCCACGGCGCCACAGGTGGTAGCGCGGAACATCGCTGCGCAGGTCCAGATCCTGGCCCAGCGCCGGCCAGTCGGTCTGCCCGGGCCGCGTCACCGCCAGCAGCGGGCAGGCCACCGGGTTGCGCTCGCAGAACTGCCCGAAATCGTCGGCCAGGGCCGCCGGCAACAGGACCAGATTGACCTGCACATGGGCGCTGGCCAGGCCGCTGGTATGACCGCTGAAGAGGCCCTCACGGGCCGCCAGCCTGACTTGCAGGGCGGTCGACTGGCTCGACAGGGGAGATGCGGAGGGGGTCATCGGATGGCTTCAGAACGGCAGTGGCAGATCGTCGGTGCAAGGTCTGCTGCGGATTGTGAAAGCCGTGTGAAAAGGAATCCAACGAGAAATTTCCGCATTTCCTCATCGAAATTTTCGATGAGGAAAACTGGATTTTCGATATAGCGAATTCCATGCCATCGCCATTGGTAGTTTCCCGGGGATTTCTGACGCCTTCTGGTGCACCCTAGGGGGTTGCACGCTTCCTGCGCGCCATCGTGGGGCGCGTGGCAAAGGCCACCGCCGATTCGAGCACCGATTCGGTCACCCCGGCGCCCGGGTCTTCACGGTAGCCCGCATGGATGGGCAGGGGCGCCAGGCGGATGTCGGTGCGCAGGATGCGCAGGGGCAGGCGCTCCGACAGGCGCTGGGTGGCGGCACGCGGCAGGGTGGCGACGCCGAAGCCGCCCTCGACCAGCTGGACCATGGCCGAGATCGACGAGATGGCATGGATGCGCGGTGCCGTCCGGCCGGCCTCCTGGAACAGCTGCAGCAGGGCCTGGTGCGGCTGCGAGCCGCGCTGGAAGGTGATGAGGTCGAGCGCGCCCAGTTCCTCGAGGCTGTAGTCCTGGGCGCCATGGTGGCTGCGGTGGCCGACGAAGACCATCTCCATCGGCGGCAGCAGCCGGGTGCGCACCTCGCTGTCGGTGCCGGCGATCGAGGTGAAGACCAGGTCCTGGGCGCCGCGCCGGATCTGATCGATCAGCACCGGCGAGGTCTCCACGGTCAGTTCGAGTTCGAAATCAGGATGTTGCGCCCGCATCTGCTGCAGCCAGCCCGGCAGCCAGCTGTGCACCACCGACTCGATGGCGCCGATGCGCAGGGCCATCGGCCCACCCGTGTTGCTGCCCATCTCCTGCTTGACGTGGCGCTGCAGCTCCAGCAGTTTCACGGCCAGCAACTGGAAGCGCTGACCGGCGACCGTGAGCCGGAACTGCTTCTCGCGCCGATCCAGCAGGACCACGCCCAGCTCCTCTTCGAGCGAAGCGATGCGGCTGGACATCGCCGACTGGGTGATGTGCAGCTTTTCCGCGGCGCGCGTGATGCTTTTCAGGGAGGCGGCCCAGTGAAAGGCCTCGACGAAGCGAAGGTTCATGGCGCATTGTCGCCGTCTGTCGCCGGGATTCGCTACCATGCGGGCCTCATGAGCCCGTCCCCACGACCCGCCGGCATACCCCAGCAATTCGATTCGCCACGCGACCGGGCGCTGTACCGCCGCGTGCCGCACCGCGCCGGCGTGGAGCTGTACCGGGCCGAGATCGTGGACCACGCCTTCGCCCCCCATGCGCACGACGCCTTCGGCATGGGCGCGGTCGAATGGGGCGTCGAGCGCTTCCGCTACCGGGGCAGCGAGCACCTGGCCGGGCCGGGCTCGCTGGTGCTGATGGACGAGGACGAGCTGCACACCGGACGGGCCGACACCCAGGGGGGATGGCGCTACCGCATGGTCTATGTCGAATCGGGCCTGCTGGCCGAACTCAGCGGCCGCCCGGTGCAGCGCTTCGGTCAGCCGGCGGTCGATGACCCGGCCTTGGGCGGGCAGGTGACGCATCTGCTCGATGCGCTGTGGGCCGCAGCCGAGGAGCCGCTGGCCTTTGACAGCCTGCTGCAGACGCTGGCCGGCGAGATGGTGCAGCGCCACGGCCGGGCCGGTGGATCCGAGCCGCCGCCGCGCGCCGGCCTGTCCGGAACCGCCCTCGCCCGGGTGCGCGACTACATCGAGGCCCATCTGCACGAAAGCCTGCGCCTGGAAGAACTGGCGGCGCAGGCGGACCTGTCGCCGTTCCACTTCCTGCGCCGCTTCAAGCAGGCCACACGCCACACGCCCCAGGTCTTCCTGCAGGCGCGGCGTGGCGCGCGTGCCAAGGCGCTGCTGGCCCAGGGGCTGGCGCCGGCCGAGGTGGCGGCCAGCGTCGGCCTGTGCGACCAACCGCATCTGAACCGCCTGTTGCGCCGCCTCTACGGCATCACGCCCGGGGCCTACCAGGGGCAGCTGGGCGTCGGCACGCGGCGCTGAGAATCTGCCCACGGTCTCGCCGGGGCCATGGCAGACCTTGCCCCGCTGCCAGGGCGCAATCCTGTCCAAGACAGCCCCCTGCAACTGCGCCAAACTCGCCGCTTTCAACGCTCAGGACCCGCAGGAAAGACAGCGCATGGCAGCAGGAGATTTGATCAAGGGGGTGCTCTACGCCCTCGGCGCGGGCCTGATGTGGGGCCTGGTGTTCGTGGCGCCGGCCCTGCTGCCCGACTACCCGCCGGTGGCCCTGGCCTTCGGGCGCTACCTGGCCTTCGGGCTGGTGGCGCTGCTGCTGGCCCTGCCCGACCGCCAGCGGCTGCGGGCCTTGCGCCGGGCCGACTGGGTCGAGGCGCTGAAGCTCGCGGCGGTGGGCAACATCATCTACTACCTGTTTCTCTCGGGCGGCATCCAGGCCGCCGGTGTGCCGCTGGCCAGCGTGCTCATCGGCACCCTGCCGGTGGTGATCGCGGTCTGCGCCAACTGGCACGACCGCTCCCTGCCCTGGCGGCGGCTGGCGCCTTCGCTGCTGCTGATCGGCGCTGGCATCGCCTGCGTGAACCGGGCCGAGATGGCGCTGCTGGCGCCCGGCCAGGGGCCGGCCTACGCGCTGGGCGCTGCCCTGACTGCGGTGGCGGTGGCCGCCTGGACCTGGTACCCGATCCGCAACGCCCGTTGGCTGAAGGCGCACCCCGGCCTGTCGGCCACCACCTGGACCACGGCCCAGGGCCTGGCCACCCTGCCGCTGGCCGCCCTGGGCTGGGCCGGCTATGTGCTGTGGCGCGGACTGGCCCCGTCCGCCCAGGCAGGGGCCTGGGGGCTGGGGCCGCGTCCGGCCCTGTTCAGCCTGCTCATGCTGGCCATGGGGCTGTTCGCCTCCTGGCTGGGCACCCTGGCCTGGAGCCGGGCCAGCAAGCTGTTGCCGACCTCGTTGACCGGGCAACTGATCGTGTTCGAGACCCTGTCGGCCCTGGCCTACGGTTTTGCCCAGCGCGGCGAACTGCCCGGCTGGACCACCGGGGCCGGCATCGCACTCCTGGTCGGCGGGGTGGCGATGGGCGTGGCGGCATTCGGTCCACGGCCGGCGGCGGCCCAGACCGGCGCGGCGCTCGGCCAAGCTGCCGGCGGCCACTGACGCCCCACCCGCCGCCGCTGTTGCAACAAGATACAACTTGCTCTATCATGTCATTTTGATCATTATTCGCAGCAATTGAAATTCACAAAGATCAATTAAGGCGAATTCATCGGCATTTCAGGGCGGATTTCCATGGTGGAAATTGATACATCCAATCTTTTGGATCTGATGGACGGGGTGGACGAATTCACCCAGTTGCGGGCCTACGCCGGCGACGTGCTGTTCACCGAGAAGATGGCGGGCAACCAGGTCTACCTGATCAAGGAAGGCCAGGTCGATCTCTACCTGATGCGCGAAGAGCGCCGCGTGGTGGTCGACACCCTGGGCAAGGGCCAATGCTTCGGCATGAACTCGAGGCTGTTGCACTGCAGGCGGCCCACCCATGCCATGGCCAGGACCTACAGCGAGTTCTATGTGGTCGATGGCGCCACCCTGGAGCGCCATCTGAAGGCGACGCCGCAGCTCATCGAATCACTGCTGCACACCCAGGCGGCGCGGATCGACCGCGCCAACGAGCTGATCGCCACCAAGGTGAACTACCAGCCCGAGCTGCAGGCCTATGCCCATCTGCTGCAGATCCTGGGACAGGCAGACCTCGCCGGCCGCGCCGGCGAAGCGCAGCGGCGCGGCGAGCCGGCCACGGTCGCGCATGTCCTGCTGAGCGAGTTCCAGGGGCATGCACGGGCGCTGCTGGGGCATTCGGACCCGCACATCCGGCAGGTGCTGGGCCGGCTCGAAAGCCTGCACCTGCTGCACCACGAGGGCGACCGGGCGCGGGACAGAAAGCTGGTGTTCTTGCCGAAGAACATCGTCGATCAGGCCCGCAAGCTGACCGAGTCCGACCCGCATCGCGGCAAGCTCGACTTCGAGTACCTCAGCGTCGACGAGCTGTCGACGATGGTCAACGTGGACCGCCACACCCTGTTGAGCAAGCTGGCGCAATCCGAGTTCTCCGACGAGCTCATCACCTTCAGGAAAAGCGAGGTGGTGCGGCTGCTGGACGCCAAGGGGCGCCGCTTCTTTGCCGACCGCAAGATCAAGACGCCCAGCGAGTTCACCGACATCCTCGACATCGAGTTCGCCACCCAGAAGGCGCTGGTCAGTGCATTGGCGCGGGTGGACGCCTTCGACCTGGCCAAGCTCATGAGCACCATCGAGGTGAGCGCGATCCGCGACCGCATCCTGGCCTGCCTGCCGAGGGCCAAGCGCGAGGAGGTGCTGAGCGAATCGGCCGACATCGGGCAGGTCGACACGGTGGAGATCCTGCAGCTCGAGCAGTTGATCATCAAGCAGTTGCGCGAGCTGATGCTGCCGGCCCTGGCCTGACGCCGGGGCGGTGAAAACCTCAGGCCGACAGCGCGGCCTCGATGTCGCCGGCCAGCCGCGCCGGTGCATCCTGCGGGGCGTAGCGCCGGATCACCTGGCCGTCACGGCCGACCAGGAACTTGGTGAAATTCCACTTGATGGCCTTGATGCCCAGCAGGCCGGGGGCCTCGGTGGTGAGCCAGCGGTACAGCGGATGGGCGTCGGCGCCGTTCACCTCGATCTTGTGCATCATCGAAAAGCTCACGCCGTAGTTGAGCTGGCAGAAGCTGGCGATCTCGGCGTCGCTGCCCGGGTCCTGGCGGCCGAACTGGTTGCACGGGAAACCCAGCACCACCAGCCCCTCGGCGCCATAGCGCTGGTGCAGGGCTTCCAGGCCTTCGAATTGCGGCGTGAAACCGCAGGCGCTCGCAGTGTTGACGATCAGCAGGACCTGCCCCTGGAACTGCTTCAGGGGCACGGTCTGGCCGTTGATCTGCTGGGCTTCGAAATCGTAGAGACTGGACATGGGCGCTCCTGGCGGCTCGGGTGGGTTGGCGCATGGTAGCGCCTGCCGCGCCGGCCTGCAGGCACGGGGCCATCGGCCCCGGGCGCGCGCGCGGGGCTCAGTGCCCCTTGTCGTTGCGGGCCTGGGCCAGCAGTTGCTGCAGCTCGGCCGCATGCTGCACCGTGTTGTGGCGGTGCCAGCGCTTGATCAGCCACATCGCCAGGGCCACGACCAGGCCGAAGCAGGTGATGGCGCCGAAGGCCGAGAGCCCGAATTTGGTCGACAGGCTGTAGAGCGCGCCCAGGGCCAGGATGCAGGCCTGCTCATTGAAGTTCTGCACCGCGATCGAGCGGCCCGAACCCATGAGGTTGTGGCCGCGGTGCTGCAGCAGTGCATTCATCGGCACCACCAGGAAACCGCCCAGACCGCCGAGCAGGATCAGGAAGGGCGCCGCCACCCAGACGTTGCCGATGAAGTTCATCAGGATCACCAGCACGCCCATCGCAATGCCCAGCGGCATCACGCTGGTGGCCTGGTCGAGCCGCATGCGCATCGAGGCCAGCACCGCACCGACGGCGGTGCCGATGGCCACCACCCCGACCAGCGACGAGGCCTGGGTGGTGCTGTAGCCGAGTGCCGCAGCGCTCCAGGCCAGCACGATGTAGCGCAGATTGCCGCTCACGCCCCAGAACAGGGTGGTGGTGGCCAGCGAGATCTGTCCGAGCTTGTCGGTCCACAGACGGCTGTTGCATTGCCAGAAATCGGGCAGCAGGTTCAGGGTATTGCGCAGGACGCTGAGTTCCGGGTCCTGGCGCATCGGCCGCATCTCGACGCCGGTGCGGGGGATGCGGGTGTTGAACCAAGCGGCCACCGCATAGACGAAGATCAGCACCGAGATCGCCGCCTGCGGCGGGGTGTTGATGCCGGTGTCGATGATGGGAAAGTCAAAGGACAGCAGCAGGCGCGAGACCGAATGCCCGACCAGTTGCCCGCCGAGCAGCACGCCGAGGATGATCGAGGCGATGGTCAGGCCCTCGATCCAGCCATTGGCCTTGACCAGTTGGGACGGCGGCAGCAGCTCGGTGAGGATGCCGTACTTGGCCGGCGAATAGGCCGCAGCCCCCAGGCCGACGACGGCATAGGCCATCAGCGGATGGGTGCCGAACAGCATCATCAGGCAGCCCAGCACCTTGATGGCATTGCTGATGAACATCACCTTGCCCTTGGGCTGGGCGTCGGCGAAGGCGCCCACGAAAGGCGCGAGCACCACATAGAACAGGGCGAACATGGGCACCAGGGCGGCCCGTTCCCATTCGGGGGCTCCCTGGCTCTTCAACAACTCCACCGCCGCCACGAAAATTGCATTGTCGGCCAGCGAGCTGAAGAACTGGGCCGACATGATGGTATAGAAACCGCGCTTCATCGAGTGGGTGCTTCGAGCATCAGCAAAACTGATGCCTGGGTAATGTTGGTCACTGCCTCAGAAAGGCAGACGGTTATATCACGCGACTTCCGGGGCCAAATGCCAAAATCCCCTCAGTTCAACTCTGTGCCCCGCCCATGCCACGCCCGATTCTGGCCACTGTTCACACTGCTGCGCTGCAGCACAACCTGGCCCGCGTGCGCCAGTCGGTTCCGGATGCCAGGCTGTGGGCCGTGGTCAAGGCCAATGCCTACGGCCATGGCATCGAGCGCGCCTTCGAGGGCCTGCGCGGGGCCGATGGTTTTGCGCTGCTCGACCTGGCCGAGGCCGAGCGCGTGCGCCGCCTGGGCTGGCGCGGTCCGGTGCTGCTGCTCGAAGGGGTGTTCGAGGCACGCGACCTCGAGCTGTGCTCGCGGCTCGACCTGTGGCATGCGGTGCACTGCGACGAGCAGATCGACATGCTGGCCGCGCACAAGACCCAGGTGCCGCACCGGGTGTTCCTGAAGATGAACTCGGGCATGAACCGCCTGGGCTTCACGCCCGGGCGCTACCGCGCCGCCTGGACCCGGCTCAACGCCCTGCCCCAGGTCGACGAGATCTCGCTGATGACGCACTTCAGCGATGCCGACGGCCCACGCGGCATCGCCTACCAGGAAGAGGTGTTTGGCCAGGCCACCGCCGACCTGCCCGGCGAACGTAGCCTGGCCAACAGCGCGGCCACCCTGCGCCATGCCAGCCAGGCCCGCATCAAGAGCGACTGGGTGCGCCCCGGCATCGTGCTCTATGGCAGCGCCCCCGATTTCCCCGAGCAGACGGCCGCCGGCTGGGGCCTGCAGCCGACCATGACGCTGTCGACCCGCCTGCTGGGCGTGCAGCACCTGGCTGCGGGCGACACCGTGGGCTACGGCTCGCGCTTCCAGGCCGAGCAGGCCATGCCCATCGGCGTGGCGGCCTGCGGCTATGCCGACGGCTACCCGCGCCTGTGCGACACCGGCACGCCGGTGCTGGTCAATGGCGTGCGCACCCGGCTGGTGGGCCGCGTCAGCATGGACATGGTCACCGTCGATCTGGGCCCGCTTGAAAAAGCAGGCGTCCCCTTCGGCTTCGGCAGCGAGGTCACGCTGTGGGGCCGCGCCGCCAAAGGCGAGGTGCTGGCCATCGACGAGGTGGCCCGCTGCGCGGGCACCGTCGGCTACGAGCTGATGTGCGCGGTGGCGCCGCGCGTGAACATGGTGGTGGACGGCAGCGGCAGCTGAGAAACGGCGAAGGGGCCGCACCCGCGGCGCCCTCCCCCGAGGCCTCAGGCCTTGGCCGTGGCCAGGGCCCGCTGCACGGCCGGGCGCTGCAGCAGGCGCTCGCGGTGCGCCACCACGCGCGGAAACTGCTGGATGTCCACGCTGTCACCGGCCAGCCACTCGCCCACGGTGTAGAGATAGCCGTCGGCCACCGAATAATGGTCTCCCAGCACCCAGGGCCCCTGGTGCAGCCAGACCTGCTCGATGTAGCGGAAGTTCTCGGTCATGTTCTGCGCCACCTTGCGCTGCATGCCGGCGATCGCCTCGGGCTCGTCGGCCCAGCGGGTGGCACGCGGGCGGTGGGCGTGGTTGATGTGCACCGTCGAGGACAGGTAGCTGTTGAACTCCTGCAGACGCGCCAGGGCGAAGGGCGAATCGAGCGGCGCCAGGCCGGCCTGCGGAAACGATTGGGCCACATAGAGCAGCAGGGCCGGGGTCTCGGTGAGCACGCCCTCGGGGGTGACCAGGGCCGGCACGCGGCCCTTGGGGTTGATCGCCAGGTACTCGGGACTGCGCTGTTCGCCGGCGGCGAAATTCAGCTTGACGACCTCATGGTCCACCCCGGCTTCGTGCAGGGCGATGTGGACGGCCAGGGCGCAGGTGCCGGGGGCCAGGTAGAGCTTGAGGCGGGACATGGGATCTCCAGAAGGTCGGATGGAACGGCGCCACCGTGGCGCCGCAGCGCAGTCTAGGGCCTGTTAACACTCATTTCTCCGGATGCGTTGGAGATCCATAAGGCCCAGCGCCAGGCGCAAACCGCAGCTGGGTCGGTGACCCAGCGAGGATTTGCAACGCCGCGGTGGGCCTTTTGGGCTCCAACCCGAAGGGAAGCCTGCCGCCCAAGCGCCCCTCGGCGTTGCGTGCCTTGCCCAGACGCCCAGTCTGGGCTGCGCCACGCGCCTTGATGGGCGCTTGGGCGGCAGGCTTCGCACCGGAGAAATGAGTGTTAACAGGCCCTGGTACGCCAGCCCGAAGATAGCGGAACACCATGAAATCGATGGATTCGCGCGCGGGGCAAGGCGCAAACCGCAGCGATAGCCGAAGCTATCGCGAGGATTTGCAACGCCGCCCTGCGTGCGAAGACGCGATTTCATGTTTCGTTGTCTCCGGGCTGGTGTACTAAGGCCTGTCGCAGGCCGAGCGGCCGGCGGGGTCATCGAACAGGGCGGCCAGACCGCAGGCCGACCCGAGCATGCGATCGCCCTCATGCCCCACGCCCGGCACCACATGCGCCTGCTGGCGCAGTTCGGCATGGCGCTGCTGCAGGTAGGCCAGGTAGTGCTGGCCCCGGTAGAGCCGATAAAGCCCCTGGGTCTCGGCGGCGCAGGAGCGGTCCAGCGCCGGGTGCTGCGGATTGGTGTCGGCCCCTCCCAGCAGATAGACCACATCGCGCTGCACATAGCGGGCCTCGTAGGCCTCGGGACTGAGTTGGCGGGCATAGGGCGGGGCCTCGGTCCAGCCGTATTTCCAGCTGTTGAAGCCGGGGCAGGCCTGGGCGTCGGCCGGGCTGAAGCCCCCCGCCGGCAGCGGCCGCTCGGCACTGAAGTAAAGGTAGGACGAGGGGTTGGCCACCACATAGCGCACCGCCACGCCGGCGGCGGCCAGCGCGGCCTCGCCCTGGCCCACCACCGCATAGCGCTGCACCACCTGGCCGCCGCCCGAATGCCCGGCCACCACCACCTGACGCAGCCTTGGAAAACGCTGACGGTCGGCCAGCAGGCCCAGCACCGCATCGATGGCCTCGAAGGAACTGACCGGCGCCGGGCCCAGGGCCTTGTCGCCCCCCATCCAGCCCTCAAGGCTCCAGCGCAGGGTGTCGGCGGCCAGGGCATGCGCGCTCACGTCGCGCTCGGCCAGGAACTGGGGCACGATCAGCAGGGTGTGCCTGGAGGCTTCGGGGGCAGCCGCAGCCGCCTGCCGGGCCGAACGCCAATAGACATCGGCATCGCGCAGGCGGCCGTGGAAGACCAGCACCGCCCGATCGATGTCGGCCTGCACCGCACCATCGTCGAGCGGGCGCGAGGCGTACAGCGCCAGCGATCCCTGGCCCGCACCCACATCCACCCGCAGGCGCTGGTCGCCCACCGCCTGCACGGGCCAGCGATTGGGGGCATCCTCATCCTTGGCGGACACCGTTTGGGCGACGGACAAAAGCCCCAGCAGCGCCAGGACAGGGATCCAGCGGGTGATGGGCTTCATGCGGGATAGAGTCCTTTGACACGGGCCTGCAATCGGGCCAGGCCCAGCAGCGCATCGGTGAAGGGGCTGGGCACGCCGGTCAGCTGGCCCAGCTCGCGCACCGCGCCGACCAGGGCGTCGAGTTCGACGCTGCGGCCGGCCTCCACGTCCTGCAGCATCGAGGTCTTGAAGGCCCCCAGCTTGAGCGTGATCTGGTGCCGGTCTTCGGGGCTCTGCGTGATCGGGATGCCGATGCGCGCGCCGATCTCGCGGGCTTCGAGCATCACGCTCGAGATGAACTGGCGCACCAGCTCGTCGCCCATGATCCGGTCGGTGGTGGCCCCGGTCAGGGCGCTGACCGGGTTGACCGTCATATTGCCCCAGAGCTTGTACCAGGTGTCCTTCTGGATCTGCTCGGAGACCGTGGTGTCGAAGCCGGCGCGGGCCAGCAGCTTGCCGACGGACTGGACCGCTTCACTGCGCCCGCCGGCCGGCTCGCCGATGATGAGGCCGTTGCCGAAATGGTGTTTGACCTGGCCCGGACCGTTGAGCGAGCAACTGGCATGCACCACGCAGCCGATGACCTGGGCGGCGGGAATCGCCGCCGCGATCTCGCCCGTCGCGTCGACGCTGTGCAGCCGGCTGCCGGCCAGGGAGCCGCCGAAACCCTGCAGAAACCACCAGGGCACGCCATTCATGGCGGTCAGCACACGGGTCTGCGGCCCGATCAGGGGGCCGATGCGGCGCGCCACCTCGAGCAGGGCCGGCGCCTTGACCGCGATCACCACCAGGTCCTGCTCCCCCAGTTCGGCCGGGTCGGCGCTGGCCTGCACCGGCACCGCCTCGTTGCGCCCGCCCTGCTCCAGCCGCAGGCCATGGCCCTGCAAGGCCTGCAGGGTCTCGCCACGCGCCACCACGCTGACCGCGCTGCCGGCCCGGGCCAGGCCGGCGCCGATCCAGCCGCCGATGGCGCCGGCACCGTAAATACATGTCTTCATCTGGGTCTTCCTGGGCGCTCTGCGCCACCGGCATCATAGGGAATCGGTGCCGACTCTGCTGAGCCGGGGGCAAGCATCAGGCCAGGTAGCTGCTGTCCTTGCGGTGCACCTGGCGCACCAGGGCATCGAAGACATCCTGGCCCGCGCCATGCGCCGGGCTGAACTGCAGCGAGTCGCGCGTGCAGCGGGCGGCGATGGCCTCGCCGATGGGGATCGGCGCGCCCATCGACAGGGTGGCCAGCTGGATCTCGCAGGCCCGCTGCAGGGTCCAGAGGATGGCGAAGGTCTGCGGCAGCGTCTGGCCCCAGCTCAGGAGGCCGTGGTTGCGCAGGATCACCGCCGGGGTGCTGCGGATGGCCCGGGCGATGCGGGGCCCTTCCTCGGCGTGCACCGTGATGCCTTCGAAATCGTGGTAGCCGACCATGCCGTGCAGCTGGGCGCTGTAGAAGTTGGTCTGCTGCAGGCCGCCCTGCAGGCAGGCCACCGACACCCCGGCGGTGGTGTGGGTGTGCATCACGCAGTGCGCCTCGGACAGGTGTTCGTGGATGGCGCCGTGGATCACGAAGCCGGCCGGGTTGACCGGGTGCGGCGAGCCGTCGAGCACCCGTCCGTGCACATCGATCTTCACCAGATTGCGCGCGGTGACCTCGCTGTAGTGCAGGCCGAAGGGGTTGATGAGAAAGTGCTTCTCGCCACCGCTCACGCTGTCGGGCAGGCGCAGCGTGATGTGGTTGTAGATCATCTCGGTCCAGCCCAGGTGATCGAAGATGCGGTAGCAGGCGGCCAACTGGGCGCGGGCGGCCCATTCCTCGGGGTGCATGCCGGCAGGCACGGGGGGCAGTTCGGGGGTGTTCATGGTGGTCTCCAGGATGTTTCTGCTCAGATCATGCGGAAGGCGATCGACCCGAGCGGGCCGTAGTCGGCATGGAAGGTATCGCCCGGCACGGCCGGCGTGGGGCGGGTGAACGAGCCGCCGAGCACCACCTCGCCGGCCTGCAGGCTTTCGCCCCAGGGCGCCAGCTTGTTGGCCAGCCAGGCCACGCCCTGGGCCGGGTGGTTGAGCACCGCAGCCGCCACGCCAGACTCCTCGATGACGCCGTTCTTGAACAGCAGGGCGCTGACCCAGCGCAGGTCCACCGCATCGGGGCGCACCGGTCGGCCACCCAGCACGATGCCGGCATTGGCCGCGTTGTCGGCGATGGTGTCGAACACCTTGCGCGGCGCCTTGGTGTGGCGGTCGAATTGCTCGATGCGGGCGTCGATGATCTCGATCGCCGGCACCACCCAGTCGGTGGCGGCGAGCACATCGAACAGGGTCACGCCGGGGCCGCGCAGCGGCTTGCCGAGGATGAAGGCCAGCTCGACCTCGATGCGCGGCGCGATGAAGCGCGAGAACGGGATGTCGCTGCCCTCGGGAAAGAACATGTCGTCGAGCAGGGTGCCATAGTCGGGCTCGGTGATCTGGCTCGAGAGCTGCATGGCCCGCGAGGTCAGGCCGATCTTGTGGCCGCGCACGCTGCGCCCCTCGGCCAGCTTGAGCCGGACCCATTCGCGCGAGACGGCGTAGCCGTCTTCGATGGTCATCTCGGGAAAGCGCTTGGAGAAATGCTCGACCTGCTGGCGGCTCTTCTCGGCCTGCTGGAGTTCGGCGGCCAGGGTGGCCAGGGTGTCGGGGCTGAACATGGATGGGGTCCTTGTGGGGCTTGGCATGCAGGAGGCCCTCAGGCCTTGCCGGGGTTGAAGAGCGGGTGCAGGTTGCTGAACTTGCCGTCGTAGGACGGCGCGCCCTCGTCGACCTGCAGCGTCAGGCCGAGGTGACGCTGTTCATGCAAGGCCGCGAAATGGGCCTTGGCGGTGGCCAGCAGGGCGTCGCCGCACTGCACCACCACCTCGGGCGTGCGACCCGCGCCCATGCGCAGGTTCAGGTAGACGAAGGCATAGTCGCCGTTGCCGCCGGCGGCCCGTCCGGCCACACCACCGTCGGAGATGGCGGCATGCGCGGCCGGGTAGGCCAGCACCCGGGTGCCGCCCGGCGGGAAGACCGCCTTGCCGGCCGCATCGCGCTGCACCAGCATGGTGTCGGCCAGGGCTCGGCACAGCGCCGTCATGTCGGTCTCGGCTTCGAGATTCGGGGTGTAGAGGATGACGAGATGGGGCATGGCTGCAGCCTGGGGTGTCAGAGACGCGAGAACGATTGGTAGCCCTCGGCCGACGAGGCCTGGGGCGCGGGGATGTGCCGGCCGGCCTGGGGCGTGACGGGCAGCACCAGATTGACCTGGCCGGTGCCCGAGGCGGCGAAATACGGCGTGATGATCTCGGCCTGGCCGTCGTAGTCGGACCAGCCCAGCGCGCCCAACAGCATCGCGGTGTCGTGCATGAAGCCCTCGCCATGGCCCTTGGCCGCGTACTCGGGCAGCATGGCGCTGAAGGCCGCCCATTCGCCGCGCTGCCACATGCCCAGCACCTGGTGGTCCATGGCTTCGAGGAAGGGGCTCCAGATCTTGAAGGCGAACTCGGGCGCCAGGCCGTTCTGCGCGAAGCGGTGCGACAGCGAGCCGCTGGCCAGGAAGGCCACCCGGCCGTCGTAATGGTCCTCGACCGCGCGGCGCATGGCCCAGCCGAGGCGGGCGCTGTCGTTGAGGTAGTGGCTGGTGCACAGCGCCGAGACCGAGACCACCTTGAAATGCTGGTCGGGGTTCATGTAGCGCAGCGGCACCAGGGTGCCGTACTCGGGGTTCAGCGTGGTGGCGTCGTGGGCCAGGGTCTCGACCCCGAGGGCATTGCACGATTGCGCCAGCAGGCGGCCCAGGGCCGGGTTGCCCGGGCATTCGAAGGGCAGGTTGCTGATGAAGTGCGGCAGCTCGTTGCTGGTGTAGACGCCCTTGAAGTGGGGGCCGCAGTTGATGTGGTAATTGGCGTTGACCAGCCAGTGCGTGTCGAACACCACCAGGGTGTCGACGCCGAGTTCGCGGCAGCGCCGGCCGATCTCGATGTGGCCGTCGATGGCGTCCTGGCGCGAGCCCTTGCGCGGGCCGTCCAGCTCGCTGAGGTACATCGACGGCACATGCGTGATCTTGGCGGCCAGTGCGAGGGTTCCCATGGTGCGTCTCCTTTGCGGTCCGGTGTTCAGTTGTCGGCCGTGATGTGCGCGCTGTCGATGACCTGCGCGTAGCGGGTGGTTTCTGACTTGATGAAGGCGGCGAACTGCTCGGGCGTGCCGCCCTGCGCGCTGATGCCGCCCTTGGCGAAGGCCTCGCGCACCGACGGCGCCTCGAGGGCCCGGCGCAGCTCGGCATTGAGCTTCTGCACCAGGGCGTCGGGCGTGGCGGCCGGCACCAGCAGCCCGTTCCAGGAGTTCGATTCGACGGCCACACCCTGCTCGGCCAGCGTGGGGATCTGCGGCGCATAGACCGAGCGCTTCTGGGTCGCCATGCCCAGGGCCACCAGCTTGCCGGCCTGCACCTGAGCGCGGAACTCGGGCCAGTTGCCGAACATCAGGGTCACCTGGCCCCCGAGCAGGTCGTTGAGCGCCGGCGCCTGGCCCTTGTAGGGGATGTGCGTCAGCGGGATGCCCATCTTCTCGCGCAGCATCTCGCCGGCCAGGTGGGCCGAGGTGCCGCTGCCGAAGGAGGCGAAGCTGAGCTGGGCTCCCGGCTGGCGGGCGGCCGCGCGCAGATCGGCCAGGCTCTTCAGACCGCTGCCGGGGTGGGTGGCCAGCACATGCTCAGACAGGCCCATCAGGCCCACCGGTCGCAGATCGCGCGCGCCGTCGTAGGGCAGATGCTTGAGCAGGGTCTGGTTGACGCAGAAGCTGTTGGCCACGCAGACCAGGGTGTAGCCATCAGGGGCCGCCTTGGCCCCCGCATCCACCCCGATCACGGTGCCGGCGCCGGGGCGGTTGTCGATCACCACCGGCTGGCCCAGGCCCCGGGCCATCTCGGCCGACACCAGGCGCGAGACCACGTCGGTGGTGCCACCGGGCGGGAAGGGCACGATCAGCCGCAGCGGGTGGGCGGGCCAGCCCGGGGTCTGGGCCCGGGCCAGGCCGGGCAGCAGGGCGCCCAGGGTGCCCAGGGTGCCCAGCAGTTGGCGGCGTTGCATCTCAAACACCCCAATGCGGGATGTGGTGGCTGCCCAGCGACACCGCCACGTTCTTGGGTTCGCAGAACACCTCGTAGCTCCAGGTGCCGCCCTCGCGGCCGGTGCCGCTGGCCTTGGTGCCGCCGAAGGGCTGGCGCAGGTCGCGCACGTTCTGGCTGTTGACGAAGCACATGCCGGCCTCGACGGCGGCGGCCACCCGGTGGGCGCGGCCGAGGTTCTCGGTCCAGACATAGCTCGAGAGACCGTACTGGATGTCGTTGGCCAGCGCTATCGCATGGGCCTCGTCGCGGAACGGGATCAGGCAGGCCACGGGGCCGAAGATCTCGTCCTGGGCGATCTTCATGCGGTTGTCGACATCGGCGAAGACGGTGGGCCAGACATAGTTGCCGCGCTTCACGCGTTCGGGCAGCTCGGCCGCATAGCTGGGGCGGTCCAGGCCGCCGCACAGCAGGGTGGCGCCCTCCTTGGGGCCCAGCTCGATGTAGCTGCGCACCTTGGCCAGGTGGGCGGGGCTGATCATGGGGCCGACGATGGTCTTGTCGTCGAGCGGGTCCCCGACGGTGATGCGCTTGGCGCGCTCGGTGAACTTCTGCACGAAGTCGGCGTAGATGCTCTGCTGCACCAGGATGCGGCTGCCGGCGGTGCAGCGCTCGCCATTGTTGGAGAAGATCATGAACACTGCGGCATCGAGGGCGCGGTCGAGATCGGCATCCTCGAAGATGACGAAGGGGCTCTTGCCACCGAGCTCCATGCTGAACTTCTTGAGGCCGGCGGCCTGCACGATGCGGTTGCCGGTGGCGGTGGAGCCGGTGAAGCTGATGGCGCGCACATCGGGGTGGCGGCACAGGGGCTCGCCGCTGTCCTTGCCGTAGCCGTGCACGATGTTGAGCACGCCGGCGGGGATGCCGGCCTCCAGCGCCAGCTCGCCCAGGCGGGCGGCCGTCAGGGGTGACAGCTCGCTCATCTTGAGCACCGCGGTGTTGCCGAAGGCCAGGCAGGGCGCGACCTTCCAGGTGGCGGTCATGAAGGGCACGTTCCAGGGGCTGATGAGGGCGCACACGCCCACCGGGTGGAACAGGGTGTAGTTGAGGTGGGTGGGCGTGGGGTAGGTGTGGCCGTCGACGCGGGTGCACATCTCGGCGAAGTAGTGGAAATTGTCAGCAGCACGCGGGATCAGCTGCTTGCCGGTCTGGGCGATGACCTGACCGCAGTCCTTGGTCTCGGTCTGGGCAATTTCGGCCACGTGCTGGGCGATGAGTTCACCGAGCTTGCGCATCAGCTTGGCGCGTTCGGTGGCCGGCAGGCCGGCCCATTTAGGGAAGGCGGCCTTCGCGGCGGCCACAGCCGCATCGACTTCGGCCTGGCCGCCGGCGGCGACCTCGGCCAGCACCTCCTGGGTGGCGGGGTTGAGGGTTTCGAAGGTCTCTGCGCCGGCCACCGATCGGCCGTTGATGAGGTGCTGGATCTGCTGCATGGGGTCAACCTTGGATGGTGTTGTGAAGCTCGCCGATGGCTTCGATGGAGGTGATGATCTCGGCGCCCGGCGGGCAATCGACCACGCCGTCGGGCGTGCCGGTGAGGATCAGGTCGCCGGGCGACAGGGTCATGAAGGCACTGAAATACTCGATCAGGAAGGGCACGTCGAACACCATGTCACGGGTGTTGCCGCGCTGGGTCACGGCGCCGTTCACGGTGGTCTGCAGGGCCAGGGCCATGGGGCCGCCGGGGCGGGCATGGATGTCGGCCGCATCCACCAGCCAGGGCCCCAGCGGGGTGCAGGTGTCGCGGTTCTTGACGCGCAGATTGGGGCGGTACCAGTTCTCGAGGTAGTCGCGGATCGCGTAGTCGTTGGCCACGGTGTAGCCCTGCACATGGTCGTAGGCGTCGGCACGCTTCACATGGCGCGCGGTGCGTCCGATCACCACCGCCAGCTCGCATTCGTAGTGCATGTACTGCACGCCGGCCGGCCGCACGGTGTGCTCGCGGTGCCCGATCAGCGAGCCCTCGCCCTTGATGAAGGTGAGCGGCTCTTCGGGCGGCTTGAATTCAAGCTCCTTGGCATGGTCGGCATAGTTCAGGCCCAGGGCCAGGATGGTGCGTGCGCGCGGCACCGGCGCCAGCGGCGGCAGCCAGCGGACGGCGTCGAAATCGATGTGGCGGCCGTCGTCCAGGCGCAGGCGGCCCTGGTCCTCGACCGCATGTTGGGCGCCGAGCTGGGGCGCGTCCTTGAGCACGATGCGGGCGTGTTTCATGCCTGGTTCTCCCGGATGACGAGGTGGCGCAGCGGCTCGAAGCCGGGCGCACGGAGTTCGACCTGATCGCCGGCCACCAGGCGCGGGCGCTGCCCGTCGGCGCCACAGTCGGTGCCCAGCATCAGCACGTCGCCGGGGCGCAGGGTCATGAAGTCGCTGACCTCGGCGATCAGCTGGTCCGGGCGGCGCACCAGGGCGTCGAAGCGGGTGGTCTGGCGCAGTTCGCCATTGACGCGCAGCTCGATGCTCAGGCCTTCGAGCGCCTCGGGCGAGGTGAGGGGCCGCAGCGTCGAGCCCAGGCCGAGAAAGCCATCCAGGCAACGGTACTTGACCGGCGGGCGGAAGTAGCTGGCATGGGGCAGGCTGAAGTCGTTGAGCAGCACGCAGCCGGCCAGGCCTGCGGCGCCGAAGACCAGGCCCAGCGTGGCGCCGGTCTCGACCGCATCGGCGCCCGCCGGCAGGGCCAGCGTGCCGCCTGCGGGATTCCAGGTGTTGGCGGTCTTGACATACAGCACCGGCGCCTTGGGCGGGGCTTTGTAGGGCGCCTCGTGCATGCGTGCCTGCCACAGCCCGGCTTCATGCCGGAAATTGAGCAGCACGCCATACACGGTGCCCGCGGGCTGCCACGGGGTGGCGCTGGGGGTGGGGGTGTTCATGGCTGTTCCAGTTCGATCAGGGTGTCCAACAGGTCGTAGAGCTGGGCCAGCTTCTCCTTGCCCAGCGATTTCTCCATCCAGACGTAGTGCGCCTCGATGGTCAGAGACAGTTTCTCGACCAGGCGCAGGCCTTTCTCGGTGGCCTGCACCACGGTGCAACGGGCGTCTTCGGGGTCGCGCTGGCGCTGGATCAGGCCGTCGCGCTCCATGCGCGTGAGCACGCCGGTGAGGCTGGGGCCGAGGATGAAGGCCTCGCGCGCCACCCGCCCCGTCTCGACCACGCCATGCTCGCCCAGCACCCGCAGCACCCGCCATTGCTGGTCGGACAGGCCGTGGTGGCGCAGGCTGGGCCGGGTGTGGCCCATGACGGCTTCACGCGCCTGCAGCAGCAGGCGGGGCAGGTTGCGGTGGACGAAGGGCTTGGGCGCGGCGCTCATATTTATTTAATATATTAAATTTCTGCCTGATCGGCAACCCGAAGGGCTTCGCCCTGGTGAAAACCCGGGGTGATTGGGCCGGTCAGTGGCCGGCAGGACCGGCGCCCGGCGGGGTGCCGGTGCGGAAATCGGCCACGATCTGCTCGAGCATCAGGGCCGCTGCGGGAGGCAGCACCCGGCCGTGGCGGGACACCACATGGACCTTGCCCTGGGACAGCAGCGGGTTGGCCATGGGCAGCGCCACGAGGCGGCTGCGGTCGATGCGCGACGGCAGCGAGGTCCAGGTGGTGAGCGCATAGCCCAGGCCGGCCAGGACGAAGTTGCCGATGGCGCCGAAGGAGCTGGTGGTCAGGGCGATGCGCAGACGCACGTTCTCGCTCACCTCGGCGGCCTCGATGTGCTGGCGCACGCCGAAGCTGCGGTGCAGGGCCGCCCCCGGGTAGGGGACCAGGTCTTCGAGTGCCAGCGGCCGGTCCATGCGGGCCAGGGGATGGGTGTCATGCATCAGCGCGACGATCGGCGTCTCCGAGGCATGGTGCGAGCGCAGCCGCTCGTCTTTCGGCGGCTGGAAGACCATGCCGATGTGGGCGCGCTCCTCGACGACACGGCGCACGATCTCGTCGGTGCTGGCCACATCGAGGTCCACCGTGACCCCGGGGTGGGCGCCCATGAAGCCGCGCAGGCTGCCGGCCATCAGCCAGTCGATGAAGCCCTCGCCGGCGACGAGGTCGATGTGGCCCCGCTCGGCCTTCTGCAGGCTGTCGAGTTGCGCCAGCAACTGCTTCTTCTGCTTCCATTCGCGGCGCAGGTAGCCGGCCAGCAACAGGCCGGCATCGGTCGGTTCGATCCCCCGCCCCCGGCGTTCGAACAGGCGCGCACCGCAATCGCTTTCCAGCAGGCTGAGCGCGCGGCTGACCGCCGACGGATCCATGTCGAGCGCCTCGGCGGCGCCGCGCACCGAGCCCGATTCGATCACCTGCATGAAATAGCGGACACGGCGGCTGTCGAGCTTGTCGTCCATGGACGGGCCTGCGTTTTCTGTTGCATTGAATTCAACAATTATGTCCATCGCGTGTCATTGATGCAATTCATGCACCTCCCTAGACTTGCCTTCGCCAGCCCGGCAAGCGACAGCCGCGCTGGACTTCCAGCGCATTCCGAACCACCCGAACCACGAGACAAGAGCCATGGCCCAAGACATTTCATCGACTGGCACAGCGCCAGATGCCGACCGCCTGAGCGGGGGAAGACTCCGACTTGCAGGGGTCACCCTGGCGGTGGTGCTGCTCGCCGAGTGGATCGGCCCGACGAACTTCAAGGTCGGCCCCGGCCAGGTGGTGCTGCTGCCCATGCTGTGGGCGCTGCTTCTGGCCGCCGCCTGGGGACTGGCGCGGGGTCGGCTGCCCTCTGCGGTGCGCGTCGACACCGGTCTGCAGGCGACGGCAGGTGGCCTGCTGAATGCGGCCCTGCTGCTGTTCATCGCCAAGCTGGGCCTGACGGTGGGCGGCGGGCTGCCGATGATCCGCCAGGCCGGCTGGGCGCTGTTCTTCCAGGAGTTCGGCCATGCGCTGGGCACCCTGGCCCTGGGGCTGCCGCTGGCGCTGCTCCTGGGCCTCAAGCGCGAGGCCGTGGGATCGACCTTCTCGGTCGGTCGAGAGGGCAACATCGCCATCATCGCCGAGGCCTACGGCATGGCCTCGCCCGAAGGGCGCGGCGTGCTGGCCGAATACATCACCGGCACGGTGCTCGGCGCGTTGTTCATCGCCATCCTGGCGGGCTTTCTGACCAGCCTGCATGTCTTCGATCCGCGTTCGCTGGCCATGGGGGCCGGGGTCGGCTCGGGCAGCATGATGGCGGCGGCCATCGGCGCCATCACCGCACAGCAGCCGGCCGACAGCGTGTCGCAGCTGACCGCCATCGCTGCTGCCTCCAACCTGCTGACCACGGTGTTCGGCTTCTATTTCACGCTGTTCCTGTCGCTGCCGGCCTGCTCCTGGCTGTACGGCCGGCTCGAACCCGTGCTGGGCCGCCTGAGCGCGCGCGGCCGCCAGCCGGTCGAGGAGGCCGGTCCGGGCGCCATGCAGGAGGCCCTCGTGGCACACGGCAGCTCACTGGCCGATGTCGGCACGGCCTGGCTGGTCGTCTGCGGCGGGGTGATGATCGGCAATCTGCTGTCCTTCAAGGTGCCGCTGGAGGTCTCCTTGACCGGCATGGGGGTGGTGGTCGCCATCGCGGCGGCGGCCGAAGCCCTGAAGCGCCTGTTCCCGCGCCTGCCCCAGATCCTGGTGCTGTCCGTGCTGGCCACCGTGATCGGCATCCCCGGCCTGCTGCCTTTCTCCGACACGGTGCTGGCGCTGACGGGCAAGCTCAATTTCCTGGCCTTCACCACCCCGGTGCTGGCGCTGGCCGGCTTCTCGGTCGCCAAGGACCTGCCGCTGTTCCGCCGGCTGGGCTGGCGCATCGTGCTGGTCTCGCTCACGGCCACCGCCGGCACCTTTCTCGGCGCCACCCTGATCGCCGAATTCTTCCACTGACCTCGTCCACCGACCGTCCCGACTTCCACCGACACTCCGAAAGGCCCGTCCATGTACCCGAACACCGAGATTTCCGACGACATCCGCCAGAGCATGGTGGCCTGGCGGCGTGACATCCACGCCCACCCCGAGACTGCCTTCGAAGAACACCGCACCGCCAATCTGGTGGCCAGCGCCCTGCAACTGGCCGGCCTGCAGGTCGACCGGGGCCTGGCGGGCACCGGCGTCGTCGGCACCCTGAAGAACGGCGAGGGCCCGCGCATCGCCCTGCGCGCCGATCTCGACGCCCTCCACATGCAGGAGCTGGGCGCCCGCGCCCATGCCTCGGTCTGTGTCGGCAAGATGCATGGCTGCGGCCATGACGGCCACACTGCGATGCTTCTCGGCGCCGCGGCCCACCTGGCCCGCCACAAGCCCTTCCGTGGCACGGTGTACTTCGTGTTCCAGCCCGCCGAAGAGAACGAGGGCGGCGGCCGCGTGATGGTCGAGCAGGGGCTGTTCGAGCGCTTTCCGGCCGATGCGGTGTATGGCATGCACAACTTTCCCCACATGCCGCGCGGCCAGTTCGGCATCCGCACCGGCACCATGACCGCCTACCTCGACACCTTCGAGATCGTGGTCACCGGCAAGGGCAGCCATGCGGCCATGCCCAGCACCGGCATCGATTCGATCGTGGTGGCGGCGCAGCTGGTGAACGCCCTGCAGACCGTGGTCAGCCGCCGCACCAGCGCCACCGATGCGGCCGTGCTCAGCGTGACCCAGATCCACGGCGGCGACACCTGGAACGTGATCCCCGAGACCGTGATGCTGCGCGGCACCGTGCGCACCCTCGACGCCGCGGTGCAGGATCAGACCCGCGCCGCCATGCGGCAGATCTGCCAGGGCGTGGCCCAGACCCATGGCGCGGCGATCACGCTGGACTACCGCGAGGGCTACCCCGGCGTCGTCAACACGCCCGCCGAGACGGCCGCCGCCGTGGCCGCCGCCGCCAGCCTGGTGGGGGCGGACCGGGTGCACACCGACATCCCGCCCGCCATGGGCTCGGAAGACTTCGCCTTCATGCTGCAGCAGCGCCCTGGCGCCTACATCTCGATCGGGGCCGGTGAAACTGCGGATGACCCGGCGTTGCACAACCCCTACTATGACTTCAACGACAACATCCTGCCGCTGGGGGCCGCCTACTGGGTCGCGCTGGTCCGGCAGCAGCTTCCATCGCACTGAAGTCATGCTCTCCGTCTTCGACATCTTCAAGATCGGCATCGGCCCGTCGAGCTCGCACACCGTAGGTCCGATGCGCGCAGCGCGGCTGTT
>JAFAMV010000178.1 GCA_019233055.1 Curvibacter sp.
TGTCTGCCACCACGAAACTCTGCTCTGGACCGACCCGCACCACACCCAGGTTCGGATGCAAGGTGGTGAAAGGGTAGTCGGCGATCTTCGGGCGCGCATTCGAGATGGCGGCGATCAGCGTGGACTTGCCGGCATTGGGCATGCCCAGCAGCCCCACGTCGGCCAACACCTTCAATTCGAGCTTCAGGTTCTTGCGTTCGCCCGGCCAGCCCGGGGTCTTCTGGCGCGGCGCCCGGTTGATGGCGCTCTTGAAGCGCAGGTTGCCGAAGCCACCATCGCCGCCCTTGGCAATGGTCACCACCTCACCGGGCACCAGGAGTTCATACAGCACCTCGCCGGTCTCGGCATCGGTGACGATGGTGCCCACAGGCATCTTCAGGGTGATGTCGTCGCCGGCTGCGCCGAACATGTCCGAGCCCATGCCGTGCTCGCCGCGCTTGGCCTCATAACGGCGCGAGTAGCGGTAGTCGACCAGGGTGTTGAGGTTGGGGTCGGCCACGGCAAAGACATGGCCGCCACGACCACCATCACCGCCGTTGGGTCCGCCGAATTCCTTGTACTTTTCATGGCGAAACGAGACGCAACCGTTGCCGCCATCGCCTGCGGCAATGTCTATGAAGGCTTCATCAACGAATTTCATGTCATGTCCAGTTTACAAAATGCAGACCCAACGAAAAAAGCCCCGACCATGCGGGGCTTCGACAGGTCTTGAAGTGACCGCGCCGAGTCGGACTCAGGCTGCGGGCGTCACGTTGACCGTGTGCTTGTTCAGTGCACCCTTGGTGGCAAAGGACACATGACCGTCCACCAGGGCGAACAGGGTGTGGTCCTTGCCGATGCCGACGTTGGAGCCGGCATGGAACCGGGTGCCACGTTGGCGAACGATGATGGAGCCGGCGCTGATCAGTTCACCGCCGAAAGCCTTCACACCGAGCATCTTGGGCTTGGAATCGCGCCCGTTTCGCGTAGAGCCGCCGCCTTTTTTCTGTGCCATGACCTAGTGCTCCTTAGCCTGCGATCGCACCGATTTGCAGTTCGGTGAACTGCTGGCGATGCCCTTGACGCTTTTGATAATGCTTGCGACGGCGCATCTTGAAGATGCGGACCTTGTCGTGCTTGCCATGCGCCACGACGGTTGCCGTGACGGTTGCGCCGGACACCAGGGGCGTGCCAACCTTCAGTTCAGCGCCGTTGCCGACAGCCAGAACCTGGTCAATCACGATTTCCTGGCCTACGTCCGCAGCAATCTGTTCTACTTTGATTTTTTCGCCAGCAGCAACGCGATATTGCTTGCCACCGGTTTTTATGACCGCGTACATGTGGACCTCTTTTGATTGAAGCTCTCTTTGAAGAATTCCAAAGAGCCAAAGAGTTTAGCATGAAAGCAACATCGCGGCAAGTGCGCCTTCGATGGGGGCGCTGCAAGCCCAGCAGGGAAACAGGTCCTTCCTATAATTTCCCAACTCCAGAGAGCTTGACCCATCTTGACCGCCAACAACGCCTCCGCCGCATCCGCCCTTGAATTGATTGCCCAGGACATGGGCGAGGTCGACAAAGTCATTGCCCAGAAGCTGGACTCCAGCGTCCCGCTGGTCGGGCAGATCTCCCATTACATCATCGCCGCCGGAGGCAAGCGGTTGCGCCCCGCCCTGCTGCTGCTGACCGCCGGCGCCCTGGGCTACCAAGGCCGCCAACACCACAATCTGGCCGCCGTGGTGGAATTCATCCACACGGCCACCCTGCTGCATGACGATGTGGTCGACGAATCCACATTGCGCCGCGGCCGCGCCACCGCCAATGAAGCCTTCGGCAACCCGGCCAGCGTGCTGGTGGGCGACTTCCTTTACTCGCGCGCCTTCCAGATGATGGTCGATGCCGATGACATGCGGATCATGCAGACCCTGGCCGACGCCACCAATGTGATCGCGGAAGGCGAGGTGCTGCAGCTCATGAACATGCACGATGCCTCGCTCGATGAAGCGGGCTATCTGCGCGTCATCCGCTCCAAGACCGCCAAGCTCTTCGAGGCCAGCGCACGCCTGGCCGCCATCCTGACCCGGGCCCCGGCCCCTGTCGAAGAGGCCTGCGCCACCTACGGCCAGGCGCTGGGCACCGCCTTCCAGGTGATCGACGACGTCCTGGACTACGCCGGCCACACCGCCGAGATGGGCAAGAACATCGGCGACGATCTGCGCGAAGGCAAGGCCACCCTGCCCCTGATCATCGGCATGCAGCGCGGCACCCCCGAACAGGCCGCCCTCATCCGCCACGCCATCGAGCAGGGCGAGACCGAGAAACTGCCGCAGATCATCGAGATCGTGCACCAGACCGGCGCCCTGGAGGCCACACGGCAGGCCGCCGCCGACGAAGCCCAGCGTGCCATCGCCGCCCTGTCGGCCCTTCCTGCGAACCGCTACACCGAGGGCCTGCTGGCACTGGCAGCCCAACTGCTCCAACGCCGGCACTGAGCCGCCCGGCCCGCCACGAAGATCAGTCCGAATCCTGCCCCCTGTTCGGGGTGGTGTCGTCGTGTCCGGCATTCAGGCCGCCGCACGCAAGCGGCAGGCCAGCCATCTCAGCAAGAGATGGCAAAGCGAGTGGAATGCATCGAAAATAGATTCAACATCTCATTTCGAGATGCATCCCCGCCATGAAGAGCTCCGAACGCAATTTCGCCCGTCGCATTGACCTGACCTCGCTGCAGCTGTTCGTGGCCGTCTGCGAACTCGGCAGCATCGGCCGGGCCGCAGAGCGCGAATTCATTGCTGCCTCGGCGGTGAGCAAACGGCTGAGCGATCTCGAAGCCACGGTCGACACCCCTTTGCTGCACCGGCACAGCCGCGGCGTGCGGCTCACGCCGGCCGGCGAAAGCCTGCTGCACCACGCCCGCACCGTGCTCTACGGCCTGGAGAAGATGCAGGGCGAACTCAGCGAATACGCCGACGGCGTACGCGGCCATGTGCGCATCCACGCCAACATCTCGGCCATCGTGCAGTTCCTGCCCGAAGACCTGGGGGCCTTCACCCGCGAGCACGGGCAGATCAAGATCGACCTCGAAGAGCACCTCAGCCCCGATGTGATGCAGGCAGTGGCCGAAGGGGCGGCCGACCTGGGGATCTGCCATGTCCGCCAGAACACGGCCTCCAACCCGCCCCTGCAGACCGCGCCCTATCGGGAAGACCGGCTGGTGCTGGTGGTACCGCACCACCACCTGCTGGCCGACTCGGTGCAGGCCAGCTTCTGCGAAGTCCTCGACCACGACATCGTCGGCCTGCATGCCAACAGCAGCATCAGCCTGGCCATGCACCAGGCCGCGGCCCGCGCCGGGCGGTCGCTCAAACTGCGCATCCAGGTCACGGGCCTGGATGCCATGGTGCGCATGATCGACAACGGCCTGGGCATCGGCGTGCTGCCCGACCGGGCCTTCGCGCTCATGCAGGGTGTCGGCCGCCTGCGCGCCGTGCCACTGACCGATGAATGGGCCTGGCGCGAGCTGCGCATCGTGGCCCGCGACTTCCAGGCCCTGCCGACCACCGCACGACTGCTGGTCGACCACCTGCGCGCCAGCCCGCCCCCGCGGGCTGCCCACGCCATCGAAGCCGCCTGAACCTAGAATTCCTCACCTCACGAAAGACGCAAAGAGCACATCATGGGACGCACTCTCTACGACAAGATCTGGGACGAACACGTCGTCCACACCGAGGAAGACGGCACCGCCATCCTCTACATCGATCGCCACCTGGTGCATGAAGTGACCAGCCCGCAGGCCTTCGAAGGCCTGCGCCAGGCGGGCCGCAAGGTCTGGCGCGTCAGCTCGATCGTCGCCACGGCCGACCACAACACCCCCACCACCGGCTGGGAACTGGGCTACGACGGCATCGCCGACCCGATCAGCAAGGAGCAGATCACCACGCTGGACAGCAACATCCAGGAATTCGGCGCCGCGGCCTTCTTCCCCTTCATGTCCAAGCGCCAGGGCATCGTGCACGTCATCGGCCCCGAAAACGGCGCCACCCTGCCGGGCATGACCGTGGTCTGCGGCGACTCGCACACCTCGACCCACGGGGCCTTCGGCGCGCTGGCGCACGGCATCGGCACCAGCGAGGTCGAGCACGTCATGGCCACCCAGACCCTGCTGGCCAAGAAGGCCAAGAACATGCTGATCAAGGTCGAGGGCAGCCTGGCCAAGGGCGTCACCGCCAAGGACATCGTGCTGGCCATCATCGGCCGGATCGGCACCGCCGGCGGCACCGGCTACACCATCGAATTTGCCGGCTCGGCGATCCGCAGCCTCTCCATGGAAGGCCGCATGACGGTCTGCAACATGGCCATCGAAGGCGGCGCACGGGCCGGTCTGGTGGCCGTCGACGACAAGACCATCGACTATGTGAAGGGCCGCCCCCTGAGCCCAAGCGGCGTGGAACTGGAGCAGGCCACCGCCTATTGGAAGACCCTGCACTCGGACGCCGACGCCCACTTCGACGCGGTGGTCGAGCTCGACGCGGCCCAGATCGTGCCGCAGGTCACCTGGGGCACCTCGCCCGAAATGGTGCTCGGCATCGACGGCCGCGTGCCCGACCCCGACAAGGAAAAGGACGCCAACAAACGCGGCGCCATGGAGCGGGCACTGACCTACATGGCGCTGGAACCCGGCAAGCCGCTGAACGACATCTTCGTCGACAAGGTCTTCATCGGCTCCTGCACCAACAGCCGCATCGAGGACATGCGCGAAGCCGCTGCCGTGGTGAAGAAGCTTGGCCAGAAGGTGGCCAGGAACATCAAGGTGGCCATGGTGGTGCCGGGCTCGGGCCTGGTCAAGGAACAGGCCGAACGCGAAGGCCTGCACGAGATCTTCAAGGCAGCCGGCTTCGAATGGCGCGAACCGGGTTGCTCCATGTGCCTGGCCATGAACGCCGACCGCCTGGAGCCCGGCGAGCGCTGCGCCTCCACCAGCAACCGCAATTTCGAAGGACGCCAGGGCGCCGGCGGCCGCACCCACCTGGTCAGCCCGGCCATGGCCGCCGCCGCCGCGGTGCACGGCCACTTCGTCGACGTGCGTCAATTCGCCTGAAGCCTCCGAGGACACAAGCCATGCAGAAATTCACCGTGCACAAGGGCCTCGTGGCCCCGATGGACCGCGAGAACGTCGACACCGACGCCATCATTCCCAAGCAATTCCTGAAATCCATCCGCAAGACCGGCTTCGGGCCCAATCTGTTTGACGAATGGCGCTATCTGGACCCGGGCCAGCCCGGCCAGGACCCCGCCAGCCGCAAGCCCAATCCGGACTTCGTGCTCAACCAGCCTCGTTACCAAGGTGCTTCCGTGCTGCTGGCACGCAAGAACTTCGGCTGCGGCTCCTCGCGCGAGCACGCCCCCTGGGCCCTGGACCAATACGGCTTCCGCGCCATCATCGCGCCCAGCTTCGCCGACATCTTCTTCAACAACAGCTTCAAGAACGGCCTGCTGCCGATCGTGCTGCCAGAAGCCACGGTGGCGCAGCTGTTCGACGAGGTCCACGCCTTCCCCGGCTATGAACTCACGGTCGATCTGGAGCGTCAGGTCATCGTGCGCGCCCAGGGCGCCGAGATCCCCTTCGAGGTCAACGCCTTCCGCCGCTATTGCCTGCTCAACGGTTTTGACGACATCGGACTGACCCTGCGCCAGGCCGACAAGATCCGGGCTTTCGAGGCCGAACGGCTGGCCACCAAGCCCTGGCTTGCACGCACCATGGTCGGCTGAAACTGCGGCGGGCTGAAACCATGTGGGTTCGCTGGTTCCAACAGCAGGTGCTGAGCCGCATCTGGCTGACTTTTGTGGTGCTGGGTCTGTCCTTCATCGGTTTTGGCGTGGGCTCTCTGAACCTGTTCTACCTGTTTCAGGCCAACGCCCGCTTTCTGGCAGAGAACGGCCTGATGGCCGTTTTCGACGGCGGCCTGCGGCAACTCGTGGAGCTGCTGGTCATCGCCTATCTGTCGCTGCTCTCTTACATCGTCTTCAAGGCCTGCGAACAACGCTTGTCCCGTTGGCTGACCGGCCCTTGAGACCCTCCCATTGAATCTCAGGAATACCATCCCATGAAAATTGCAATCCTCCCCGGTGACGGCATCGGCACCGAAATCGTCGCTGAAGCGGTCAAGGTCCTCAACGTCCTCGATCTGAAGTTCGAAACCGAATCCGCCCTGGTCGGCGGCGCCGCCTACGAAGCCCACGGACACCCGCTGCCCGAGTCGACCCTGAAGCTGGCCAAGGAAGCCGACGCGGTGCTGTTCGGTGCCGTCGGCGACTGGAAGTACGACAAGCTCGACCGCCCCCTGCGCCCCGAGCAGGCCATCCTGGGCCTGCGCAAGAACCTGGGCCTGTTCGCCAACTTCCGCCCGGCCATCTGCTATGAGCAACTGGTGGGTGCGTCGAGCCTGAAGCCCGAACTGATCGCCGGCCTGGACATCCTCATCATCCGCGAGTTGACCGGCGACATCTATTTCGGCCAACCGCGCGGCCGGCGCACCGCTGTCGACGGCCACTTCCCCGGTACCGAGGAAGCCTTCGACACCATGCGCTATTCGCGCCCCGAGGTCGAACGCATCGCCCATGTGGCCTTCCAGGCCGCCCGCAAGCGCAGCAAGCGCGTCACCAGCGTGGACAAGGCCAATGTGCTCGAGACCTTCCAGTTCTGGAAGGACATCGTCACCGAAGTGGGTCAGCAATACCCTGACGTCGAACTCGACCACATGTATGTCGACAACGCGGCGATGCAACTGGTCAAAGCACCGAAGAAATTCGACGTGGTGGTCACCGGCAACATGTTCGGCGACATCCTGTCCGACGAAGCGGCCATGCTGACCGGCTCCATCGGCATGCTCCCTTCGGCCAGCCTGAATTCGAGCAACCAGGGTCTCTACGAACCCAGCCATGGCAGTGCGCCCGACATCGCCGGCAAGGGCATTGCCAATCCTTTGGCTACAATACTCTCCGCTGCCATGATGCTCCGCTTCTCCCTCAACCAAGCCGAAGCCGCCGACCGAATCGAGTCCGCGGTCAAATCGGTGCTGGCTGCGGGTCTGAGAACCGTTGACATCTACTCGGAAGGCACCACCAAGGTCAGCACCCGCGAGATGGGTGATGCCGTGGTGGCCGCCATTACCAAGACGACCATTAAAGGCTAAGCAGTAGCCCGGTTCGTCACGCCCTCCCCGGCCCGACGAGCCGGGGGCCAAAGAATTCATTTTTCTGAAAGGGCAATCCGATGAAGGTAGGTAATCTTGTAGGTCTGGTGGGTTGGCGCGGCATGGTCGGCTCGGTGCTGATCGATCGCATGACGGCTGAAGGAGACTTCGGCCTGATCGAACCCATTTTCTTCTCGACGTCGAATGCCGGTGGCAAGGCCCCCGTGCAAGCCAAGAACGAAACCGTTCTGCAGGACGCCTACGACATCGCTGCGCTCAAGCGCTGCGACATCATCATCACCGCCCAGGGCGGCGACTACACCACCGAAGTCTTCCCCAAGCTGCGCGCCGCCGGCTGGAGCGGCCACTGGATCGATGCCGCCTCGACCCTGCGCATGAAGGATGACGCCGTCATCATCCTGGACCCGGTGAACCTGCCGGTGATCAAGAACGCACTGGCCCAGGGCGGCAACAACTGGGTCGGCGGCAACTGCACCGTCAGCTGCATGCTGATGGGCGTCGGCGCCCTCTACAAGGCCGGTCTGGTCGAGTGGATGTCCACCCAGACCTACCAGGCCGCCTCGGGCGGTGGCGCCCAGCACATGCGCGAACTGCTGACCCAGTTCGGCACCCTGAACGCCGAAGTGCGCAGCCTGCTCGACGACCCCAAGAGCGCCATCCTGGAAATCGACCGCAAGGTCATCGCCAAGCAACGCAGCCTGGGCGAAGCCGAGACCGCCAATTTCGGCGTCCCGCTGGGCGGCAGCCTGATCCCCTGGATCGACAAGGACCTGGGCAATGGCGTCAGCCGCGAAGAGTGGAAGGGCATGGCCGAGACCAACAAGATCCTGGGCATCGGCGAGGCCTTCAACACCCCGGCCATTCCGGTGGACGGCTTCTGCGTGCGCGTGGGCGCCATGCGCTGCCACAGCCAGGCCCTGACCTTCAAGCTCAGGAAGGACGTGCCGGTGGCCGACATCGAAGCCATGATCGCCGCCGACAACCCCTGGGCCAAGGTGGTCCCCAACACCCGCGAGGCCACCGTCAAGGACCTCACCCCGGTGGCCGTGACAGGCACCCTGACGATTCCGGTGGGCCGGGTGCGCAAGCTGGCCATGGGCCCCGAGTATGTCGGTGCCTTCACCATCGGCGATCAACTGCTCTGGGGTGCCGCAGAACCGCTGCGTCGCATGCTGCGCATCCTGCTGGACGCCTAATCTCGTTACACATGTAAGCAATTGAACAAAGATGAACGTTGCCATTTGACAACGTTCATCTCAGGTCTTTTGCAGGTGCCCGGCGCGTCTCCGACCTTCAGCAGTGACTCAGCTTGTCAGCATAAGGCCTTGATGCTATGGTCGTTTTTCACTTTTAGCAGCGAGGCAGAGTTACAAATGTTGAAAAAAGATTTGCCTCCTGTCCTGTTCCCGGGCATCAAGGCATGAAAACTTCGCGATCAACTCTGAATCGGTGGAAGATCACCGCCCTGGCGGCCGTGATGGCATCGACAGCCGGGCTGTGGATGTCCGACGCCCAGGCGCTGGCACTCGGGAAGGTCACGGTGCGCTCGGCCCTCGGCGAGCCCCTGCGCGCTGAAATCGATCTCCCAGAAATCTCCACCGCCGAGTTCGAAAGCCTGAAGGCCACCCCCGCCGGCATCGAAGCCTTCCGCAGTGCAGGCTAC
>JAFAMV010000188.1 GCA_019233055.1 Curvibacter sp.
CCTGGAGGTGGCGGCCGAGATGGCCTCGCTGCTGCCGCGCGGGACCCTGATGCGCAGTTCGCCCCGGCAAAGATGCGCAAAGTTGGCGCTGACCCTGCGTGAAGCCCGCCCGGATCTGCAGACCACCCCGACCGCCCTGCAGGACGGCCGACTGGCCGAGATGGACTTCGGCCACTGGGAAGGTCAGGCCTGGGACGCGCTGCCAGCCCCTGCCCTGCAGGCCTGGACCGACGACTTCCTCGACCACCCCCCGGGAGGCGGCGAAAGCGTGCGCCGGTTCATGGCGCGGGTGCGTCAGGCCCTGGACGAAGTGCGGCAGACCGGCCCGTCCGATGCGGACCAGCTCTGGATCACCCATGCCGGCGTGATCCGCGCCGTCCAGTGGATGATGCGCGACGACGGGTTGCCGCAGCAGGCCTCAGATTGGCCCCGGTCGACCCTTGCCTACGGCGGCCGGGAGCTTGTTCGGCTCGACTGAGACCGGCGCGGCGGCCTCCGCCTGCAGGGGTGGCAGCTCCAGGGTCAGGCTGGCCGGTTGGTGCAGATCGGGCCCCAGAGAGGCCCGCCGGCGCTCGACCGAGATCAGCACCAGGCCGTCTTCGAGCGTGGCCCCGACCCGGTAGGGCCGGGCCGGCTTGCCATCGATGGCGATCAATGCCGCGCCGAAGCGGCGGCCATCGGCCACCACGCCGGCGAGGCTGAAACGCGAAGCCAGGGTCGGCCCCGCCACCGGCGCCGGGGCGGCACCCTGGGGCGCGCCCAGAAACCGCGCCATCGCCATCGCATCGGCCTGCGGGGCGGCGGCGGCCACCACATCCACCGATGGCGGCGCCACCGGCTGCGACAGGCGCAGACCCCAGAACACCGCCGAAGCCGCCGCCAGCGCCCAGACCATGAATGTGGTGCCGCGAAGCGCCCAACGCTGACCCGGGCTTGAGATCGGAGATGTCATCATGCGCGGATTATGATTCATGCGCTTCAAGCCCTGACCCCAGACCGATGCCCTCCACCATGAACCGCCCCCTTGCTTCCTTCCGCGCTCGCGCCCAGGCCGGCTTCACCCTCATCGAACTGATGGTGGTGCTGGTCATCATCGGTGTGCTGGCCGCCCTCATCGTGCCCAATGTGCTCGACCGCGCCGACGACGCCCGCGTCACCGCCGCCCGCACCGATGTCAACAACATCATGCAGGCCCTGAAGCTCTACCGCCTCGACAACCAGCGCTACCCCAGCGCCGAACAGGGCCTGCAGGCCCTGGTGGTGCGCCCGACCACCGCCCCGGTGCCGCCCAACTGGAAGCCCTACCTCGAGAAGCTGCCCAACGATCCCTGGGGCCATGCCTATCAGTACCTGAACCCCGGCGTGAAGGGCGAGGTCGACGTCATGTCCTATGGCGCCGACGGCCAGTCGGGCGGCGAAGGCAAGAACGCCGACATCGGCAGCTGGCAGTGAGGCTGTCGGCCCCATGTCCGCCCTGTCCGGCACCAGGCCGATCCGCCCCAGGCCGTCCGGTGCCGGCTTCACCCTGATCGAGTTGCTGATCGTCATCAGCATCATGGCGATGGCCACCGCCGGGGTGATGTTCTCCCTGCGCGACGGCCGCCAGACCCAACTGGAACGCGAGGCCCAGCGCCTGGCCGCCCTGCTCGAATCGGCGCGCGCACGCTCCCGCACCAGCGGCGTGGCGGTGCAATGGCGGCCGACCCCGGAGGGCTTCCGCTTTGACGGCCTGCCCGCCGGCACCCTGCCCGAGGGCTGGCTGGACAGCGGCACGGCCACCACCGACCCGAACATCCGCCTCGGGCTCGGCCCCGAGCCCGTCATCGGGCCGCAGCAGGTCACCCTGGTGCGCAGCGACGCCCCGGACCGCTCGCTGACCGTCGCCAGCGATGGCCTGCGGCCTTTTGCCGTGGTGTCCGGCCCGCCATGAGCCGCCGTCTCAGCCTTCGCCGACGCGGCACACCGCAGGGCTTCACCCTCATCGAGGTGCTGGTGGCCCTGGGCATCGTCGCGATCGCCCTGATGGCCGGCGTGCAGGCCAGTTCGGCGCTGACACAGAACGCTGGACGCCAGCTCGACACCCTGCTCGGCCATGTCTGCGCCGAGAACGAACTCACCCGGCTGCGCCTGGCCAGCCAGATGCCCGGCATCGGCGACAGCACCGTCGCCTGCGAACAGGCCGGCCGCGCCCTGCAGGTCCATCTGTCGGTGCGCCCCACGCCCAACCCCAGCTTCATGCGCATCAACGCCCAGGCGCTCGACGAATCGGGACGTCCCATCGTGCAACTGTCCACCGTGGAAGGGCGCTACTGATGGCCCGGCGACCGCCCCGGCACGGCGCCGGCTTCACCCTGATCGAGCTGCTGATCGCGCTGTCCATCATGGCCCTCATGGCCCTGCTGAGCTGGCGCGGGCTGGACGGCATGCTGCGCACCCAGGAGCTGACCCGCGCCCACGACAACCAGGTCCTGGCCTTGCAGGCGGGCCTGGATCAATGGCAGGTGGACCTTGAATCGCTGGTCGAGATGAGCAACATCACCGCCCTGGACTGGGACGGTCGGGTGCTGCGCATGACCCGCAGAGGCCAGGCCTCACGGCCCGAATCCACCCTGGTGGTGGCCTGGACCCTGCGCAACGCCGGCAACGACGGCCAATGGCTGCGCTGGCAATCGCCCCCGCTGGCCACCCTGGGGGACTGGCAGAACGCCTGGCAGCAGGCCGCGCTGTGGGGCCAGAACCCCGACGAGGCCAGCCGCCAGCGCGAAGTGGCGATCGCCGCGGCCACCGACTGGCAGATCTTCTACTACCGGCAGAACGCCTGGACCAACCCCTTTTCCAGCGACGCCAGCACGGCCACCGCCACATCGACCGCCAGCACCGCATCCACCAGCACCAGCAGCACCACGGGCACGACCGCCAGCACCGGCAGCAGCAGCTCCACCGGCACCGCCGCCGCCCCGGTCAGCACCGCCACCACCGCATCCACCACCTCCACCCTGCCCGACGGCGTGCGTCTGGTGCTCAACCTGGCCCCGGGACAGGCCGCCAGCGGGCGCATCACCCGCGACTGGGCCCGTCCGATCCTGGGAGGTGGCAAGTCATGAAGTCCGACCACCCGTGGCGCGAACGCGGCGCCGCCCTGCTGGCCGCCATGCTGACCGTCACCCTGGTGGCGACCCTGGCCGCCGGTGCGCTGTGGCAGCAGTGGCGCGGCGTGGAGGTCGAGAGTGCCGAGCGGACACGGGTCCAGGCCGCCTGGATCCTCACCGGGGCGCTCGACTGGTCGCGCCTCATCCTGCGTGAGGACGGCCGCTCCGGCGGCGCCGACTACCTGTCCGAGCCCTGGGCCATTCCACTGCAGGAGGCCCGGCTGTCCACCTTCCTGGCGGCCGACCAGGACCACAACGCCGGCGACGACGGCGATGCGGCCCAGAACACCTTCCTGTCGGGACGCATCACCGACCAGCAGGGTCGCCTCAACGTCCAGAACCTGATCAACAGCGGCCGACTCTCGCCCAGCGATCACCAGGCCTTTGTCAAACTGTTCCGGCTGCTGGGCCTGCCGGCGGCGCAGCTCACGGCCCTGGAGCAGAACCTGCTGGCCTCGGTGCGGGGCGCCGACGGCAACGCCCCGCTGCCGCCGCTGCACCTGGACCAGTTGATCAACCTCGGACTGAGCCCCGCCACCCTGGCCCCGCTCAAGCCCTTCATCGCCCTGCTGCCGGCCCGCACCCCGGTCAATCTCAACACCGCTCCCGCCGAGGTGCTCTATGCCTGCATCCCGGGCCTGGACATGGCGGGCGCCCAGCAGCTCATCAGCGCCCGGGCGCTGAACTATTTCAGGACCTACACCGATGCCGGCAAGGTGCTGGGCGGCGAGCTGGCCTCGCAGCTCAACGCCGATGCGCACGCCGCCTCCAGCGGCTATTTCGAGGTCCTGGGCCGGCTGCGCCTGGACGACAAGGTGATCGAGGAGCGCTCCCTGGTCCACCGCGTCGGCGTCGACGTCAAGACCCTGTGGCGCGAACGCGGCAGCTTCTCGGTCAGCACCACCTTCCAGCCCCCGACCTGAAACGCGACGCCCACCCGACACCGGGCGCCACGGCCTGCGCCAAATCTTCATATCACCTCTCTACAATGGGCCGCCTACAAATCCCATGAGCACCCTGATCGTCCTCCTGCCCGCAGGCGCCCCCACCCCCAGCACCGAGTGGTCCTACGTCCTCACGCCCGATGGCCGGCAGGCTGCACGGCAGGGCAGCGCCGTCGCCAGCCTGCTGCCGCAGCCCGAGCGGCCGGCCGAGGTGGTGGCGGTGGTGCCGGTGCGCTGCCTGTCCTGGCACCCCATCGAACTGCCCCGCGGCATCGGCCCCGCCAGCCCCCGGCTGCAGGCGGTGCTCGAAGGCCTGCTCGAAGACCGCCTGCTCGATGAGCCCGCCCAGCTGCACCTGGCCCTGGGGCCCGCCCCGGGGCCGGAACAGACCCGCTGGGTGGCCGCCTGCGACCGCGCCTGGCTGTCGTCGACCCTGCAGGCCCTCGAGGCGGCCGGACGCTCCGTCACCCGCATCGTGCCCGAGCTGTGGCCCGAGGCCCGGCTGGCCGCCGACAGCGACGGCGACACCGTGCCCTGCCTGCGCGCCCTGGGACCGGCCGACGCGGGTGAGTGGGTTCTGTGCGGCCTTGACGCCCGGCAACCGTTGCTGCGCCAGCCCATGGGCCGGACCGGCCATCCGGTGTGGCCCCAACGCCCTGAACACACCGCCCTGCTGGCCGAACCCGCCGTCGCCGCCCAGGCCGAAACGGCCCTGGGACGCCCGGTGGTGCTCGAAACGCCGGCCAGCCGCTGGCTGGCCGCCGCCGCCAGCCCCTGGGAACTCGCCCAGCAGGGCTTTGCCAGCACCCAGCGCCACCGCCTGCTCAAACTCGTCAACCGCGGCCTGCGCACCGGTTGGCAGTCGCCGGCCTGGCGGGCCGCCCGCCTGGGCCTGGGCCTGCTGCTGCTGGCCCAGTGGCTGGGCCTCAATGCCTGGGCCTGGAAGGAAGACCACAACCTGGTGCAGCGCCAGGCCGAGATCAACAGCATGCTCACCCGCAGCTTTCCGAACGTGCGGGTGGTGGTCGATGCCCCGGTGCAGATGGCTCGCGAAGTCGCCAACCTGCGCCAGGCCTCCGGCCAGGCCTCGGGCGGCGACCTCGAGACCCTGTTGCAGGCGGCCACCCGCGCCGCGCCGGCCGGCAAACTGCCCTCCGGCCTCGACTATGCCGGCGGCGAATTGCGCCTCAAGGGCATGAACCTGGGCAGCGACGAGATGCTGCAGTTCGGCGAGCGCCTGCACGGTCAAGGCTATGCGGCACGCCAGGAAGCCGATCAGATCATCGTCCGCCAGGAGGTCCGCTGATGTCCCCCGCCAAGCCCCTGTACGCCCAGGCCCTGCGGCATTGGCAGGCCCTGGCCCCGCGCGAGCAACGGCTGGTGCTGGCCGCCGCCGCCGTGCTGGCGGTCGCGCTGTTCTGGTGGGTCGGGCTGGCCCCGGCCCTGGCTACCCTGCGCCATGCCGGCCTGCGCCAGCATGAACTCGATGCCCAATGGCAGCAGATGCAGGGCCTGCAGGCCGAGACCCGTGCGCTGCAGGCGCAGACACGGCTGCCGCGCAGCGAAGTGATCCAGGCGCTCGAATCCAGCGTGCACCAGCGCCTGGGCGGCAGCGGCCAGCTCAGCATCCAGGGCGACCGCGCCACCCTGACCCTGAAAGCCGCCCCGGCGGAGGCACTCGCCCAATGGCTGGTGCAGGCCCGCGTCAATGCCCGACTGCTGCCCAGCGAGATGCGCCTCAACCGCAGCACCGCTGCCGGTGTCCAGGCTGCCGACGGCCAGGGCGTGAGCTGGGACGGCACGCTCTCGCTCAGCCTGCCGACTTCCGACGTGGCCCCCTGATGCGCCAGCGCCCGCCCTTCCTGCGCTCCGGCGCGCCCGCCGCCGCGCCGCGCACCCAACGGCCGCGACACGGCCTGCGCGCCTGGGCGCTGTGCGGCGCCCTGTGCGGCGGCCTGCTCACCCTGGCACTGCAGGCCCCGGCCCGCTGGCTGTCGGCGGCGGTGGACCAGCTCAGCCAGGGCCATGTGCAGCTGTTGCTGCCACGCGGCACGGTCTGGTCGGGTTCGGCCAATCTGGTGCTCACCGGCGGCCAGGGCAGCCAGGACCGCACCGCCCTGCCCGGTCGCCTGGACTGGCAGCTGCGACCGGCCCTGCTGGGCCTGCATGCCGAACTGCGGGCCGATTGCTGCACCCCGCAGCCCCTGGCCCTGCGCCTCGGACTCGGCCTGGGCCGGGTGCGCCTGCAACTGGACGATGGCGCCTCGCAATGGCCCGCCGGCCTGCTCGGCGGTCTGGGCACCCCCTGGAACACGGTGCAGGCCCAGGGGCAGCTGCAGATCGACACCCACGCCCTGGCACTCGAATGGGCCGCCGGGCGTCTGCGCATCGACGGCCAGGCCAGCCTGCAGGCCAAAGACATCTCCTCGCGCCTGTCCACCCTGCAGCCCATGGGCAGCTACCAGCTCGACCTCGACGGCGGCGACGCCCCCACGCTGGCGCTGAAGACCCTGGACGGCAGCCTGCGGCTCAGCGGCCAGGGCCGATGGGTCGGCGCCCGCCTGCACTTCGAGGGCGCGGCCGAAGCGGCGCCCGAGCGCGAAGCCGCCTTGAACAACCTGCTCAACATCATCGGGCGGCGCCAGGGCGCGCGCTCCATCATCTCTCTGGGCTAATGCACATGAAACACCTCCGTCGCCCCGCTTTCCGCCTGGCCACCCTGTCGCTGGCCGTGAGCCTGCTGCTCAGCGGCCTGCCGGTGCACGCACAGGGCACCGCCGCCGCCCCCCGGCCGGGCGAACCGATCACGCTGAACTTCAACAACGCCGAGATAGAAGGCGTGGCGCGCACCCTCGGGGTGATCACCGGCCGCAGCATGGTGGTCGATCCGCGCGTCAAGGGCACGCTGACGCTCACCAGCGACCGCCCGGTGAGCCCGGCCGTGGCCTGGGAGCAGTTCCTGTCCACACTGCGGCTGCAGGGCTTCACCGTGGTCGAGGCCAGCGGCCTGTACAAGGTGGTGCCGGAAGCCGAAGCCAAGCTGCAGGCCGGGCCGGTCACCATCAGCAGCGGCGACACCGCCCGCCAGGGCCCGGGCGGCAGCCAGATCGTGACCCAGATCTTCAAGCTCAACTTCGAGAGCGCGAACAACCTGGTGCCGGTGCTGCGTCCGCTGATCAGCCCGAACAACACCATCAATGTGAACCCCGGCAACAACTCGGTGATCATCACCGACTACGCCGACAACCTGCAGCGCCTGGCCCGCATCATCGCCTCGCTGGACGTCGCCAATGCCAGCGATGTCGAGGTGATCCCGCTGCAACATGCCCTGGCCATCGACCTCGCCCCCCTGGTCAACCGCCTCATCGACAGCGGCAGCAGCGGCGGCACGCCGGCGGCGGCCCAGGGCCAGTCGGACACCTCGTTCAAGACCACGCTGCTGGCCGAACCGCGCACCAACAGCCTGATCCTGCGGGCCGCCAACCCGGCCCGCGTGGCCATGGTCAAGGCCCTGGTCGCCAAACTGGACCGGCCGGACTCCGACGCCAATGGCGCGGCCGGCAACATCCACGTGGTCTACCTGAAGAATGCCGACGCCGCCCGGCTGGCCGTTACCCTGCGCGCCGCCCTCAACGCCAACACGGGCGGCAGCGGTGCCGCCAGCGGAAGCACCTCGGTCAGCACCGGCCTGAGCCCCACCAGCACCAGCGGCTCCGGCCTGAGCAGCACCAGCGGCATGGGCAGCAGCACCGGCTCGAGCAGCGGCAGCAGCGGCGGCCTGGGCAGCGGCGCCTCGGCCAATTTCGGCAACAGCAGCAGCCAACCCTCGACGGGCGGGCAGATCCAGGCCGACACCTCGACCAACTCCCTCATCATCAGCGCGCCCGAACCTCAGTACCGGCAACTGCGCGCCGTCATCGACAAGCTCGACGGACGCCGTGCCCAGGTGCTGGTCGAAAGCCTGATCGTCGAGGTCGACACATCCAAGACCTCGCAGTTCGGCGTGCAATGGCAGGGCCTGCTGAGCAAGCTCGGCGGCAATTTCGTCGCCCTCGGCGGCACCAACTCCAGCGTGGCGGGCGCCAACATCCTGAGCCTGTCCACCTCGACACTGGGCAGCGTGCTGCCCGCCAGCGGCTTCAACATCGGCATCGCCGAAAAGGTCAACGGCAAATACGTGCTGGGCGCCCTGGCCAACTTCCTCGAGAACAGCGGCGACGGCAACGTGCTGTCCACCCCGAGCCTGCTGACCCTGGACAACGAAGAGGCCAAGATCGTCGTCGGCCAGAACGTGCCCTTCGTCACCGGCAGCTACACCAACACCAACAGCACCGCCACCGTCAGCCCCTTCCAGACCGTCGAGCGCAAGGACGTGGGCCTGACCCTGCGGGTGAAGCCGCAGATCAGCGAGAACGGCACGGTCAAGATGACCATCTACCAGGAGGTGTCGAGCATCGACACCACCACCAGCAGCAACACCAACGGCCCGACCACCAACAAGCGCTCGATCGAATCCAATGTGCTCGTCGACGACGGCTCGGTGGTGGTGATGGGCGGCTTGCTGCAGGACAACTACACCGGCAATGCCGACAAGGTGCCCGGCCTGGGCGACGTGCCCATCCTCGGCAACCTGTTCAAGAACGAGAAGCGCGTGCGCAGCAAGACCAATCTGATGGTCTTCCTGCGCCCGGTGGTGGTGCGCGACGCCGACAGCCTGAACTCGGTGAGCGCCGACCGCTACGACAGCCTGCGCACGCTGCAGCAGCAGGTCCAGCCGAGCCCGAGCGCGGTGATGCCCGGCATCACCGGCGCTGCGGTGCTGCCCGAGCTGGCCCCGCGCAAGAAGGCCGACAAGCCCGCGGCAGACAATGCCGGTGGCAACGGCAATGGCAGTGGCGCCGCCAGCCCGCTGCCGGCCGCCGAATCCAACGACCGTCCCAGCCCCTGAGCCCGCCGCCCATGCGCCACCCCCTGCCCTACGCCTTTGCCCGCAGCTTCCAGCTGCTGCTCGAAGATGACGGCCAGCACAGCACCCTGCTGCACAGCGCCTCGTCGGACCCGGGCGCCCTCAGCGAGGTGATGCGCCGGCATGCGGTGCACGAGCTCGTCAGCACCGAGGCCGGGGCCCTGGCCCAGCGCATCTCGGCAGCCTATTCGCAGAGCGAATCGACCGCTGCCAGCGTGGTCAGCGAGGTCGAGTCCGATGCCGACCTGTCGCGCATCATGCAGGAGCTGCCCGCCGTGGAAGACCTGCTGGAGACCGCCG
>JAFAMV010000237.1 GCA_019233055.1 Curvibacter sp.
ACGCCGCGCTCCAGCAGGTACATGGTGGCCTCGTAGCCCATGCCGCAACCGGCTCCCAGATAGTCAGCGTGCCCGTAGCGCGCACCCGCACGTGTATTCACAACCACGATGTCCAAGGGTTCGAGGGTGTGGCCGATGCGTGCCAGCTCAGCCTCGACGTCGGCGGCGGTGGCGACATGGCCATCCGGAAAGTGCCGGAAATCCAGCTTCACCCCGGCCTGGAAACACCATTCGAGCGGCACCTGGTCGATCGTCATCGAGGGCCGGGAACCGCCGCTCTTCGCATCCTGCGTCGAATGGAAATGCCAGGGTGCATCGAGGTGGGTGCCGTTGTGCGTCGTCAGCGTGACCCATTCGGCCGCAGCGGCCTCGCCATCCGGAAAATCCCCGACTTGCGTTCCTGGCAGCATCGCCATGAACTCGGGCACGGTGTCGGCGTGTGCCTGGTAGGTGATCCTGGGTGCCAGGGGCGGCGGATCGGAAAGCACCTCATTTTCCAGATAGATCGACAGATCGACAAAGCGGTGTTTGGGTTTCATCATGCAAAGACCTCTTGAGTGGGTGCGGCATGGGCGTTGGGAAGTTGCGAAAAGCACAAGGCGGCCAACAGGGCGATGGCAAAAGCGACCGGCCCAAAGCTGGCATAGCCCCAGGTCTTGACCAGGGTGCCGCCCAAAAGCGGGCCAATGGCGGCGCCGACCATCAGCATCGCCGGCGTCGCAGCCATGGCGCGACCGCTGCGGTCGAGTCTGGCCAACAAGCCGAAGGCGAAGGTGTGGGTGAACAACATCACGGCGGCAAACACCGAGGCGGCGAATGCATAGGGGGCGAATTGCGCCGAAGACATGATGACCACCACCAGGATGGCCTGAACCCAGGGGCCGACCAACATCACCCGCTTGGCAGACAGTCGCCTTTCCAGGATGGCGGCCAGCAGGGCCGGAAACAGATTCACAAAGCCCAGGGCCACCAGCACGCCCGTCACCGCTTGCAGACCGAAGCCCCGCTCATGACCGACCCGCTCCAGAAAACTGAAGGTCATGGACTGAACCAAGGCCATGCAGGCAATGCCCGCGATGCCGAACCAGACCGGCTTCGGAATCGCCTTCTTGCCGGCTTCCACGGGGTTCGCCAGATTCGTCTCGGCGCGGGGAAAGGCCAGCGCGCTGGCCAGCGCGGCCAACGCCATCACAGCCGAAAAGATCTGGAAAAGCGCCACCCCGCCCTGCCGGGCCACCAGTTGGGGCGCTCCACCGAGAAACACGATCGCGAAGACCCCCAGCGCCATGCCGACCAGGGCAAACAAACGATGGGGGTTGGCGCTGCGCGCGATCGTGCCGTGGGTCGCGCTCAGCGCCACCCCCGTGGCCAGGCCACAGGCGGCGTGCAGCCCGGCCAAAAAGGCGAAGCGGGTGGTCAGGCAGGCGCAGCCGAAGAGCATGGCCGCCGCCCCGAAGCCCACGGCAGCCTCGACGCGGGCCGTGGCCGGAACGAAACGATGCGCCAGCCCGACGCTGGCCAGCACCGCGCCTCCCAGGAACAGAGAGGCCAGCAGACCCGCTTGCTGCGGATCCAGCCGGTATTGCGTGATCAGGGTGCCGACCCAGACGGGCAGCGCCACCAGATCGATCATGCCGGCGCAATGCGCCACCATCAGCGCGAGGCGACCGCGCTTGGAGCTTGTGGTGATCATTTTTGGTCTCCTTTTGAATGGTCCGGGCTTCAGATGGGCTGGGCCAGCGCGAGGAGCGATTCACGCATGATGCGGGCGTGCTCCTCCTTGTCGCCACCTTCGATCTCGATCGCACCCAAGCGCGCAGAGTTCTCCACCACCATGCGGCAGCGTTCCCAACGCCGTGCTTCGAAGGCGGCCAGCGCAGCCGGAACATCGCCCATGCCAAGTGCCAGCTCGTCGGCGAGCACCAACGCGTCCTCGATGCCGATGCAGGCACCGGAGGCCAGGTGGGGGGTGGTGGCATGCACCGTGTCACCGATCAGAACCACGCGACCTTGCGACCAGGGGCGTGGCAGCAGCAAGCCTTCCAGTGGACGGAAGATGATCTGTGAATGCTCGCCGAGTTGGGCGCGAATGTTCTGCAGCGTCGGTGCCGTGAAATCAGCCAGAAGCCGCCGCAGGTGCTCGACAAAGCTGGCTGGATCCACATGCTGGTTGACGGAGCGCGGCTCGGTGACGAACAGGTACATCTCCGTCTTGGAGACCGGGTTCACGCCGGGTTTGACACGCGGCCCCAGCCACATGACGGCGGTTTCGATGTCGGGCGGACGTGGCAGCACGGCGCGCCAGACGGCCTGGCCGCTGTAGCGAGGCTTCGGGGCCTCGGGGAACAGGGTCTCACGTACCTTGGAATAGAGACCATCGGCACCGATGACCAAGTCATAACGCTGGCTCTGACCATCGGTGAAGTGGACCTCGACGGCTTGCGCGTGCTGGTGAATCGCACGGAAGGTGCAACCCAAGCGCACATGCACGCCGCTGGCGCGGGTGGCGTCCGCGAGGATCCTGGCCAGCACGGGACGCAGGATCGCCCCCCCCCCCGGCACATCGGCACCCGCGATGCGCGGCGTCGGCAGTTCGGCGACCTGTTGGCCGTTGGGCAGGCACAGGCGCACACCGTCAGCCGCATGGCCCTCGCGCAAAAACGCCTCCAGCACACCCAATTGCCGCAAGGCCCGCAGAGTGGCCCCCCCCAGGCTGATGCCTGCGCCGTAGTTGCGCCAACCCGGGTCTATCTCGACCAGGTCAATATTTGCGCCGCGCCGGCGCAGGTCGATGGCCGCCGCCATGCCGGAAAAGCCACCGCCGATGATGAGGATGTTTAGGTTTGCCAGTGTCACGAGAATGTCTCCGTCGAGTTGTTGTGGGCAGCCGAATGCAGGCTGCCATCGGAATCGATGGCCAAAGCGACCGCCTTCAAGGTGTCGCCCAAGCAGGGGCCGAGGATGCAAAGGCCGGTCATGGGGTCGAACAGCGCGCCATGCGCTGCGCAGACCACATGCACCCCCGATGCATCGAGATACGCGTTCTTTCGCCAGGGCAAAGGGGTTCCATGGTGCGGGCAGGCATCGACCCATGCCCTTACCTGCGTTCCGCGTCGCACCACGAATACCGTGGTCCGCCCCGTCGCCTGGGGGTCGAGGCCGAGTGCACCGCCGTCAGGCACGTCGAGCAGATGGCACAGCCGCATGGTCTGCGCTCAGTGCTCAGTGCCCAGCCCCGGGCGGAGGCGGCCCGCCGGGTGCCCACTTTTCGCTGTGCTCGAACAGGAACAGTTGGGAGGCATCGGCCCCCATCGGTGCCTCGCGCGCAACCCAGTGGTCGTCATGAAGGTCCATGTCGGCGTCGTACTCGACATGGCATCCCAGCGGAGAGTTGAAGTACCAGAACCAGTTGCTGCCGAAACGATGCCGCCCAGGCCCCCAAAAACTCTGGTAACCCTTCTCGACAAAGCGTGTCCCAGCCAACAGCACCTCCGTCGGCCCGCCCATGTGGAACGTGAAGTGCTCGCAACCCTTCATGAAAGGCGGGGTCTGGATCATGAACAGTGTGTGGTGATCCTGGGTGCCCGCAGGCCGTAGAAAGGGGCCCACGCCGGTGAAGCGATCGGTGCAGACGAAGCCCAGGCGCCGGTAGAAGGCCTCGGCCTTGGCAGTGTCCGGCACGAAATACACCACGTGCGAGAGGGAGCGTGGCAGGGCGGGCAGATCGGCTGGCAGTCCCAATCGGTTGGGGCCACGCCGGGCTTCAACGCCCGGCGCATTCACCAACTCAGGCGCGAGGTCGATCGGCCGACGCATGGAAACCTGGAAGGCCAATGCGAACCCCATGTCGTCGCTGCAGCGCAACACGCCATCTTCGCGAACCACCGCCCGGTCGCGTCGTAACTCGGCCTCGATCGCGTCCAAAGTCTGTGTGTCTGCCACCCCGTAAATCGTTTCCCGCAGCAGGCTCGCGGTGCCCAGTGAGGCGGGCAAAGCGGCGTCGTCCTTCGCACGCAGGACGACCGCGGTGCCGTCCAATGCCTCGAAACGATCCCGCCCTGCATCCTTCAGGCCATAGTCGATCAGGTACTGGCGGCAGGCTGGCAGGTCGTCCACGCCGAAGACCAGGGCATCAGGTCCGATGATGTTCATGCTCAGTTCCTTGTGGTTGATTGATCTGCGTGCCCGGCGGTCGCGCCGCCGAGTGTCTCGGCGACCCAGTCGGCGATGTAGTGGCCCGCGTTGATCGAGTTGTCGAAGCTGGCGTGCTGCTCACCGCCTTCGCGCTCGGTGAAGATCTTCAGTTCGCGCTTCGGGCTGTTCTGCAGTTGTTCAAAGGTGCGGTGCGCCCACTTGAGCGGAATCTGCGAATCCTTCTCGCCATGGGTGACCAGAAACGGCACACGGATCTTTTCGACGACGCCGTCCAGGTGGACGTCTTCCGCGATGCGCATGAAGTCATCGATGTCCTTCGCCCCCCAGACCCAGCACACGTGCTGCCAGTAGTGCGGCACGGGAAAGTCGCCCTCCTTTTCAAGGCGACGCTTCTGCACCTCACGCCAATCGTGGTTGGCTCCCCAGACCACACCACAGGCGAAGCGCGGCTCCATGGCCACGGCGCGCGGACAGTAGTAGCCGCCAAGAGAGACGCCTTCGCAACCAATGCGCGCAGGGTCGACATCGGCGCGTGTCTCCAGCCAATCGACGACCCGACTGGCCCAGTGCTCGCTGTCGTAGCGCGCCGTCAAGTTATGCAGGCGCAGGGCCTCGCCAGTGCCGGGCTGGTCGATAACCAGCGAGGACACCCCGCGCTCGGCCAGCCACCCCGGGAGGCCCACGAGGTATTTCATCTCCTTGGTCGAATCCAGGCCATTGACCTGGACCAGGACAGGGGCAGGCCCCTCGACCCCCTGGGCTCTGACAAACAGACCCGAGAGCCGCTGGCCCTCATAAGGGATCTCCACGCGCTCGCACCGGTCCTGGGCCAAGGCGATGCCCCGTGCGAAGACCTCCAAAAAGCGCTGGTACAAGGCCTTGCGCCCGGGCGCGCCATGCGCCTGCAGGCGCTCGCAGGTCAGCAGGTAGCTGGCGGCCCGTTTGTATTTGGCACCCGCCGAGAGCGTGCGCCCGCGGGCTTCATCTTCTTGCGCCAAGGCACAGAGCTTCTCGGCCATGTCAGACCAGGTCTGGCGGAAAGCCTGCGTGCCCGCCGCATCAGGCTGCCGGGCGGCCTCCTGCAAGGGGGCGCACATGGCCTCGATCTCGCCGATGCGCGCGCCCATCTCGATGGCCAGATCGACCGACAGATTCCAGACGTAGTTGGTGGGAAAGTAACGGAACAAGACAGTTCCTCCTGGTGGGTTGTGCTATCTCAGAGGCCGGGCTTCACCCACAGCGGGAGCGCGAAGTTGACCCACAGCGCGTTGCTCTTGGCCATGTTGGCGGCGTAGACACCCTGCTGGTAGTTCACGCTGATGTTGACGGGCCCGGCGTTGTAGACCACCGATGGGCCGATGGCAAAGCTGCGGGCCCGATTCGCATTGATCGATGCGCCGTTCTGGCTGTCGTCGCTGAACTGGTTCAGGTAGCCGCCGACCACGCCGACCTTCCAGGAACCGAAGTGCCAGCCGGCCGTGAATTCACCCGCATAGGCATTGCCGGAGCGGTAGCCGGTATCCCCGTTCTTCTGGTTGAACATGAACCGGTTGGAGAGGCCGACATCGAGACCGCTGGGATCGTTGTAGCGATAGGCCACCACCGGCTGCCAGGAGGTGTAGCCCACCGCCACGCTGGGTCGGGTGGGGCTGTAAGAACCCGTGGGCAAGGAGATGTCCAAGCCCCCGGTCAAGTTGGCGTACTGCGAAAACCCCCATCGCATCATGATGGGCGTCAAGGTGATGTTGGACAGCCCTCGGTGTGTCTCGCTGTCGCCCGCGATCTCTGTGTGCAATGAGACCGCAGGGACGACAAGTTGGGAATACAAATTCGCCCCCAGCCACTGGGTGCCGTAGGAGGCCAGCACACGTGTGGTGGCCGAGTACGCCGATAACTTGAACGGAACCGGTAGCTTGTTGCCACCGTTGTCGTACAGCCCGTTGGACGAGCTGTAGTTGAATTGCTCGACCGCAAACACCCCAGGAATCGGCGGCAATGCCGCAATGAATTCTCCGGTCGATCCCACCGGAAAGGGGGACACCCCGCCCTCAAGCGCATGGGCATTCTGTGACCCGCCTACGGCCAACGCCGTGCAAGCTGCCGCCATCGCAGCCAGCGTCCATTCTTTTGTCATCTCTGTCTCCTTGTCTCCTGCTCTGCCTGGGCTGTAGAGGTCGCCCATCCAGCTTCGCGTGGCCCAAAGTGGCGCGGACGCCACTCACTTCATTCCGCCGGTCACTTCTGGATGCGACCGTGCTCTGGAATGGACCAAAGGTTAAGATTCATCAATACATTGATCAAATGGATTGTTTTGATTCTTTGTATTGACGCCATCCATACATTAAACCGAAGACCCCGGAATGGCCTGGCTTGGCAGGGCTCAAGACCGTCACGGACCCCGGAAGAATGGAGACAGCGCCATGCGCTTCAACAAGCTTGATCTGAACCTGCTCGTCGCCCTGGATGCCTTGTTGACTGAACTCAGCATCAGCCGCGCAGCAGAGAAGACAAACCTCAGCCAATCGGCCATGAGCAACGCGCTCGCCCGTTTGCGCGACTATTTCGATGATGAGTTGCTGATCCAGGTCGGGCGACGCATGCAGGCCACGCCGCGCGCCGAGGTGCTCAAGGATGCGGTGCACGATGTGCTGCGTCGCATCGAGGGCTCCATCGCGGCCAGGCCCGAGTTCGTGCCGGCGCAGGCGGAGCGCGAGTTCCGGATCTCGGTCTCGGACTACATGCTGAGCACCCTGATTCCCCATGTGCTGGCGCGTGCGCACGCCGAGGGCCCGAAGATCCGCTTCGCGTTGTTGCCGCAAGTACAGGACCCGACCCGCTCGCTTGACCGTGCCGAGGTGGATCTGCTGGTCTTGCCACGGGAATTCTGCATTTCGGATCACCCGTCCGATGAGTTGCTCCAAGAGCGATACCTCTGCGCCCTTTGGGCCAAGAGCGAATTGGCGCAGGGCCCGTTGACCGTGGAGCGCTACATGGGTGCCGGGCACATCGTCATGGTGCCCCCCGGGGTCAACACCTCATCACTCGAGGCGTGGATGGCCGATCGCTTGGGATTCGCACGCAGGGTGGAGGTGACCAGCTTCAGCTTTGCGGCCACCTTGGCGCTGGTGGTGGGAACGGATCGGATCGCGACCGTCCACAATCGTCTGGCCCAACGCGCGGCCAGCCACCTGCCCATCGTCTTGCGCGAAAGCCCACTGCCGTTGAGTGAGATGACGCAGATGCTGCAATGGCATCGCTACCGAACCCGCGATCCGGGCATCCAATGGTTGCGGAGGGTGTTCCATGACGCAGTACAGGACATGGATGCTGCCGATCCAAATCTGTTCGGCTCCTGAACGCTTGGTGGGCGATGGACGAAATTCCTGTGATAGCAGCTACGCCCCCTGTCCGGTCGGAGCCTCCACCGTATCTGAATAGGCACCGAACCCGATCCTCGCGAATCCCGGCTTTTCACACCAGGCCTTGAACTGGATGGTGTCTCCGTCCTCCAGGCAGCTACGCCGCTTCCCTCCCGATAACGCCACGGGCACACGCCCTCCCCGGGCAGCAGTGCGCAACCATCCGCTGAAGGGAAATTGTCATGCCCCATGCGACACCTGCTCACCAGGCCATCTGCCGAAGCAAAAATATGTTGACTGTTATCCGGCGGAGCAGGCATGAGCGCCGTTCACTTGATTCGTGCCTATGTGTGAAGTACCTGATCTGAAATTGTGGCCAAACTCGCGCGCAATGCGGCCGACGAGCTCGCCAAGCTGCTGCGCAGCGTTTTTCTGTGCGACTTCCTGACCAAGTCAGAATTCAGTCGTGAGCTGCGCACCCTCCTCAACCGAGGGGAGTCCGTGCATCAGTTTCAGCGCGCGATCTACCATCGCCGGCTCGGGCACCAGCGGGGACGTCGCGGCGAGGAACTGCAGGCGGTCTCGGGTGCCCATGCCCTATTGACCAACCTCGTCTTGGCCTGAGCAGCGGGCCCTTGGCCGCCAGCGTGGCGTTGACGGTGGCGAGGATCTGCAAGCTCAGGTCGTGCGCTTCGAGCAGGTGGCGAAATCGAAGAATCGTGCTCTCGTCGGGTAGCTTGACTTCCCCCGCATCAAGACTCACGAACTCGCGGAACAGCGCCATGTCGTCAAGCGCCTCCTCCATCGCCGGATCCGACAGGTTGAACCACTGCTGCAGGAAGTGGATTCGCAGCATGGACTCGATGGCGAATGGCGGGCGTCTGCCCTTGGCGCTCGGTGTCGGTGCGTGCGGGGTGATCAACAAGACCAGCTCGGCCCAAGGCACCACCAGATTCATCTCGTCAAGGAACTCGTGCTTGCGCGTGCGTTTGGTCTTGCGCTCGAATCCACTCTCGCCCAGGCCCATTTGCTTCATGCCGTCACCGTCTCACATCGGCCAGCACGGTCGTGGTTGTGCAGATGGCATGGACGTCTCCACCTACACCGCTGTCGAACGCGTAGGCCTATGACCAGATACAGGCAGGGGCCTCGCAGTAACGGCATCAAAGTGCCAAAGTAGAAGTTCGTCGCAACCACTTGAGAACCGGAGGCCCCACCATGCAATCTTCCCCAGTGCTGCCAGTGATCGGAATGGATATTGCCAAGAGCGTGTTCCAGCTCCACGTCGTAGACCCCGCGACAGGCGTGGTCGAACGACACAAACTCAGGCGTGATCGGGGGCCTACATTCTTTGCCAATTGTCAGCGGTCGCTCGTCGCGTTGGAGGCCTGTGGCGGCGCCCACCATTGGGCAAGAACGCTGCAGGCATTGGGGCATGAAGCTCGCAGTCGAAGCCTTCGTATCCAGGTTGCCAAGGCCGGAAACTGACGTCCGGGCTACCAATCCGATGTCACTGGCGGGTTTTGCCCTGCTGCGTACAGGCTGGTCCGTTGGAATTGAGGCCCTGAGCCTCCCCTGTCTCGTCTTAAGGCTTCTTCAACTATGAGGACGCGACCCCGAACTAATTCGCTTTCATAACAGACCCCGACGCAGGCGACTGCTGTGAGGCAGTGATATGGAGGTCTACGGGGGGTGTCATGGTACCTGCGGGAGGGCTATGTGGATGGGAATCAGTCGGCACGACAAATACAACTACAGACAACAGGCCTATGGGGGCATGCGTTTAATTGCACAATTTCGTTTCGGAGGCTCGGCCGCTTTCGAAACGTAGTCCAAAGCGCAGGTGGCCGCTGGACAATCGTCGAAGCTGTTGAGTCTGAACTCAAAGATACCGCAGTAGGGCGACACGCCGTAAGAACGCTGGAGCAACTTCTGCTGATATGAACCAAAGCAAGTGGGCTTGGCTTGCCAAATTCCATGCAACAACTTTAAGTGGGTTTTTATGTGGGCCCAACCTAAAAAACTCACGTAAGTTGTTGATTTTTAAGGAATTTTGGCGGAGAGGGCGGGATTCGAACCCGCGGTGGGGATTAGCCCACACACGCTTTCCAGGCGTGCGACTTAAACCGCTCATCCACCTCTCCGGAAGCCTTAGATTGTAGCAGGCAAATCGACAGACTCCGGCTTCAATAGGGCGGCGCATGAAATTTTTGAGCTGAGGCGGTGCTCCAGGGGCCTCATCGTGCCGCGTCCACGATCACCAGGGTGCCCCAACTGCCTTCGCCCACGGCGTGGGGCACACCGGCCTCGATGGTGCAGAGCTCACCCGCTCCGACGACCAGATCCTCGCCTCGCACCCGCAGCTTCAACTGGCCTTGCAGGACCAGCAGGGCCTCGGCATAGGGGTGGACTTCTTCTTCGGAGGGGCTCCCATCCATGCGCAGGACTTTGAGTTGGCTGTGGCCAGGGCGGGCCACGACGTCGGACCGCCAACTCTGCCCGAGTCCGGCGGCGGGTCGGCAGAGATCGATCGGGGACAGAGGGGTGGGAAGCGTCAAGGCAAGTCTCCGTGAAGGGGCATGCCAGCCAGCATGCCGGTCCGCAGGTGGGCTGTCTTGGACCGGATTGCGCCCCATGCCGCCGGGGCATCTGGTTTTTCATGGGGCCGGGGCGATGCCCTGACCGGCCGCAGCCATCTTCGATTCCGCCAGCGCACCCGCCATCGGACCGCCCACACGGGGCCTGGTCGCGGGCGGCTCGTGGAAGGTTGTATGAAATTGTAAGATGCAGGGTTTGTGCCGCCCGGGCCGCTTGCGTCGGGGCTTCTCCTGTGGACTGCAATTGAATCTGCAAAGAAATCGATACCCCATGAATCCCATGACGTCCCCGCGCAACTTGAAGGTCCTGTTGGCCGGCAGCCTTGCGGCAGGCTCACTTTGGGCGGCCATACCGCAGGCCACGGTCAGTGTGAGTTATTCGTTGGCGGGTGCGGCGGTGCCGGTACTTGCAAGTCACCACGCCCTGGGCTTGCTGGCTTTGTTCGTCGGCGTGCTGGCGCTGACCCGGTTGAAGGGGCGCAAGGGGCGGACTTCCTTGCTGGTGCTGGCCGCGCTGGTGTCGGGTCTTGTGGGCCTGAGCAGGGTGGCACCCGCATGGGGGCAGATTCCGCGGGTGCTCACTCTTTCGTCCGGCAATCCGGCCGTGCTCACTTCGAGCGCCGGTGCCTGGACCGTGACCAATGACCTGAATGTGTCGGCCACGATCACCGGCATCACGGTCAATGTGTCGCCCGGCCCCAGCACCTGGACGGGGGCCGGCGCCTCTCCATGTTCCGTGGGCCTGGTCCTGGCGCCCGGGGCCAGTTGTTCCATGACGGTGGGCTCTGTGGGCTGAGATTTCTCGCGCCATGTCCGTGCCAGGGCGTCCGGGCGCCGGCTTGGCCAACTCCCCCTGGGAGGGGGCCAAGTGGATGGCGGTGGCCTGCATGGCGCTCAATCATGTCGGGCTGATGTGGGCCTCGCCCTGGCAGGACTGTGCATTCCTGGCAGGGCGGGTCAGCCTGCCGGTGTTTTCGTTGCTCGTGGTGTACCACCTGCGTCATGAGACCGAGGCGAAGGCATCACGCTACCTGCTGCGCCTGCTGATTTGGGCCCTGGTGGCCCAACCCATCTACGCGATGCTGTTCTCCTTCGGCGCCTGGGGGCGACTCAATGCATTGGCCACCTTGGCCAGCGGGGTCTGCCTGATCTATCTTGCGGATCGCCTGGGGCCTGTCGCGGCGGCCATGGGCGCCTGGCTGGTCTATGAGCAGGGGGGCTGGCTGGAGGGCGGCGCCTGGATGCCGCTGGGGCAATTGGTGGCCTGGTATGCCCTGAGGTACAGCGCACAGGCATGGCCGCTGTGCGTGTGGTGGATCGCGGTGCTGGCTTTCGGCATGAACTGGCAGGCCATGGACGGGGTGACACCCATGGCCTGGGCGGCCGTGGTGCTGACGCCCCTGGCGATGGGGGTCTCGCCGGGCATTTCCGGTCGGCTTCCAAGGCTGCCGGGGTGGTTGTTCTATGCCTTCTATCCCTGCCATCTGGCCGTCATCCTGTGGCTGAAGGGCCTGTGGGTCTGAGGCGGAGGAAGAGGGCGCATCCGTCTGCATGGCAGAGTCGGTCGATGGCTTCGGCCCGGCGGGCGCCGGGGATCTGCATGCCAGCTTCTATTGCTTACGAACTGTTGCAGTTTTCCGGGGCCGCGCCGTTTCCTGGGCCCGGGGCACCGGGTAGGCTCTGCCGCCTGTCACACCTCACGGTTCCCGTTCCATGACCCCTGAAGAAACCAACGTCGCGGCCTTTCTCAAATTGATCCGCTTTGCCGAGCACCGCACCGACAGCGACGAGGTGTATTTCCTGCTCTATGGCGGGCGTCAGACTTTCACCGACACGAGTCAGCATCCCAACCGGGCGATCACGGCCTGGGGGCATACCTCGACGGCTGCCGGGGCCTACCAGATCCTGTACCCGACCTGGAAGGAGGCGAAGGACAAAGGGGTGGTGAGTGATTTCAGCAAGGCCTCGCAAGACAAGCTGGCACGGGCCAAGCTGCAGAGCCGTGGCGCCTTGTCGGCGATCCAGAAGGGCGATATCGAGCGTGCGATTCCGTTTCTCCGCAGCGAGTGGACCTCGCTGCCGGGGGCGAAACAATCGAAGATGACGATGGCGCAGGCGCGCGTTTTCTTCGATCAGTATGTGGCGGCGTTGAACCAATGATGACATCCAGGCTTTGGACAGGAATGGGCGGCTCTGCGGCGCTGGCCTGCTGTTTCTGGGCGCTGTGCCTTGCGGCAGAGGCCCAGCCGTCCCCGCCCACAACCACCGTGGTGGAACAACATGGGCAATTGGCCTGTGGCACCGCCCGTTTTGAGGCGGTCACCCAGTACCTCGAGGTGCCCGACCATGATCGGCAGGTGCAGGCTCAGCGCCTGTCGCTGATCGGTGAGGCGCCTGGTTCGTCGCATTCCTTGCCGCATGAGGGCAGGCTGTTGCGCCAGCCCTTCCTGAGGCAGACCCCGGTGCTCGATGCCTGGGTCAGTGGCTGGGCCTGTGTGGCCTCGGCCGACGGCCGACACCAATATCTTTACTTGATGTATGTCTGTGCCGAAAGCCCGCTGCGACCGGCGTGCGTCGGCGACACGCGCGAATGGGTTCGCCTGCTGGACACAAGGGGCCGGCCGCTGAACGGCGGCTTTCCCCATGCAGGCCCGCGCACGCCGGCCTTGATGAAGCGGCTCGGGTTGGGCCGCCATCTGCAGGAGGGCGTGACCTTGAAAGACATCGCAGACTAGGGCCTGTCGCCCAGGCCCGGTCCCGCAGCCGGGCCATCGGGATCGATCTGCATAGCGCCTGGATGCCCTTGTGGCGTGAGGGCGCCCACTCAGCGCCGGCCATGGGCGCGCGCGCAGCGCAGCCGCCCCAGGGCTGACAGGCCCAAGAGCAGCGAAAGGGCCAGGGCGCCGGCATTCGACAGGCTGGGAATGCCCGTGGTGGCGTCAGGCCCGATGGCGGGGCCGCCCGGGTCGGTGATGGTGCCGTCGGCGATGCCGTCGTCATCGCCGCTTGCGCCGTCCACCAGGGGCAGGGTGATGGTGTTGCCGGAGACGATCGCGCCGGTGAAGACATACCAGTGCGGGGTGTCGGCGGCACTCTGCTTGCCATATTTCCAGTATTGGGTGTTGGCGGGCAGCGCCTGCGGATAGCTCAGGGTCACCGTGGCACCTGCTCCAGGGTTGAGGTTGGTGATCGCCAGGTCGGTCAGGCCATAGGGGAACTGGAGGCTGGCCGGAGGCGGGGTGCCGGGTGAGCCCTGGGCCCCGGTGATGGGAATCGATTGCATGCGCAACAAGGTGGCGTTGTTGCCGCCGCCGCTGAAGCTCAGGGTGACCGTCCCGCCGGAGCCCGAGGCCGTGCTGGCGTTGCGCCGGGTGACGGGCAGTGTCAGTGGGGTGTCCGGGGCGGGGTTGTAGGCGCTGTTGCCGCCCTGGCTGGCCATCAGGTTGCAGCTGCCCGCTGCGAGGCCCGTCACGGTGTGGCCGGTGACGCTGCAGATGGAGGGGGTCTGGCTGCCGAGGCTCACAGTCAGGCCTGAGGTGGCCGTCGCGCTGATGAATGCCGAGCCGCCCACCGGCAGCGGGGGCGCGCTGCCGAAGATGATGGTCTGGCTTTGTGGCGGCGGGCTGACGGTCAGGGTGAACGATGCGTTGGACGAATAGGACAGGGCGTCCTGCACGGTCACGGTGTAGGTCGCAGCACTGGCGGCGATGCTGGGCGTGCCCGACACCGAGCCCGTGCCGGCATCGAAGGACAGTCCGGCCGGCAGGGGTGGCGCGACGGAGAAGCTCAGCGGAGCCGTCCCTCCGCTCGCACTGATCGGGACGAGGGCGGACAGGGGCTGTCCGACCTGCAGGTTCAGCGCCGCGTTCGTGACGCTGGCGACCGGCAGCGGTACGAAGTTCGCCGCCACGTTCAGTGGAGCCCCCAGCATCGAGATCAGGCAGCCTCCCTGCCCCTGGCAGGCGCCGCTCCAGCCGGCGAAATAGTTGCCGCTGTCAGCTTGGGCGCTCAGGCTGATCTGGCCGCCATTGTTCAGTTGGGTGCTGGTGCTGCTGCAGGCCGAGGGGCAGTCCAGCCCGGAGGGGGCGCTGCTCACCGCACCGGTGCCGGTCCCGGGCTTGGTCAGGGAGACGGCATAGCCCAGGGCCGGATCCAGCACCTGGACCGGCACAGCCGGGCCCTGCAGCCAGGGGGTGCTTCCCGAGGAGATCGAGTAGATGGGGCCGATCAGGGTGCTTGTGTTGGCGGCAGCCCCGGGGTTGACCTGCACGGTCATCTGCCATTGGCCGCTGCCTCCCGCTGGAAGCATGGCCAAAGAGCAGACGATCTGGCCGGCCTGGCCCCGACCAGGGCCGGTGCAAGAAGTGGCACCTGGCGGCGGCGTGAATGACTGGAGCACCGTGTTCGGCGGGGTCTGGGCCGTCATCTGGACGTTCGTCACCCGTTGGCTGGCGGTATTGCGGTACTGCATCGTGTAGCTCAGCGTCGAGCCTGCCACGACGCTGGCGGGGGCGCTGGCCTGCAGCATCAGTCCGGGCGGGAAGAACGAACCGACACCGGTGACATACACGTGTCCTTCATGCCCGCCAGGGGCGCAGCCGGCGGCCACGATGGTGAGCTGCACCTGGTCGCCGATCTGCAGGTTGGCGGCTCCCGGTGCGATGTCGAAGGTTTGCCAGTTCGTCGAGACGTATTGCCGGTTGCCTGAGAGGTTGACCGTCATCCAGGGGATCCCGGCTTGATTGGCTGCCGCGAAATAGCCGAAAAACTGGGTGCTCCGGGTCAGGTTCGTCAGCGCGACGAACACATAGGGCTGCTGGGCGAGCGTATGCGAGACCGTGTTCTCCAGGACGGGGGCCACGGCCAGGCGGACGTGGACGAGGCCGTCCGTGGGGTCGACGTCGGCGCTGCCCATGGTGGCGACCTGGGACAGCTTGTTGACGCTGTGGTTGATGCCGCCCAGATTGAGCACGACGGCCTGCCCAGCCCAGGGCAGGGCGCCCAGGGCGGGCGCCTGCGGATCCTGGATCGGACCGGCCACCACCTGGGTCGTTCCCGCCGGCGGGCTGCCCGTGGAGCCGGGGGGGCTGAGATTGAGCGCAGCCTCGGTCATGGGCGTGGTGATGGTGGCACCCGTCTGATTCAGATAGGTGCTCAGCGTCCAGGGCGCGGGAGGCGGGGAGCCCGGGGTGTCATTGGTGAAGCTGCCGTCGAGCCAGGCCGCCTGGCTGCACAGGGGGACCAGCAGCAGCCAGGTCAGCAGTCCGCCCAGCAGGCGGCCCAGGTTGCGGAGAAGGCGGATGGAGGCATCGGCAGTGCATGGGCGAAGGACGAGGCCCGGATGTCGGAGGCGGAGGTCGCGCGAGGCGTGGCTGGGGTGCATGGGGCAGCGGAAGCAGGGAAGGGGGGCGGAAGAACCTGGGCGCGCGGCCCGCCGCGAGGCGGCAGGACAGCGGCATTCTTCGTGTATACCGCGCGACCGTTAGAGAGGCGTTAGCCGGCTGCATGCGCAATGGCCTTGACCTCTGTCTTTGTTTTGGATAGTCGATCTGCGATGGGCGGCAATGCTATGCTGCGCCGCTTCAGCCCGGGACCTGGACCGTCAGTGTTCCGACCCTGTCCCCTGCTTGGGGGCCTGCCGGCCCGCTTCGGACGGGGACGGGCTCCCGGCTTCGCGGCCCACCGCCATTTCCATCACCCTTGCCATGCCAACCCTGCTGCTGCTTGTCGTCTCCAACATCTTCATGACCTTCGCCTGGTACGGGCACCTGAAATACGGGCACGACTGGCCGCTGTGGAAGGCCATCGGGGTTTCCTGGGGCATCGCCCTGCTGGAGTATTGCCTGGCGGTACCCGCCAATCGCCTGGGTTTCGGTCTGTTCAGCGGCTTCCAGCTGAAGATCCTCCAGGAGGTCGTCACCCTGTCGGTCTTCATCGTGTTTGCGGTGCTGTTCCTGAAAGAGCGCATCTCCTGGAACTACCTGCTGTCCTTCGCGTGCCTGGGTGCCGCCGCGTTCTTCGCCTTCGCCTTCAAGAGCCCCGGGGCCTCGTCCTGAACGGCCGCCGGCGGCGCGGCCTCAGGTGGCCGGGATCGACTGGGTGGGCAGGCCGATGTGGAAGCCCTGCACATAGTTCACGCCCATCTCCCTCAAGGCCTGCAGGATGTCTGCGTTCTCAACATATTCGGCCACGGTCAGGATGCCGATGTCCTGGCACAGCCGCGACAGGTTGCGGACCAGGGCATGGTCGACCTTGGAGCTCAGGATGTTGCGCACAAAGGCACCGTCGATTTTCACGTAGTCGAACTTGAGTTCGCGCAGGTAGTGGAAGGAGTTGTAGCCGCTGCCGAAATCGTCCAGGGCGAAGGCAAACCCCTTCTCGCGCAGGCTCGCCAGAAAGCGCCGCATATTGGCCATGTCACCGATGGCGTCGCGCTCCAGGATCTCGAAGACCACCGACTGCGGCGGCACCCCGAGTTCGGCACAGGTCTCCTCGGCGTACTGCAGGATGCCTCGGCCCTGGATCTCCTGGGCCGACAGGTTCAGGAACAGCCTCGGCGGCACCGTGCCGCCGCCCAGCCTTTGGCGCAGCGCCTGCAGCGCCGCGCGGATGATGATGCGATCGAGATCGCGCGCCATGCCGTATTTCTCGATGGTCTCGATGAACTGGCTGGCGGCGACGACTTCGCCGCTGGGCTCCACCATGCGGGCCAGGGTCTCGTAGGCGAAGACGGCGCCGCTGTGGCAGTCGACGATGCTGTGGAAGTAGGGCACGATGCGGTTCTGCTGCAGGGCCTCGCGCAGGCGCTCTGCATAGTCGCGTGAAATCCGGCTCTGCGCGGGGGCCGGCCCTTCGGTGTCCATCGCGCAGGTGGCATCCTTGCCCAGGCCCTTGGCTCGGTACATCGCGGTGTCGGCGCCGGCCATGATGTCAACCTCGTTGCGGGCGTCCTTGGGGTAGGTGGCCACGCCGATGGACACGGTCAGGTGGAAGGTCTTGCCGCTGTCGGACTGGAAGCCCCGTTCCCGAAGGATCCGGCCCAGTTGCTGTGCGGCGGCCAGCGCGCCACTCAGGCCGGTTTCCATCAGCAGGACGGCGAACTCGTCACCCCCCAGGCGCGCCGCGATGTCGCCCTTGCGGGTGTGCTGGCGCAGGATCTCGGCCACCCCGCGCAGGGCCTCGTCGCCCACCTGATGGCCATAGGTGTCGTTGATGTCCTTGAAGTCGTCCAGGTCCAGCATCAGCAGCGCGAACTCGTGGCCATGGCGTTCCGAGCGGCCGAACTCGTATTCGAGCACGTTGTTGAACTGGCGCCGGTTGTACAGACCCGTCAGCGGGTCGTGCATGGCGTAGTACTCCAGCTCGGCCAGGGTGCGCGACAGCAGCTTGCTGGAGCCGACCACCATGACCATCACCGACAGGATCGAGCGCACCACGCTCTCTTCCTGCGGGGTCAGCTCGTCGCTGCCGACATAGGCCACCCCGAGCAGGCCGGCCAGCTTGGGCGTGTGCTCGGGGACCGCCACGGTGATCATGCGGATGTCGTCGAGCTGTTTCGGCGGTCGCGGCACCGGGATGGAGAACTCCTCGAATTCAAGCAGCACATCCGGCGGCAGGTCGAGGGCGGTCAGCATCTTCCGCGTCAGTGCGCTGCGCGCCTCGGCGCGGGTGGCCTGCGAATACTCGCCGAGGTAGTAGAGGTACATGGAGAGTCCATGCTCCTCGGCAAAGGCGATATAGAAGAAGTTGAAGGGGAAGATCGCGTGGAAGTCGGCCAGGATCTCCTGCACGAAGGCCTTCCACTGGGCGACGTGTTCATGTGACAGGATGATGCGCTCGAGCACCTTGCTCTGGCGTTCGAACAGGTCCTTTTCGATCAGGGTCTTCGACAGTTCGAGCAGCGTCCGATTGAAGTCGAGCATGGTCTCCTGCGCATGGGCCCCGTTGCGCTGCCATTGCCGCTGCCTTTCGACCAGCAGCATCGACAGGGTGGTTTCCAGTCGCTCGCAGGTGGCGATCATCGGCTCGATGGCGCCCAGGAGATCCTGGGGCTCCGAATGGACCGCAAGCGCCCGGAGTTGCGAGAGCAACTCCGACAGGACCTGGCGCACCAGGCCCGAGAGATTGCTGGCAAAGGCTCGGCTGCGGGTCTGGCTTTCCATCAACGCGGCCAGGCGGTCGATGGCGTGCAGCCGGACCACCTCCAGGTCCAGGGGGGGCGCGGGGCGCGTCATGTCGCGAAGCGCCCGCCGGGCTGCAGCAGGTCCAGGCCGCAGCGCAGCCCGGCGATCCATTCGAGGAAGTCCCGCACCGCACGGCCCCGGTAGATCGGACCATGCTGGGGGGCCAGCATGTCGATGTCGAGCTCGGCAATGGTGTCGAGCCAGCAGCGCACCGCGCGCTGGCCGCACATGTAGCGCTGATGGAATCCCACGATGTAGGGCAGATGGGCCTCGAAGTCGTCCACAAAAGGACGCTCCATGCCCATGGGCATCATGGCCGATCCGATGTCGCCGGTGAACAGGATGCGGGACTCCGGGTCGTAGACATTGATCTGGCCCTCCGAGTGCAGGAAGTGGGCCGGCACGATCTGCAACTCGAAACCCGGCGCGATGCTCAGGGCCTGACCGCTGTCGGGCACCCCGACGAACTGGCTCATGTCGTGCAGGCCGTAGTGCGGGAGGAAGCGCATCCAGATGTGGGACACATAGACCGGTGCCTTGATCATCTCCAGCCAGGTCGAGATGCCGCCGACGATGTCCGGATCCTGGTGGGACAGGACGATGGCTCTGACCTGATCGGGCCGAAGGTATTTGAGAAGCTCCGCCAGCACGCGAGGCATCACCCCGAAGCCGCCGGGGTCCAGCAGGACGCCCGCGCCCTGGTGTTCGATCAGGTATTGGTTGGAGTGGACCCCAGATTCCTCGCCCGACTCGCTCTCGTTGAGCAACACGAAGCGATGGGACGATGACTGATACAGCGGGATGTTGTTCATGGCGCGCGCAAGGCCCTTTGTCTCTCTTCGAAGCAATCGGGCATGCTAGCCAGCGCGCGCTGGGTTCACTTGATCTGGGTTAAGTCTTTGTGGGGGTGTGGCATTTTTGTGTCAATTTGTTGCGAAAGTGGCCGTCCCGGCCATCCAGGATCTGGCCGGGCTTGCTCAAGCCTTGGGCTGCTGCCGGATCAGGGCCATGGCCGAGCTGATCAGGCTGGCCACTTCACCCATGTGGCTGGGCACGATCAGCGTCGTGGCCGCGCTGGAGGCCACCCGGCCGTAGGCGTCCACGGCGCGTTCGGCCACCTTGAGCTGCACCGCCTGCTCGCCGCCGGGCTCGCGGATGGCGGCGGCCACGCGCTCGATCGCCTGGGCGGTGGCCTCGGCCACCGTGGTGATGGCTGCGGCCTCACCCTGGGCCTTGTTGATCGCCGCCTGTTTGGCACCTTCCGAGCGTGCAATGAAGGCCTCGCGCTCGCCGGTGGCGATGTTGATCTGTTCCTGGCGGCGGCCTTCGGAGGCCGCGATCAGCGCGCGCTTCTCGCGCTCGGCCGTGATCTGGGCCTGCATGGCATGCAGGATCTCCTTGGGGGGCGTGAGGTCCTTGATCTCGTAGCGCAGCACCTTCACCCCCCAGTTGAGCGCCGCTTCGTCGATCGCGGCCACCACCTGGGCATTGATGACGTCGCGCTCCTCGAAGGTCTTGTCGAGCTCCAGCTTGCCGATCACGCTGCGCAGCGAGGTCTGCGCGAGCTGGGTGACCGCCATGATGTAGTTCGACGAGCCATAGCTGGCCCGCATCGGGTCCGTGACCTGGAAATAGAGAATGCCATCCACCTGCAGCTGGGTGTTGTCGCGGGTGATGCAGACCTGGCTGGGCACGTCGAGCGGGATCTCCTTGAGGCTGTGGCGGTAGGCCACGTTGTCGATGAAGGGGATCAGCAGCTTGGGGCCCGGGGTGAGGGTGTTGTGGTAGCGGCCCAGCCGCTCGACCACCCAGGCATGTTGCTGGGGCACGATCTTGACCGAGCGGGCAATGAAGATGACGACGATGACGGCGATGACGAGTGCGAATTCCATGGGATTCCCGTGTCAGAACGATTCATGGGCCCAGAGCGGGGCCGTTGCAGGGAGGGGCGCCGGGGCTCAGACCGGCGTCACGACGAGTCGGTTGCCGAGCACCTCGACGATGCGTTGGGGCCCCGGGCGGGCGGCCTGACCGGGCTGGAGCTGGACCGCCCATTGCGCGCCGCGGTAATGCACCGTGGCGCTGCCATCAGGCCGCCACTGTTCGACCAGCACCGTCTGCCCCAGGTCGAGGCTCACGTCTGGGTTGCGGCTCGCGGGCGGGTCTTTGGGATGGCGGCGACGCCACAGATGCCAGGCCAGCACCAGCGAGCCCCCCACGGCCGAGGCCAGCAGAAGCTGGCTGCTGGAGTCGGCGCCCCAGAGCGCCGCTGCGCCGCCTGCGGCCATGCCGGTGGCGAGCAGCAGCAGATAGAGCGTGCCGGTCAACAGTTCGGCGACGATGGTGAATCCGGCCAACAACCACCACAGCGTGCTTGGGCTCATGGGTCCTCCTGGCGGCAGCGCACAGGCTCGATTGCCTGTCTTGCTGGCACCACATTCTGGTGGAAAAAGGGCAGGCGTCAAAAGCACGTCTCCATTTTTCCTTACACTTCGCGCCTGTTTCGCAAAACCACGCTTTCCCTCATCCCCCAGTCCCGCCCCCGGAGGCCTGCATGAAATTCCGTTTCCCCATTGTCATCATCGATGAGGACTTCCGCTCCGAAAACACCTCGGGCCTGGGCATCCGCGCCCTGGCCCAGGCGATCGAGTCCGAAGGTTTCGAGGTGCTGGGGGTGACCAGTTATGGCGACCTGAGCCAGTTCGCCCAGCAGCAAAGCCGTGCCAGCGCCTTCATCCTGTCGATCGACGACGAAGAGTTCACGCCGGGCCCCGACCTCGACCCCGCCGTGCTGAACCTGCGCAGCTTCATCGACGAGGTGCGGCGCAAGAACCTCGACGTGCCGATCTACGTCTATGGCGAGACCAAGACCTCGCGCCACCTGCCCAACGACATCCTGCGCGAGCTGCACGGCTTCATCCACATGTTCGAGGACACGCCCGAGTTCGTGGCGCGCCACATCATCCGCGAGGCCAAGAGCTACCTCGAAGGCGTGCAGCCGCCGTTCTTCAAGGCCCTGCTCGACTACGCCGAAGATGGTTCCTACTCCTGGCACTGCCCGGGGCACTCGGGCGGCGTGGCCTTCCTGAAGAGCCCGGTGGGCCAGATGTACCACCAGTTCTATGGCGAGAACATGCTGCGCGCCGACGTCTGCAACGCGGTCGAGGAACTGGGCCAGCTGCTCGACCACAACGGTGCCATCGGCGAGAGCGAGCGCAATGCCGCCCGCATCTTCAACGCCGACCACTGCTTCTTCGTCACCAACGGCACCAGCACCAGCAACAAGATGGTCTGGCACCACACGGTGGCCCCGGGCGATGTGGTGGTGGTGGACCGCAACTGCCACAAGTCGATCCTGCACTCGATCATCATGACCGGGGCCATCCCGGTGTTCCTGAAGCCCACGCGCAACCATTTCGGCATCATCGGCCCGATCCCGCAGAGCGAGTTCACCAAGGAATCGATCCAGGCCAAGATCAAGGCCAACCCGCTGCTCAAGGGGGTGGACGCGAAGAAGGTCAAGCCGCGCATCCTGACCATCACCCAGTCGACCTACGACGGCGTGCTCTACAACACCGAGACCATCAAGAGCATGCTTGACGGCTATGTCGAGAACCTGCACTTCGATGAGGCCTGGCTGCCGCATGCGGCCTTCCACCCCTTCTACGGCCCCTACCACGCCATGGGCAAGAAGCGGGCACGACCCAAGGAAAGCGTGGTCTACGCCACCCAGTCCATCCACAAGCTGCTGGCCGGCATCAGCCAGGCCAGCCACGTGCTGGTGCAGGACTCGCAGAACACCAAGCTGGACCGCCACCTCTTCAACGAGGCCTTCCTGATGCACACCAGCACCAGCCCGCAGTACAGCATCATCGCCAGCTGCGATGTGGCCGCCGCCATGATGGAGCCGCCCGGTGGCACCGCCCTGGTGGAGGAGAGCATCGCCGAGGCACTCGACTTCCGCCGTGCCATGCGCAAGGTCGACGATGAATACGGCAAGGACTGGTGGTTCAAGGTCTGGGGCCCCGAGAAACTGGTCGAGGACGGTGTCGGCCGCGCGGATGACTGGATCATCAAGGGCGACAGCAAGAACGGCAAATGGCATGGTTTCGGCAAGCTGGCCGACGGCTTCAACATGCTGGACCCGATCAAGTCGACGGTGGTCACGCCGGGCCTGGACCTGAACGGCAAGTTCGCCAAGACCGGCATCCCGGCCAGCATCGTGACCAAGTTCCTGGCCGAGCACGGCGTGATCGTCGAGAAGACCGGCCTGTACAGCTTCTTCATCATGTTCACCATCGGCATCACCAAGGGCCGCTGGAATTCGCTGCTGACCGCGCTGCAGCAGTTCAAGGACGACTACGAGAAGAACCAGCCGATGTGGCGCATCCTGCCCGAGTTCTGCCAGCAGCACCGCCGCTACGAGCGCATGGGCCTGCGCGACCTGTGCCAGCATGTGCACGAGCTCTACGCCAAGTACGACATCGCGCGCCTGACCACCGAGATGTACCTCAGCGATCTGACCCCGGCCATGAAGCCCTCGGACGCCTTCGCCCACATCGCCCAGCGCAAGACCGAGCGCGTCGAGATCGACCACCTCGAGGGCCGGATCACGACCAGCCTGGTCACGCCTTACCCGCCCGGCATCCCGCTGCTGATCCCGGGCGAGGTGTTCAACAAGAAGATCGTCGACTACCTCAAGTTCTCGCGCGAGTTCAACGCCCAGTGCCCGGGCTTCGAGACCGACATCCACGGCCTGGTCGAGGAAGAGGACGTCAACGGCCAGGTGCGCTACTTCGCGGACTGCGTGCGCCAGGACGCCTGACGGCCGGTGAGCCAGGGCTGAGGCAGAATCCGGGCATGCGCCTGAGTCTTTCGCGTCTGCTCCTGTCCTGCGGCCTGCTCCTGGCCCTGTGCCCTGCCGGGCCCGTCTGGGCGGCCCATGGCTATGCCCTCTGGGGCGAGCTCAAGTACCCGACGGGCTTCGGCCATTTCGCCTACGTCAACCCCGAGGCCCCCAAGGGCGGCGAGCTGCGCCTGGTCAGCAACGAGCGCAGCTCGACCTTCGACAAGTACAACCCCTTCACGATCAAGGGCTCGGCGCCGGCCTATCTGAGCAGCCTGATGTTCGACACCCTGCTCACCGGCGCCCTCGACGAGACCGGTGCCGCCTACGGCCTGCTGGCCGACGATGTGGCCGTGGCGCCGGACGGCCTCAGCGCCACCTTCCACCTGCGTGCCGAGGCCCGCTTCCACGACGGTCAGCCGGTGCTGGCCGAAGATGTGAAGTACAGCTACGACACCCTGATGGGGCCGGACACCGCGCCGGGCTACAAGACGGCGCTCGAGAACGTGGCCGGCCTCGAGGTGTTGGATGCGCAGACGATGCGCTTCCGTTTCCGCTCACCCGACCGCGAACTGCCCCTGACGGTCGGCGCGCTGCCGATCTTCAGCCACCGCTGGGGCGCCGGCAAGCGCTTCAGCGAGGTGGTCACCGACACCCCCATCGGCAGCGGCCCCTACCGCATCGGTCCGGTGCGTTTCGGCCGCGACATCACCTATGTGCGCAACCCCGACTACTGGGCGCGCGATCTCAACGTCAAACGCGGCACCGGCAATTTCGATCGCATCACGGTGAAGATCTACAAGGACAACACCGCGCGGCTCGAAGCCTTCAAGGCCGGTGAGTTCGACCTCATGGTGTTCTATTCGGCCGGCGACTGGGCGCGCCGCGTCAAGGGGGCGCGCTTCGACACCGGCGAGCTGGTCAAGCGCGAGTTCAAGCACCGCCTGCCCTCGGGTTTCCAGAGCTTCTTCCTCAACACCCGGCGCAAGCCGCTCGACGATCTGCGCGTGCGCAAGGCCCTGGGCCTGGCCCTCGACTTCGAATGGATGAACCGCCAGCTGTTCTATGGCAGCTACCAGCGCGTCAACGGCCTGTTCGGCAACACCGACTGTGCTGCCCAGGGCCTGCCCGGCACGGACGAGCTGGCCCTGCTGCAACCGTGGCGTGCGCAACTGCCTGCCAGCGTCTTCGGCCCGATGGCCGAACCGCCCCGCACCGATGGCGCCCACAGCCTGCGCGACAACCTGCGCCAGGCCCAGGCCCTGCTGCGCGAGGCCGGCTGGAGCTACCGCGACGGCGCCCTGCGCAATGCCCAGGGCGAGCCCCTGGTGCTCGAATACCTGGACAGCAGCGAAGGCAAGGTGGCGACCTTCGCCTCCTGGGCGCGCAACCTCGAAAAACTCGGCATCAGCCTGAAGTTCCGTTCGGTCGACTTCGCGCTCTACCTGCAGCGCCTGCAGAAATTCGACTTCGACCTGGTGACGCTGGCGGTGCCGGGCACCAACACGCCGGGCAAGGACTACGCTGACCTGTTCGGCAGCAAGGCCGCCGACACCGAAGACTCGGGCAACATGGCCGGCGTCAAGAGCCCGGCCGTCGATGCCCTGATCAACGCCATGGTCGGCGCCAAGACCCATGCGGCGATGCTGGCCGCCTGCCGTTCGCTGGACCGGGTCATCGCCCACGGCCACTACCTGATCCCGCAGTACACCTCGGTCACCCACCGCATCGCCTACGACGCCTGGCGCCTGGTCGAGCCGGCGCAGATGCCCCCCTATGCCCCCGGCGAAGGCTGGGCCATCGACACCTGGTGGGCCCGCCTGCCGCCCCAGACCCGGCCTCAACCCCAGCCTTGAGGGGCTGCTTCCCAGACTTTCTCCGCCCGACCATGCTGTCCTACATCGTCAAACGCCTGCTGCTCATGGTGCCCACGCTGTTCGGCGTGCTGCTGCTGACTTTTGTGGTGATCCAGTTCGTGCCGGGCGGTCCGGTCGAGCAGTACCTGGCCGAGGCCCGCGCCGGCGGCCATGCCGGTGCCGAAGGCGGCGGCTTCGGCTACCGGGGCGCCCAGGGGGTCGATCCGCGCCGGCTCGAGCAGATCAAGGCCCTGTACGGCTTCGACAAGCCGCCGCTTCGGCGCTTCGTCGACATGCTGGGCCAGTTCGCCCGTTTCGATCTCGGTCGCAGCTTCTTCCAGAACAAGGACGTGTGGCAGCTGATCGTCGAAAAACTGCCGGTCTCGGCCAGCCTGGGCCTGTGGACCTTCTTCATCAGCTACGGGGTGGCGGTGCCGCTGGGTGTGGCCAAGGCGGTGCGGGCCGGTTCGCGCTTCGACCTGCTGACCACCTTGCTGGTGATGGCTGGCTATGCGATTCCCGGCTTCGTGCTGGGGGTGGCCCTGCTGGTGGTGTTCGGCGGGCAGTTGCAGTGGTTTCCGCTGCGCGGCCTCACCTCGGCGAACTGGGACGATCTGGCCTGGCCGGCCCGCATCAGCGACTACCTCTGGCACATCACCCTGCCGGTGCTGGCCATGGTGCTGGGCAGCTTTGCGGTGACCGCGATGCTGACCAAGAACGCCTTTCTCGAAGAGATCCGCAAGCAATACGTCATCACCGCGAGGGCCAAGGGTCTGAGCGAGCGCCAGGTGCTTTGGAAGCATGTGTTCCGCAACGCGCTGATCCCCATCATCACCGGCTTCCCGGCGGCCTTCGTCGGCGCCTTCTTCACCGGCTCGCTGCTCATCGAGACGCTGTTCTCGCTCGACGGCCTGGGCCTGCTGAGCTACGAGAGCGTGATCCGGCGCGACTACCCGGTGGTGCTGGGCACGCTCTACCTCTTCACCTTGATCGGCCTCGTGACCAAGCTGATCTCCGATCTCTCTTATGTCTGGGTGGATCCGCGTGTCAAGTTCGAATGAAGCTGCGCCCCCCTCGGGCCTGAGTCCGAGCCGCCGCGCCTGGCGGCGCTTCAAGCAGCACCGGCTGGGCTACTGGAGCCTGCTGGTGTTCGCGGCGCTGGTGCTGCTGAGCCTGGGGGCCGAGCTGTTGTCCAACGACCGGCCGCTGCTGGTGCACTACCAGGGGCAGACCTATTTCCCGATGTGGAACGACTACCCCGAGACCCTGTTCGGCGGCGATTTCGAGACCCCGGCCGACTACCTCGATCCCTTCATCCAGCAGCGCCTGTCCCAGGACGGCAACTGGGCCGTGTTTGCGCCGAACCGCTATGGCTCGAAGACGATCAACTACTTCGCCCGATCGCCCAACCCCTCGCCGCCCTCGCGTGACAACTGGCTTGGCACCGACGACCGCGGCCGTGATCTGCTGGCGCAACTGCTCTACGGCTTTCGCGTCAGTGTGCTGTTCGCCCTGGCGCTGACCGTCACCGGCGTCGTGCTGGGGGTGCTGACCGGCGCCCTGCAGGGCTATTTCGGCGGCCGCACCGACCTGGTCTTCCAGCGCCTGATCGAGATCTGGAGCTCCATGCCCGACCTGTACCTGCTGATCATCTTCAGCGCCGTCTTCGCGCCCAGCGTGGCCCTGCTGCTGGTGCTGCTGAGCCTGTTCGGCTGGATGGGCCTGTCCGACTATGTGCGGGCCGAATTCCTGCGCAACCGCCAGCTCGACTACGTCAAGGCGGCGCGGGCCCTGGGCGTGCCCAATGCGCAGATCATCTGGCGCCACATCCTGCCCAACAGCCTGACGCCGGTGGTGACCTTCCTGCCGTTTCGCATGAGTGCGGCGATCCTGGCCCTGACCTCGCTGGACTTTCTGGGGCTGGGCGTGCCGCCCGGCATCCCCTCGCTGGGCGAGCTGCTGAGCCAGGGCAAGAGCAGCATCGACGCCTGGTGGATCTCGTTGTCGACCTTCGCGGTGCTGGTGGGCACGCTGCTGCTGCTGACCTTCATGGGCGATGCGCTGCGCGACGCCCTCGATCCGCGCCAAGTGCTCTCGCGCGCGGAGGACGAGTCATGAACGCGCCCCTGTTGCAGATCGAGCAGTTGCGGGTGGCCTTCGCTGGCAAGGAGGTGGTGCACGGGCTCGACCTCACGCTGAAGGCGGGCGAGAAGCTGGCCCTGGTCGGTGAATCGGGCTCGGGCAAGTCGGTGACGGCGCTGAGCCTGTTGCGGCTGGCCGCCGGGGCTTCGTGTGGCGGGCGCATCCTGCTGGCGGGCCGCCGTCCGGACGAGCCGGTCCGCGATCTGCTGCGCCTGAGCGAACGCGAGATGATGGGACTGCGCGGCGAAGACGTGGCCATGATCTTCCAGGAGCCGATGACGGCCCTCAACCCCTTGTTCACGGTGGGCGAGCAGATCGTCGAGGTGCTGCAACTCAAGAAGGGCCTGGGGCGCCCCGAGGCCTGGGCGCGGGCGGTGCAGTGGCTGGCCGACACCGGCATCCCTGAGCCCGAGCGGCGGGCGCGGGCCTATCCGCACCAGCTGTCGGGCGGCCAGCGCCAGCGCGCCATGATCGCCATGGCCCTGGCGGCCGAACCCCGGCTGTTGCTGGCCGACGAGCCGACCACCGCCCTCGATGTGAGCCTGCGCGGCCAGATCCTCGACCTGCTGTCCGAGATGCAGGCCCGCACCGGCATGGCGGTGCTGCTGATCACCCACGACCTGCCGATGGTGAGGCGCTTTGCCGACCGGGTGGCGGTGATGGAGCGGGGTCATCTGGTCGAACAGGGGCCGGTGGCCGAGGTGTTCGCCCGCCCGGTTCACCCCTACACGCGCCAATTGCTCGACAGCCTGCCGGGCCGCCTGGTGGACGAGGTCGAGGCCGCGCCCGCGCAGGCACCGGCGCTGGTGAGCGCCCAGGGCCTGCGGGTGGGCTACCCGGTGCCGCTGCCGGGCTGGCGCGGCTGGTGGCGCCGGGGAGAGTTCGTGGCGGTCCAGGGGGCTGATTTCGCGCTGTGGCCGGGCCAGACCCTGGGCGTGGTCGGAGAGTCGGGCTCGGGCAAGTCGACCCTGGCCCAGGCGGTGCTGGGCCTGCTGCCGTTCGAAGGTCGGCTGCAGATCGCCGGCGGTGCCTGGCAGGGGCTGGGCACGCGTGACACCCCGGCCCACCGGGCGCTGCGGCGGCAGGTGCAGGTGGTGTTCCAGGACCCGTTCTCGTCGCTGTCGCCGCGCCTGACGGTCGAGGAGATCGTCGGCGAGGGCCTGCTGGTCCATGAGCCCGGGCTGGCACCGGCCGAACGCCGCCGGCGTGTGCTGCAGGCACTGGCCGATGTGGGGCTGGACGAGCCGGGCTTTCCCGGGCTTCTGGCGCGCTACCCGCATGAGTTTTCCGGCGGGCAGCGACAGCGATTGGCGATCGCGCGGGCGCTGATCGTCGGGCCGAGGCTGCTGGTGCTCGACGAACCCACCAGCGCGCTCGACCTGAGCATCCAGAAGCAGGTGCTGCAGCTGCTGCAGCGCCTGCAGAAGGCGCACGGCCTGAGCTATCTGCTGATCACCCATGACATCGCGGTCATCCAGGCCATGGCGCATCAGGTGCTGGTCATGAAGGAAGGGGCGGTGGTCGAGCATGGCGGGGTGCATCAGGTGCTGCGCCAGCCGCGCAGCGACTACACCCGGTTGCTGGTCGAAGCGGCCCTGGGTGCCTGAGCCAGCCCGGGCCGCAGGTGCCCGGGCTGTACGTCAAATAGACAAGGAAGTTACAATTCATCCCTTGTGCCGGCTGGCGAGCATCCAGGCTTGTGGTGTTGGCGCTTTGTGACTGCCTGATCGGCGGGGCGACCTGCCGTGGCTTCTGGCGCAGAAGCCAGCTCCCTCTGTCAAAAATGACCTCCAATACCAAGAACCGCATGCCTCTGGTGGATGCCATGAAGGGCATCGCCTGTGTGCTGATCGTCAGCCACCACCTGGCCTTCTATGGCCCCATGTCGGACGTGGCCCAGCCACTGGCGCCCACCCTGATCAGCTGGCTCTACGACTACGGCCGCATTGCGGTGCAGGTCTTCCTGGTCATGGCCGGTTTCCTGACCGCCGGGCACCTCTCGCAATTCGGTCGCAGCGGCCAGCCCGTGCCGGTGCTGTCCCTGGTCTGGCAGCGCTATCTGCGGCTGGCCGTACCCTATGTGCTGGCCCTGGCCGTGGCCATGCTGGTCTCGGCGCTGGTGCGGCCCTGGCTGCACCATGATTCGGTGCCCACGGCGCCCGATCTGTGGCGGGTGCTGGCGCATGTGCTGATGCTGCACGGCTGGTTCGGGCAGGAGTCGTTGTCGGCCGGCGTCTGGTATGTGGCGATCGACCTGCAGCTCTATGCGCTGGCGGTCATGGTCTATTGGCTGGGCCAGAAGCTGACCGGCCAGACCGGGCCCACCGATCCGGCGGCGCGCCTGCGCCTGACGGCCTGGGTGGTCAGCCTGACCTGCAGCCTGATGCTGGCCTCGCTGCTGTTCTTCAACCGCAATGCGGTGTTCGACAACACCGGTTTCTACTTTTTCGGCTCCTACGCCCTGGGCATGATGACCCGCTGGGCCTCCGGTCGGCGTCAGCCCTGGCTGTGGCTGAGCTGCCTGGCGGTCCTGGGCCTGGTGGCCTTGCTGGTGGAGTTCAGGCTGCGCATCGCCGTGGCCCTGATCACCGCCATGCTGCTCGGCATGGTGATGCTGCGCGGCGCCTGGCACTGGGTCGGCCATGCCTGGCTGGGTTGGCTGGGGCGCATCTCGTATTCGGTGTTCCTGATCCATTTCCCGATCTGCCTGATCTACAACACCCTGTGGTCCCGTTGGTTCCCCACCAGCCCCTGGATGAACGTGCTGGGCATGGTCCTGGCCGTGCTGACCAGCATCGCCTGCGGCCACCTGTTCTGGGCCACGGCCGAACGCCGGGGCAGTGCCCTGGTCCTGGGCTGGCTGGCGCGTCGCCAGGACGGCGGAGTCCGATCCTCCTCGGCGGGCTCGGCGGGCTGAGGTCTCAGGCGTCCGGGTTCAGGCCGGCAAGGCCTGGCGCACCAGCACGCACTCGCGGATGTGGCGCTCGCCCAGGGCCTGCAGGGCGGCAAATCCCAGGGCGGCCGACAAGGCCTGCCCTGCCAGCGGCAGGTAGCGCGCGGCCTGGGATGCGCTCAGGCGCAGGCCCACACCAGCCAGCAATCGCAGCAGCAGTTCGGCACTGAGCAGCCGGCCCACCAGCAAGGCGCCGACAGCGGTCACCGCCTTCTGGACCTGCTCCTGGCGTTCGGGCGAAAGCCGGTCCAACTGCACCTCGGAGAGCCCGAATTCGGCGCTGATCGACGGGATCAGCCGGCTCAGCAAGGCCGCGTCGACCGCGAAGTCCAACCCGGGGATCGGGGCGGCCGAGGCCAGCGCCCCCAGCAGGGCGCGGCGGCGCAGCAGGCGACGGCTGTTGCGCACCGCCTGCTCGAGTTCGGGGCGGCCGGCGGCCAGCGTCAAGGGGTCGGGTGTGCGCATCGTGGAGGTTCCCGGGGCGGTCGAAGGCCCGCCCCCGGGGTCTATTGTGCGCAGCTTCAGGCTGACGCGCCCAGGGCCTCGATCTGGTCGCTCAGCTCGAGCCAGCGCTCTTCGAGTTGGGCGATCTCGTCGTCGGCGGCCTTGAGCCGGCGGCCGCAGTCGGCGATCTCGGTCGGCGGCAGGGGCGTGCTCAGACGCGATTCGAGCTCGCTCTTGTCGCAGCCCAGCACCTGCAGGCGCTGATCGATCTTCTCCAGCTCGCGCTTGAGCGGGCGGGTCTTTTCGGCCATCTGCTGCCGCGCCTGGGCATCGGCCTTGCGCTGCTCGCGCGCGCCGCCCTGCGGGGCCGGCGCCGGTGCCGGGGGGGCGCTGCTGGCGGCCGCGGGCGCGACGGGTTCCGGTGCCGGGGCGGCCTGCGGCTCGGGCTCGACACTGCGCTGGTTCTCCTTGGCCAGTTCGCGCAGGCGCTTGGATTCGTCGAGCAGGTAGCGCTGGTAGTCGTCGAGGTCGCCGTCGAAGGGGCCGACCACGCCGCGCCCGACGAGCCAGAATTCGTCGCAGACCGAGCGCAGCAGGGCCCGGTCGTGGCTGACCAGCATCACCGTGCCCTCGAACTCGTTGAGCGCCATGGCCAGGGCCTCGCGGGTCGCCAGGTCCAGGTGGTTGGTCGGTTCGTCGAGCAGCAGCAGGTTGGGGCGCTGCCAGACGATCATGGCCAGCACCAGGCGTGCCTTCTCGCCGCCGCTCATGGTGCCCACGGCCTGTTTGACCATGTCGCCGCTGAAATTGAACGAGCCCAGGTAGCTGCGCAGGTCCTGTTCGCGCGAGGGCTCGCGCGAATTGGGGCCCATGTCGCGGGCCAGGCGGATAATGTGCTCCAGCGGGTTCTCGCCGCTGCGCAGCACGTCGAGCTCCTGCTGGGCGAAGTAGCCGATGCTCAGGCCCTTGCCTTCGGTGATGCGGCCGGCCAGGGGCGCCAGGTCGCGTGCGATGGTCTTGACCAGGGTCGACTTGCCCTGTCCGTTGGCGCCCAGGATGCCGATGCGCTGTCCGGCCAGCACCGAGCGGTCGACCCCTTCGAGGATGCATTTGTGGCTGCCATCGTCGGCGGTGTAGCCGAAGGCGGCCTCGCTGATCGCCAGCATCGGATTGGGCAGGTTCACCGGTTCCTTGAACTCGAAGGTGAACTCGGCATTGGCCAGCACCGGCGCGATCTTCTCCATGCGCTCCAGGGCCTTGACCCGGCTCTGTGCCTGTTTGGCCTTGCTGGCCTTGGCCTTGAAGCGGGCGATGAATTTCTGCAGATGGGCGATCTTGTCCTGCTGCTTGGCGAAGGCCGACTGCTGCAGTTCGAGCTGCTGGGCCTGCAGCGTCTCGAAGACGCTGTAGTTGCCGCCGTAGCGGGTGAGCTGGGCATTGTCGATGTGCAGGGTGACCTGGGTCACCGCATCGAGGAACTCGCGGTCGTGGCTGATCACGATCATGGTGCCGGCATAGCGCTTGAGCCAGGCCTCCAGCCAGACCAGGGCGTCCAGGTCCAGGTGGTTGGTGGGCTCGTCGAGCAGCAGCAGATCAGAGGGGCACATCAGGGCCCGGGCCAGCTGCAGGCGCATGCGCCAGCCGCCCGAGAAGCTGTCCACCGGGCGATCCAGCTCATGCGACTGGAAGCCCAGGCCCAGGATCAGCGCCTGGGCGCGCGGCACGGCATCGTGTTCGCCGGCATCGGCCAGATCGGTGTAGAGCTGGGCCAGGGCCATGCCGTGGTCGTGGTCGTCGGGCTCGGCCTCGATGGCTTCGAGGGCCAGCAACTGGGTCCGCAGTTCGGCCAGCCGGGTGTCGCCGGCGATCACGAACTCGGTGGCGCTTTCGCTGGTCTCCGGCATGTTCTGGGCCACCTGGGCCATGCGCCATTGGGCCGGGATGTGGAAGTCGCCGCCGTCTTCGTGCAGGCTGCCGTTGAGCAGGGCAAAGAGCGTGGACTTGCCGGCGCCGTTGCGACCGACCAGGCCCACTTTCTCGCCTGGGTTCAGGGTGACCGAGACGTGGTCCAGCAGCACTTTGGCGCTGCGCCGCAGGACGATGTTCTTGAGGGTGATCATGGCGGGGCCGGTGGTGAAAGGCAAAACCGCCGATTTTCGCACGAGGCCGGGGCCCGGTCATGACGGGCCCGGTGAGAGGGCCCTCAGCCGACCGGCAGGGCGCTGGCGTCCAGGCGGAACACGGCCACCACCTCGGTGAGCTGGCGCGACTGATGCCGCAGGCTGTCGGCCGCTGCCGAGCCCTGCTCGACCAGGGCGGCATTCTGCTGGGTGCTGCCGTCCAGGGCCTGCACGGCCTGGGCGATCTGCTGCACATGGCCGTTCTGGGCCGCCAGGCCTGAGCGCATGTCGTCGAGCAAGCCCGAAACGGCCAGCACCTGGCGCCGGATGTCGCCCATGGTCTGGCCTGTGCGGCCCACGAGCCGGGAGCCTTCCTCGACCTTGGCGCGGCTGTCGAGGATCAGGCGCTTGATCTCATGGGCGGCGGTGCCGGCCCGCTGGGCCAGGGTCCGCACCTCGTGCGCTACCACGGCGAAGCCGCGTCCCTGTTCACCGGCACGCGCCGCCTCGACCGCCGCATTCAGCGCCAGCAGATTGGTCTGGAAGGCGATGCCGTCGATGACGTTGATGATGTCGGCGATGCGCAGGCTGGCTTCCTCGATGCCGCCCATGGTCTGGACCACCTCCTGCACCACCTGGCTGCCCTGTTCGACGGATTCGCCGGCCTTGGCGGCCAAGGTGCTCACCCGCTCCCCGAGCCGATGGCCTTCGTCGGCGTTGTGCCCCAGTTGCTGCACCGAGCCCAGAATGCCCTGCAGACCCAGGGCGCCGTTTTCGGTGCGCACCGACAGGTCGGCATAGCCCTGGGCCATCTCTTCGGCGGCATGGCGCACCGAATCGCTGGTACGGCGGATGTCGGTGACCAGGTGGCCCAGGCCGCTGCGCATCGTCGTCAGGCTGTCCTGCAGTTCACCGATCTCGCCGCCCTGGGGGGTGGCCGGCCCCGACTGCAGGTCGCCGCCGGCCATGCGGCGGGCGGCGCGGCTGGCCTCGCCCAGCGGGGCGACCGTGCTGTGGGTGATGCGCCAGGTCAGCAGCGCGCCCAGCAGCAGGAAGCCCGATGAAAAGGCCGCGAGGCTCAGGCGCACCGATCGCTGGATGCGGTCGCCCTCGTCGGCGGAGCGTCTGGCCCGGGCCATCTCCTGGTGGACCGCCAGGGACAGCTGGTCCTGGAGGGCCTGGCCGGCCTGCGCCGCCTGTTGGGTGACCAGTTGACGCAGCGTTTCGGCCTGCGCCAGGTTGCCGGCCAGGGCGGGGATCTGGCGGCCGACGTCGGCAAAGGTCCGCAGCAGATCCGGCCAGCCGCCGGCGTCGTTCAGGGCCAGGCTGGCCGGGGCTTCGGACAGAAACCGGGCCAACTGGTCCTGCCCCTGCCGGGCCTTGCCCTGGCGCTTGTCGCGGTCGAATTCGAACAGGATCTCGAGCTGGCTGCGGCGGATGGACTGCAGCAGCCCGTCGAGTTCGGCCAGCCGCGCCACCGCGGGCAGGCGCTGCAGGCTGACGTCATCGGCGGCCTGCTTGAAACGCTGGAATTGCAGGGCGGTGAGCAGGGCCAGGCACAGCCCGCCTGCCATCATCAGGCCGAAACCCAGCCTCAGCCGTTGGCCCACTTTCAATCTTCCCAGCATGTCGACACCTTTCCTGCGCGATGCCGGGCCTTCCCGGCGGCAAGTCGGGTAATTTAATTAAAATAATTAAAATATCGAGCCGGGAATACCCGAGGCCCGGTCGGCAGGATGTCTCGGGGGGCTCAGACCGGAAAGTCGAGCAGCGCCTCGCGGGTGATCAACAGCACCTGGTCCTCGCCCGCGCTGGTGTCGAGCCAGAAGACCGGCAACTGGGCGAAGGCCGCCTCGAAATGCGCGCGCTCGTTGCCGATCTCGAGCACCAGCACTGCATGGGGGCTCATGCGCGAGGGCGCATCGCGCAGCAGTTGCCGCACGAAGTCCATGCCGTCGATGCCGCCGGCCAGGGCCAGCTCGGGCTCGGCGCGGTATTCCGCCGGCAGGGCGGCCATGCTCTGGGCATTGACGTAAGGGGGGTTGCACAGGATCAGGTCGAAGGGGCCGGGCAGGGCCGAGAGCCCGTCGCTGATCTGCAGCCGGATGCGCCCGCCCAGGCCGTGGCGCTCGACATTGATCCGAGCCACTTCGAGGGCGTCGGGCGAGAGGTCGGCGCCGAGCACCTCGACCTCGGGCCAGGCCATGGCCGCCAGCACCGCCAGGCTGCCATTGCCGGTGCACAGGTCCAGCACCTGGCGGGTGTGTTCGCCCAGCCAGGGGTCGACGGTGCCGTCGGCGATCAGTTCGGCGATGAAGCTGCGCGGCACGATGGCGCGTTCGTCGACGTAGAAAGGCACGCCCTGCAGCCAGGCCTCGCGGGTCAGGTAGGCCGCGGGTTGGCGGCTGTCGATGCGCCGTTGCAGCAGGGCCTGCACGGCCGTCAGCCGATCGGCCGCGACGGCGTGTCCGTCCATCGATTCCGGGCCGTCGAGCGGGCTGTCCAGCGGCAGGCCCAGTTGCCAGAGCACCAGCCAGGCGGCTTCGTCATGGGCATTGGTGGTGCCGTGGCCGAAGGCGAGGCCGGCGGCGTCGAGCTGCCGGGCGGCCTGTTCGATCAGGCGGCCCAGGGTGATGGGGGCGGTCGGGTTCATGGCGTGGCCTTGGGGCGCAGGCCGGCGTCGAGGTTTTCGAGCGTGCGGCGGTAGATGTTCTTCAGGGGGTCGATGTCGGCCACCGCGATGTGCTCATCGATCTTGTGGATGCTCGCATTGATCGGACCGAATTCGATGACCTGAGGGCACAGCTGGGCGATGAAGCGCCCATCGCTGGTGCCGCCGGTGGTCGACAGCTCGGTCTCCAGCCCGACCTCGTCGCGGATGGCCTGCTGGATGGCGCCGACCAGGGTGCCCGGCGTGGTGAGGAAGGGGCGGCCGCCGATGGTCCACTGCAATTCGAATTCCAGGCCATGGCGTTCCAGCACGGCCTGCAGGCGTTGCTGAAGGCCTTCGGCGGTGGATTCGGAGGAGAAGCGGAAATTGAAGTCGACCACCAGATGGCCCGGAATCACATTGGTGGCGCCGGTGCCCGCATGGATGTTGCTGATCTGCCAACTGGTGGGCGGGAAGAAGTCGTTGCCCCGGTCCCATTCGGTGGCGGCCAGTTCGGCCAGGGCCGGCAGGGCCTGGTGGATGGGGTTGCGTGCCAGCTGCGGATAGGCGATGTGACCCTGGATGCCCTTGACGACGAGCTTGCCGCTCATCGTGCCGCGTCGGCCGTTCTTGATCATGTCGCCGAGCCGCTCGACCGAGGTGGGCTCGCCGACGATGCAGAAGTCGAGCTTTTCACCGCGCCGCTGCAGTTCGCGGCAGACCACGACCGTGCCGTCGACCGAGGGGCCTTCCTCGTCGCTGGTGATCAAGAGGGCCAGCGACAGCTCGGGCTGCGGCTGGGCCTGCAGGAATTCCTCGGCCGCGACGACGAAGGCGGCGATCGAGGTCTTCATGTCGCTGGCGCCCCGGCCATAGAGGCGGCCGCCGCGGTGGGTGGGGGTGAAGGGGTCGCTGCTCCATTGGTCCAGCGGCCCGGTGGGCACCACGTCGGTGTGGCCGGCAAAGACCAGGGTGGGTGCGTCGGCGCGGCTGCCGGGCCGCTTGGCCCAGAGGTTGGTCACCCGGAAGTTGTCGGGACCGCTTTCCAGCGTCTCGCAGACGAAGCCGAGCGCGCGCAGGCGTTCGCTCAGGATGCGCTGGCAGCCCGAGTCATCGGGTGTGACCGACGGGCGCGAGATGAGTTGTTCGGTGAGGTGAAGGGTACGGGACATCAGATTTTCACGTCGAGGACGATTTCGGTGAAAGAGGGTTCGTCGTCGGGCTGGGCCTGGGCCTTGGCGGCGGCTTCGGCCGCCTTGCTGGCCTGGTCGAAATCGTTTTGCATGCGCCACATGAGGTTGGTCGGCGAATCGGCGTAGAGCATGCCTTCCTTGCGGTCGATGAGGCCGGCGTGGATGAGCCGGGCCAGGTCTTCCTCGAAGGTCTGCGAGCCTTCGGCCATGGACTTCTCCATGGCCTCCTGGATGGCGTTGAAATCGCCTTTCTCGACCAGGTCGGCCACCAGCTTGGTGTTGCGCAGCAGCTCGCAGGCCGGGATGCGCCCGCCCTGGGTGCAGCGCAGCAGCCGTTGCGACACCACCGCCTTGAGGGCGGAACTGAGATCGACCAGCAGGGTCTGGCGGACCTCGACGGGGTAGAAGCTGAGAATGCGGTTGAGCGCCTGGTAGCTGTTGTTGGCGTGCATGGTGGCCAGCACCAGGTGGCCCGACTGGGCATAGGCCAGGGCGGCCGACATGGTCTCGCGGTCGCGGATCTCGCCGATCAGGATCACGTCGGGGGCCTGCCGCAGCGCATTCTTGAGCGCCACCTGCAGCGATTGGGTGTCGGTGCCGACCTCGCGCTGGTTGATCACCGACTTCTTGTTCTTGAACAGGAATTCGATCGGCTCCTCGATGGTCAGGATGTGGCCGGTGCTGGTCTCGTTGCGGTTGTCGATCATCGAGGCCAGCGTGGTGCTCTTGCCCGAACCGGTGGCGCCGACCACCAGCAGCAGGCCGCGCTTTTCCATGATCAGCTCGCTGAGGATCGAGGGCAGGTTCAGGGTCTCCAGCTTGGGGATCTCGTGGTTGATGTAGCGGACCACCACGGCGACGCTGCCGCGCTGGCGCATCGCGCTGACCCGGAAGCGTCCGATGCCCTTGAGCGCATAGCCCACGTTGAGCTCGCCGGTCTCGGCGAGTTCTTCCATCTGGTGGCCCGGCAGGATCTCGGCGAGCAGACTGCGCGGCGCATCGAAGGGCATGATCTGGTTGTTCACCGGAATGCACTGGCCGTTGATGCGCAGCAGGGCCGGGGCGTTGGCCGACAGGTAGAGGTCGGAGGCATCCTTCTCGCTCATCAGGCGGAGAATGCGCTCCATCATGCTCATGTTCATGTTGGCGCTCATGGAACAAACCTTTGTCAGTGGTGCAAGCAGGAGCCTGGGGTGATGGACCGGGGCCGGCCCTTTCAGGTGATCTCGAGGGCGGCCATGGTTCAGCCGCCCGGGCTGCGGGACTGGACGAACTGGACGATGCGCAGGGCCGCCTCGACGCACTCGGCGGCATCGGCCACCAGGGCCATGCGGATGCGCTGGGCGCCGGGGTTGACGCCTCCGATCTCGCGGGCGAGGTAGCTGCCGGGCAGCACGGTCACGTTGTAGTGGGTCAGCAGTTCGCGGGCGAATTCGGTGTCGCTCAGGCCCAGGGCATCCGGCACCCTGGCCCAGAGGTAGAAGCTGGCGTCGGGCAGGCCGACTTCGAGCACGCCGGCCAGGATGGGCGTGACCTGGGCGAACTTCTTGCGGTAGAGCACGCGGTTCTCGGTGACGTGGGTCTCGTCGTTCCAGGCCGCGATGCTGGCCGCCTGCACCACCGGGCTCATGGCGCTGCCGTGGTAGGTGCGGTAGAGCAGGAACTGCTTGATGATGGCCGCATCGCCGGCGACGAAGCCGCTGCGCAGGCCGGGCACATTGCTGCGCTTGGACAGGCTGGTGAAGGCCACCAGGTTTCGAAAATCATGGCGCCCCAGTTTCTGGGCCGCCTCCAGCCCACCGAGCGGGGGCTCGTCGCGGAAGTAGATTTCGCTGTAGCACTCGTCCGAGGCGATGATGAAGCCGTGGCGGTCGCTCAGTTCGAAGAGCTTTTCCCATTCGGACAGCGGCATCACCGCGCCGGTGGGGTTGCCCGGAGAACACACGAAGATCAGTTGGGTGCGCGCCCAGATGTCGGCCGGCACGCTGTCCCAGTCGACCGCGAAGTTGCGGGCCGGGTCGCTGGGGGCGTAGAAGGGATCGGCGCCGGCCAGCAGGGCCGCGCCTTCGTAGATCTGGTAGAAGGGATTGGGGCAGACCACGGCCGGGGTGGGCCAGCGCGGATCGATCACCGTCTGGGCGAAGGCGAACAGGGCTTCGCGCGACCCGTTCACCGGCAGGATCTGGGTGGCCGGGTTCAGCGTGAGGCCGTAGCGGCGCTCGACCCAATCGGCCATGGCTTCACGCAGTCGGGGCTCGCCTGCGGTGGCCGGGTAGGCGGCCAGGCCCTCGAGGTGGCTGCACAGGGCGGTCTTGATGAATTCGGGGGTGGCGTGCTTGGGCTCGCCGATGCCCAGGCTGATCGGGCTGTAGGCCGGGTTCGGCGTGACACCGGCGAACAGCTGTCGCAGGCGCTCGAAGGGGTAGGGCTGCAGTTTGGAGAGCAGGGGGTTCATGGGCCAGCATTATCCGGGAGCCGGCGCCGGAATTGCCAGAGCAGGGGGAAGTTCGCCCCGGCGCGAGACCCTAGGCGCCTCCGCCGAGGTGGGCGGCCCAGGCCCCGCGCGGGGGCTGCCGGTCCGGCGGCATCCTGACCACCTCGATCAATTCGAGGCACAGCAGATCGGGGTGCAGCTCCAACAGGCGCTGGCGCTGGCGCTCGCCCAGCGGCGCCTCGGCCACGGTCTGCAGGCCCTCCTGCCGGCAGAGACCGATCAGCGTCGACCGCAGGGCCAGGGCCGGCCCCTGATCGAGTGGCGCTTCGCCCAGCAAGGGGTGCAGATGCACCTGGCGCAGCGGCAGGCCGGCCAGGTCCAACACGTTCGGGTAGCCCAGGCCGAAGCCATGCAGCGAAACAGCGTGTCCGGCTTCGGCCAAGGCCAGAAGCCCTGTGCGGAAGCGCTGGATGCCCCGGGCGTCCGGGCGTGCCGTCAGGGTGGGGAGCACCACATTCAGGGGGAGTCCGTGGAGTTCACTGCCGGGCCAATCCCCAGGCAGACCGTGGTCGGCCTCCAGCCGGCTGTGCAGCACCACCGACAGGGCGGCGGCGCTGCCGTGCGGGGGCTGCGTCTGGCCGCTCAGCCAGCGGCCCAGTTGTTGCAGGGTCCAATGGTCCAGCCAGCGGGCCCAGCCTGTGAGCTGTTGGGGCGGAACGCCCTCGGTGGGCAGGTGGCTGCCCTGGATCGGGTGTCTCCAACGGGCGCCGGCGCACAATCCCCATGACCGGCCCTGCGCGTCGACCAGGCGATGGATCTGCAGTTGCAGCTCATTGCGTTCGCGTTCCTGCAGCCACTCGCGCTCCAGCATTTCGCATTGCCGGGCCTGGGCGATCTGCCGGGGCCGGAACCAGGTCAGGCGCTCTTCGGCGTCCTGGAGGGCCTCGGACAGGGCGCCTTCTGCGCGTTGCAGCACCGCGTCGACGCTGTCGTTGAGGGATTCGGGAAGCAGGGTGGCCCCTTGGCGGATCGCTGTGCGCACGGGCTGCAGCTCGCTGCCCAGGAGCAGGGCGGCACCGAGCGTGCTGCGCAGGGTCCGGGCCAGGGCCTCGCCTGCGGCCCTGGGCGGGGCCTGCTGCGGTGCCGAGCCGGGCAGCAGCACCACAAAGCGGGCGCCGCAGAGCCGATAGGCCTGCGCGTGGACCGGAATGGCCTCGCGCAGCCGCTGGGCCTGCTGGCGCAGGAGTTCATCGCCCAGGGCCGGGCCGTGGCCCTGGTTGATCTGGGGCAGGCCCAACAGCTTGAGGATCACCAGGGTCTGCGGTGGTTCACCGGCACCGAGCGCTTCATCGAGCCGGTCCCGCAGGGCCGCCCGGTTGGGCAGGTGGGTCAGGGCGTCAAAGTAGGCCAGGCGGTCGATCTGTTCGGCGGCCCAGCGGCGTTCGCTGATGTCGCGCTTGAGTTCGAACCAGTCCATGATGCGCCCGTCGTCGTCGCGCAAGGGCAGGATCTCGATCGATTCGAAGAGCCGGCGTCCTTGCGGCCGGCCCAGGACCTGCTCACCCCGCCAGGGCTCGCCATGGCGCATGGCGGCTTCGATGGCCTGGTGCTGTTCGGGCCGCAGGCCCTGGGTCGAGACCTCGGCCGAGTGCCGGCCCGTGACACTGGCCCGGCTGCGTCCGGCGCTGTGCTCGAAGGCCGGGTTGACATAGCTGATGCGGCGTTCCGAATCGGTGATGACCACGCTGTTGGGGCTCTGTTCGACCAGGCGCTGGAGCTTGCGCAACTGCTGCTGCTGTTCGCGGCGCAGGGTGTCGCCGGCCTGCACCAGCCGGACCTGGCCCAGGTGGCTGGTGCGCATCAGCAGCGCGACCGACACTGCGAACACCGCGTTGCCGACGACATAGGTCATCAGGAACGCCGGCGTCTGGCTGCGCGGCACGGGCAGCGCTTGCTGGGTCTCCAGATAGAGCATGCCGAGCAGGAACACGCAGCTGAGGCAGGCCATCCAGACCGTCGCCCCTGTTCCGAGCAGCCAGGCGAACAGGGCGATCTGGATCGGGAAGCTCAGCGCCTGCGGGGCATGCAGGCCGCCGTTGTGGTAGACGATCTCGAGCGTCAGCAGCCACGCGCCCCACAGCAGGATGCGGGCCGCCATGCGGGTGCGGTGCCGCCAGCACAGCAGCAGCGCGGTGACGGACAGGGCGATGAAGCCAAGCCGGGACACCAGCACCTGCGCGGAGGCGGAGGACTGCGCCAGGACGAGCGCGATGGTGAGCACCGAGATGCCGCTCAGCAGCCAGGCCACCAGGCGGGTCATGAGCGTGTAGGCCGCCGGATTCTCCACCGTGGCCTGCTTCGAAGGCGGATCTGCTCGCATGGCACTTTCCCAAAGGAAAAAGGCCACTTTAGGGATCGACCGGCGGCACCCGGCGGCGTATTGTTCAACGCCGTATCGTTGCCGCCGGCGGGGACGGCGGTGTCAGTCCCCTGTGCCGTTCAGGCGGCCGGTGCCGGCAGGGCGGCCGTCCGCCCAGGCTGGCGTGCCGACGGGGCCCGCAGCTGGAACACGGCGACCACCTGCACCAGGCCCTGGGCCTGGATCTGCAGGCTGTCGGCGGCGGCGGCCATCTCTTCGACCAGGGCGGCATTTTGCTGGGTGCCCTGGTCCATCAGCGACACGGCATCGCTGACCTGGGTCACCCCCAGGGTCTGCTCGGCGCTGGCGGTGGTGATCTCGCCCATGATCTGGCTGACGCGGCGGATGGCTT
>JAFAMV010000017.1 GCA_019233055.1 Curvibacter sp.
GATCCCATGAAACTCGTCCGCTATGGCCGGCCCGGCAAGGAAAAGCCCGGCCTGATCGATGCCCAGGGCCGGCTGCGCGACCTCAGCGCCGTGATCCCGGACCTGGGCCCAGAGCAGCTCGGCGACGCCGCGCTGGCCCGTCTGGCCCGGCTGGCGGTGGACAAGCTCCCCCTGGTGCGCGGCAAGCCGCGCTTCGGCGTGCCGGTGGCGGGCACGCGCAAGTTCCTCGCCATCGGCCTCAACTATGCCGACCATGCCGCCGAGGCCGGCCTGCCGCTGCCCAAGGAGCCCATCGTGTTCAGCAAGGCCATCAGCTGCATCCAGGGGCCGGACGATCCGGTGATGCTGCCCAAGGGCTCGAAGAAGAGCGACTGGGAGGTGGAGCTGGGCGTCGTCATCGGCAAGCTGGCCCGCCATGTGAGCCAGAAAGAGGCTCTCGGCCATGTGGCCGGCTATGTGCTGGTGAACGATGTCAGCGAGCGCGAATTCCAGATCGAGCGCGGCGGCACCTGGGACAAGGGCAAGGGCTGCGACACCTTCGGCCCCATCGGCCCGTGGCTGGTGACCCGCGACGAGATCCCCCATCCGCAGAAGCTGGCGATGTGGCTGGACCTCAACGGCCAGCGCATGCAGAGCGGCCATACCCGCACGATGATCTTCAGCGTGGCCAAGCTGATCAGCTACGTCAGCCAGTTCATCACCCTGGAGCCCGGCGATGTCCTCACCACCGGCACACCTCCGGGCGTGGGCATGGGCGTCAAGAAGGACGGCCAGCCGGCGCCGGTCTACCTGAAGAAGGGCGATGTCATGACCCTGGGCATCGAGGGCCTGGGGCAGCAGCGCCAGGAGGTGGTGGCCTTCCAGCGCTGAGTGCGCCGCCGCCACAGGCTCACTTCAGCGGAATCGGCGTGGCCCGGTCCACGGCCACGGCGGTGACGCTGTTCTGCGGCGAACCGTCCACCAGCTTGTCGGAGTAGGTCAGGTAGACCAAGGCATTGCGCTTGGCGTCCACCATGCGCACCACACGCAAGCGCTTGAACAGAAAGGACATGCGCTCGGAGAACACCTCGTCCTCCTGTTTCAGCGGCGCCTTGAAGGCGATGGGGCCGACCTGGCGGCAGGCGATGGAGGCTTCGGCCTTGTCCTCGGCCAGCCCCAGGGCCCCCGAGATGCCGCCGGTGCGGGCGCGTGAGACAAAGCAGGTCACCCCGTCGACCAGGGGGTCGTCATAGGCTTCGACCACGATCTTGTGGTTGGGGCCGATGAGCTGGAAGGCGGTGCTGACATCGCCGACCAGGTCGGGGCCGGCAAGGGCCTTGGTGCTCAGCAACAGGGCGGTGACCAGCAGGCCGGCGGTGGAGAGGGCGCGTGGGAGGGCGGTCATGGTTTTTCCGATCAAGGGCTTGGCGACGGCAGAGAATGCCAGCCTCGCCGGTTTTTATCAGAGGGATGTGAACACATGGGATGCATTGGGATGGCTGCGCCGGGATCCCCCAGCCTGATCCAGTCGGTCGCCGGTCGCTATTGCCTGGCCGGCGCTCTTGAGGCTTGAGCATGGCCGAGCACCGCGTCCAACTGGATGCCACCGATCTGCAATGGCTGGCCCCCGACGACGAGACCCTGCTGGCCTCGGCCGAGGCCTCGGGCATCGGGCTTGTCAGTTCCTGCCGCAATGGCACCTGCCGGACTTGTATATGCCGGCTGGTGTCGGGGCGGGTGCGCTACCGCATCGAATGGCCGGGCCTGAGCGCCGAGGAGAAGGCCGAGGGCTGGATCCTGCCTTGTGTGGCGGAGCCGTCAGCCGATTGCGTGCTGGACGCGCCTGCGGCCCGTCCGATCTTCTGAGGCGGGCGGCGCCGACCGGTCTCAGCCAGCCGCGACGCGCCGGGCAAGATGCGCCAGCGCCTCCTCCACCTGGTCCACCAGCACCAGGCACAGGTCGCCGGTCTGTAGGCGGTCGAGGGCGGTGTCGATGGCCTTGAACTCGCCCTGGATCTCCTCGACATGGCGGGTGCGTGTGGCGCCGGCCAGGCCCTGGCGCAGCAGGGCCATGACCTCGCCGTCGGCGCGGCCGCGCTGGCAGGCGTCTTCGTAGAGCACCACCTCGTCGAAGGCCTGGCCCAGGATGGCGGTCTGCTCGGTGATGTCTTCGTCGCGGCGGTCGCCGGCGCCGCTGATGACCACCGAGCGGCGCTGCGCCGGCATGGCCTCGACCGCCGAGACCAGGGCGCGCATGGCGTCGGGGTTGTGGCCGTAGTCGGCGATCCCGGT
>JAFAMV010000041.1 GCA_019233055.1 Curvibacter sp.
AGGCCGGGGAGCCTCTTTTTCAGGGGGCGCACTGGGGTAAATCCCTGGTCCCGGCGGCAATGGTGCAGGGCAATATCCGTCCATCCCTTGACTGCACCATGCGCCTGTCGGCGGGCCGCCAGGCCTGCCCTCGGTGGCTGACCCCCAGATGAAATCCCTGAACGCCATCTCCGTCGTGACCCGCCTGGGTCTGGTCTTCGCATCGTTGGCGGTGTTGATCCTGATCAACACCGGTCTGTTGTACTGGCAACAACACCAGCATGCGGCGGACACAGACAGCCTGCTGGCCGGCGATGTCGAGAAACTGCGCCTGGTGGACCGCTGGGCGGCGCTGTCGCGCGAGACCTCCCTGCGCATCCTGGCGGTCAACAAGAGCGGCGACCCGGCCCTGGGCGAGTTGTTCAATCCCGAGATCGGCCCCATGGTCAAGGAGGTGGGGGCGCTCTATGGGCGGCTGCGCAGCATGTCTTCGGACCCGCAGGAGCTGGCCTGGTTCGATGCCATGACGCCCAAGCGCGAGGCCCTGCTCAAGGCCCTCGGCGAGGTCAACGACTACAAGAACATCGGCGACATCGCGGGCGCTGCGGCGATGTTCGACACCGCCTTCATGCCGGCCCAGCAGGCCTACAACGCCCACATCCAGGCCTTCGAGAAGCTGGAGTCGACCCTGTTGCAACAGAAGATCGAAGCCCAGCGCCAGCAGGCGCAGCGCCGCTCGCTGCTGGTGATGGGCGGTGCGGTGGGGCTGGGAGCCCTGATCCTGCTGCTGGCCGTGGGCATCACCAGCCACATCCGGCGCTCGCTGACGCGGGCGGTGGCGGTGGCGCGGGCGGTGGCCGACGGCGATCTCAGTGAACGTCCTCAGGTCGAAGGCCGCGATGAGTTCGCCGGGCTGATGCAAAGCCTCAGCGACATGAGCGATTCGCTGCAGGCGATCGTCGCCTCGGTGCGCGAAGGCACGGACAACATCGCCATGGCTTCGGCCGAGATCGCCCATGGCAACCAGGACCTGTCAGCCCGCACCGAAAGCCAGGCCAGCGCGATCGAACAGACCTCGGCGTCGATGGAGCAGCTCAGCGCCACGGTGCGGCACAACGCCGACCATGCCACCCAGGCCACCGAACTGGCGCTCGATGCCAGCCAGGTGGCGGTGCGGGGGGGCGATGTGGTGGCCAGCGTGGTCAGCACCATGGGGGGCATCAGCGAGGCGTCGAAGAAGATCTCCGACATCATCGGCGTGATCGACGGGATCGCCTTCCAGACCAATATCCTGGCCTTGAACGCCGCCGTCGAGGCTGCACGGGCCGGCGAGCAGGGCCGGGGATTTGCCGTGGTGGCCGGCGAGGTGCGCAGCCTGGCCGGCCGCAGCGCCCAGGCGGCCCGTGAGATCAAGAGCCTGATCAGCGACAGCGCCGAGCGGGTCGAGCGTGGCTCGACCCTGGTGGCCCAGGCCGGCGACACCATGGCCGATGTGGTGAGCCGCATCCACAAGGTGGCCGAGCTGATGAAGGATGTGCGCCAGGCCAGCTCGCAACAGAGCGCCGGCGTCGCCCAGGTGGGCGAAGCGGTGCACCAGATGGACCAGAGCACCCAGCAGAATGCGGCCCTGGTCGAGCAGGTCTCGGCGGCCGCCAGCAGCCTGGAGTCGCAGTCGCGGCGCCTGGTCGAGGCGGTGTCGGTGTTCCAGATCCAGCCTGGCGGCGCCGGCCGCCCGCTGCGTCAGGACACCCGGCCACGGTCCTTGGTGGCCGGCCCCGCGCACAAGGCGCTGCCGGGCTGAGCGAGCGTGAAAGGGCCGGGGTGGCTGCCTAGAATGGCGCCATGACACTTGCTTGCCCCCACGCTCCGCCGCCGCGCGGGTCGCTGCCCCCCGAGGGGGCACCTTTTCATCTTGGGGCGGTCCGGCGATGAAAATGTTCGCCCCCACGCTCCGCCGCTGCGCGGGTCGCTGCCCCCCGAGGGGGCACTTTTTCATCTTGGGGCGGCCCGGCGATGAAAGATGAATCCGTCTCTGCGCCCCGCCGCAGCCGTCGCGGCAGCGGGGCGGTGACGCTGCATGATGTCGCCCGCTTGGCCGGGGTGGCGCCGATCACTGCGTCGCGGGCCTTGAATCAGCCGGGGCAGGTGTCGGCCGAGGTGCTGCAACGGGTGAGCGAGGCGGTGGCCGCCACCGGCTATGTGCGCAACCACCAGGCGGGCGGCCTGGCCTCGGCCCGCAGCCGCTTGGTGGCGGCCCTGGTGCCGACGGTGGCCGGACCGATGTTCGCCTCGACGGTGCAGGCGCTCAGCGATGCGCTGGCCGCCGAAGGCTATCAACTGCTGCTGGGGCAGAGCGGCTATGGCGATTCGCGCGAGGACGCCTTGCTCGAGGCCATCATCGGACGCCGGCCCGACGGCATCGTGCTGACCGGCACCGGGCATTCGGCCCTGGCGCGCCAGCGCCTGCGCGCGGCGCGCATCCCCGTCGTCGAGACCTGGGACCTGGGGGATGAGCCGATCGACATGCTGGTGGGCTTCTCGCATGAGGCGGTGGGGCGCGCGGTGGCCGGTTTTCTGCACGATCGCGGCTATCGGCGCCTGGCGATGCTGGCGGGGGACGATCCGCGTTCGATGCGGCGCGCCGAGGCCTTCGCCGCGCAGGCGGCGCTGCTGGGCCTGCCGACCGTGCCGGTGCTGCAGGTCGCGGCGCCGACCACGCTGAGAAGCGGTCGCGACGGCCTGACGGCCCTGTTGCGTTCACAACCCGACTGCGAGGCGGTGTTCTGCAGCTCGGACCTGCTGGCCCTGGGGGTCATCACCGAAGCCCAGGCCCGGGGGCTGGCGGTGCCCCGGCAACTGGCGGTGGTCGGATTCGGCGACCAGGATTTCGCGGCCGACCTCCATCCGGCCCTGAGCACCGTGCGCATCGACAGCCAGGCCATGGCCCGCCAGGCGGTGCGCTTCATCGTCGACCGTGCCGACGGGCATGAAGTCAGCGGACAGTCGGTCGACATCGGCTTCTCCATCGTCGGCCGGCAAAGCACCTGAGGCTGCGGGCATCGGTCTCCGATTCCTCGGATGGCCTCTCTTGACAGATGAAATGGTAGCGCTACCATTTGCATCATCATCTTTCTTCAGGAATCAGGACCATGTCCCTCTCATCGACACCGGTGGTCACGGCGCTGCGGGTCATCCCGGTGGCCGGCCGCGACAGCATGCTGCTCAACCTCAGCGGTGCGCACGGCCCCTTCTTCACCCGCAACCTGCTGATCCTGACCGACAGCTCGGGGCGCACCGGCGTCGGCGAGGTGCCTGGCGGCGAGAAGATCCGCCAGACGCTGGAGGACGCGAAGCCGCTGGTGCTCGGGCAGCCCCTGGGGGCGCAGCAGCAGATCCTGCAGCGGGTGCAGCGCCAGTTTGCCGACCGCGACAGCGGCGGCCGGGGGCTGCAGACCTTCGATCTGCGCACCACCATCCATGCGGCGGCGGCCCTGGAATCGGCCCTGCTGGACCTGTTGGGGCAGTTTCTGGGCCTGCCGGTGGCGGCCCTGCTCGGCGAAGGCCAGCAGCGCGACGCGGTCGAGATGCTGGGCTATCTGTTCTACGTGGGTGACCGGCGCCGCACCGATCTGCCGTATGCGAGCGAGCCTGAGGCGGCAGACGACTGGAGTCGGCTGCGCCACGAGGCGGCGCTCGATCCCGAGTCCCTGGTGCGGCTGGCCGAGGCGGCGCAGGCGCGCTACGGTTTCAACGACTTCAAGCTCAAGGGTGGGGTGCTCAGCGGCGAGGCCGAGGTGGAGGCGGTG
>JAFAMV010000043.1 GCA_019233055.1 Curvibacter sp.
CACCTCTTCCGGGTCGACAAACAAGGTGCCGTGGGCGGCCAGGGTGTCCAGCGCCTCCTGCTCATTGAAGACATAGCCCCGGTTGGCCAGCAAGATGCCGTCGGAGTTGCGCAAGGAAAACGGCAGCGGGCGTCCCAGCGGTATCGAGTTGAAATTGACAGGGGCTAGCTTCATGGATGCCGGTCATTATGTGACAGGACGTTACCCGCTCCATCTGAGATAGACGGGTATCTGTGCGCCATTTCAGTGCTTACGGTCTGGGCGGGACGCCGCACCAGGGGCCCCAGACGACTGCCGATTGACCGGTCTCGATCCTCGAGAGACCTGAGCGGCACCGTGTCAGTGGGCGTGGTGGTGGGCGTGGCTCAGATCGAGGCCGGGCCGTTCGGTCAGGCAGCAATTGTGCTGGGTGGTGCCCAGCTCCATCTGGAGCACGCTGTGCTGGATCGAGAACTGCTGGCGAAGCGCCGCACCGATGGCGTCCATGGGCTCGTCGCCGGGGTAGCCCCCGGGCATCACCAGGTGGGCGGTGAGGGCGGTCTCGGTGGTGCTGAGCGCCCAGATGTGCAGGTCGTGCACCCCGCTGACGCCTGGCTGGCCCAGCAGGAAATCCTGCACCGCCCCGGGGTCGACATGGGCCGGCACCGAATTCAGGGCCAGGCGGCTGGCGTCGCGCAGCAGGCCCCAGGTGCCGATCACGATGACCGCCAGGATGACCAGGCTGCCCACCGGATCGAGCCAGTACCAGCCGGTGTACTTCATCACCAGGCCCGCGAGCACCACGCCCAGCGACACCAGGGCGTCGTAGAGCATGTGCAGATAGGCGCCGCGGCGGTTCAGGTCATGGGCGTGGCCGTGCTGGAACAGCCAGGCGGAGAAGCCGTTGACCAGGATGCCGATGCCTGCCACCGCCATCACCGTGTTGCTGGCCACCTCGGGAGGCGCCCCCAGGCGTTGGATCGCTTCCCAGGCGATGCCGCCGCAGGCCAGCAACAACAGCAGGGCGTTGAGCAGTGCGGCCCAGATCGAGGTGTTGCGCAGGCCGTAGGTGTAGCGCTGGCTCGGGGCGCGACGCGCCAGGGCCACGGCGGCCCAGGACAGCGCCAAGCCCAGGACGTCCGACAGGTTGTGGCCGGCATCGGCCATCAGGGCGGTGGAATGCGCCAGCAGGCCGTAGACGAATTCGACGACGACGAAGAAGCTGTTGAGCCCGATCGCCAGCGCAAAACCGGCGCCGGCCTCGGCGGGCGCCGCAGGAGCATGGTCGTGTGCGGAGTGATCATGCCCGTGGTCATGGTCATGGTCATGGTCATGGTCCGCGTGGGGCCGGGACGGGCTGTGCGATGACGGCTTGTTCATGAAATCCTTCCGATCCGGGGCTCAGGCGCCGTCGCCGGATTCCGGCAGCTGGATCATGCCGGTGTTGTAGTTGTAGGCGTAGGTTTCGCCATGACGGCCCCATTCGATGGCCACGTCGAGCACGCGCTTGGCCTCTTCGGCGTCCAGGCTTTCGCGCAGCAGGTCGAGGAAGGGCGCGGCCGGCAGTTCGCCCGAGGGCTCCTGCAGCAGGCTGTGGCGGATGTGCGCCGCCAGCGGCACGCGGGCCAGCAGCTGTTCGGCGAACAAGGCCTGGCGGGCCGGGTATTCGGCCGCCACATAGCGCTGTCCCAGGGCGGTGATCGACAGGTCGCCGCCGGCCAGGTGGGCGAAGTCGAGCAGGGCCAAGGCCTCGGCCACCGGCAGCAGTTCCTCGTCCGACAGCTCGGTCTCCTCGCCCAGGTAGGGCAGGTCGGCCCGGCCGTGGAAGGGCTCTTCGAGCAGCCGCTCGAGCAGACCCTCCATGCGGCTGATGTCGGCCTCGGGCAGGCGCTCGTCCAGGCGCAGGCGTTCGGGCTCGTCGGCCACCTTGCCGGCGCGCACACGGCCCGCCGTCATCACCGCGTAGACCTCGTCGATCAGGGCCCGCACCTCGGGGCTGTTGACGTCGCGTGGGCGCGGCAGGTTGATCGTCATCTGGAATTTCACCCGGCCCGGGTCGCTGGCGAAGATCAGCACCCGGTCGGCCATCAGCACCGCCTCCTCGATGTTGTGCGAGACCACCAGGATCGCGCGGGTGGGCATCTTGCTGTCTTCCCACAGTTCGAGGATGTCGTCGCGCAGCCGCTCGCCGGTCAGCACGTCCAGGGCCGAGAAGGCCTCGTCCATGAGCAGCACGTCGGGCTCGACCACCAGGGCGCGGGCAATGCCCACGCGCTGGCGCATGCCGCCCGAGAGTTCGCGCGGCAGCGCGCCCTCGAAACCCGACAGGCCGATCAGTTCGATGGCCTTTTCGGCACGGCTGGCGCGCTCCTCGGCCGATACGCCACGGGCCTCGAGACCGATCTCGATGTTCTGCTGCACCGTCAGCCAGGGAAACAGCGCAAACGACTGGAACACCATGCTGATGCCGCGCGCCGGTCCATAGAGCGGCTGGCCGCGGTAATGCACATGGCCCCGGTCGGCCTCCACCAGGCCGGCCATGATGCGCAGCAGGGTCGACTTGCCCGAGCCCGACTGGCCCAGCAGGGCCACGATCTCGCGTTCGCGCAGGGTGAAGTCCACCTCGTCCAGCACCTTGCGCGGGCTGCCGTCGGCCGAGAGAAAGGACTTGCCGACCGATTTCAATTCAACAATCGCGGTGCTCATCAGTGATCCATCAGAAATGCATGCGGTCTTCGCTGAGCCGATACAGGCGGCGCCAGACCATGTGGTTGAGCGTCATCACATAGACGCACATGACCCCGATGCCCAGGGCGATGCGGGGGAAGTCGCCGACGGCGGTCATCTGGGCAATGTAGCTGCCGATGCCGTGGGCCACCAGGGTGTGGTCGCCCCAGCTCACGTATTCCGAGACGATGCTGGCGTTCCAGGAGCCGCCGCTGGCCGTGATGGCCCCGGTGACGAAGCTGGGGAACACCGCCGGCAGCAGGTAGCGGCGCCACTTGAGGCTGCCCTTGAGGCCCAGGTTGCGCGCGGCATAGCGCAGCTCGGTGGGCACGGTGGAGGCGCCGGCGATGACGTTGAACAGCACATACCACTGGGTGCCGAAGATCATCAGCGGCGACAGCCAGACATCCACATTGAGGTGGAAGTGCACGATGCCGATGACCACCATCGGAAACAGCAGGTTGGCCGGGAAGGCGGCCAGGAACTGGGCCACCGCCTGGATGCGCGAGGAGATGCGCGGGTTCATGCCGACCCAGATGCCCACCGGCACCCAGATCAGGGCGGCCAGGCCGATCAGCACCAGCACCCGGATCAGGGTGTAGAAGCCCAGCAGGAACACATGGCCGACCTCGGCCCAGCCGACCTCGCTGTGGATGAAGCTGCCCAGGCGCCAGACCGCGAACAGCACCAGGGCGGCCAGGATCGCGTCCCAGGCGCGGGTGAGCGTGGCCGAGGGCTCGACGTTGCGCGAGCGGATCGAGGTGCCGTCGTGCTGGCGCCGGAACAGGGCGATCGACCGGTCGAGTGCCCGTGTGAAGAGCACCGCGACGCCCTGCAGGCGCTCGGTGCGGCGCAGCCAGGTCAGAAGCCAGGAGGTCTGCTCCTCGCCGCCGCCGATCTCCTCGAAGCGGAACTTGTCGGCCCAGGCCAGCAGGGGCCGGAAGAACAGCTGGTCGTACATCAGAACGCCCACCAGCATGGCGCCGACCGCCCAGCCGATGGCGGCCAGATCCTTGTGTTCGATGGCCAGGGCGATGTAGGAGCCGATGCCGGGCAGCTTGATGCTCTGGTTGGACACCGAGATCGCCTCGGAGGCGACCACGAAGAACCAGCCGCCGGACATGGACATCATCATGTTCCACAACAGCGCCGGCATGGCGAAGGGCAGGTCCAGGCGCCAGAAGCGCTGCCAACCCGACATCTGGAACACGCGCGAGGCCTCCTGCAGCTCGGCCGGCACGGTCTTCAGCGACTGGTACAGGCTGAAAGCCATGTTCCAGGCCTGCGAGGTGAAGATGGCGAAGATGGCCGCGCACTCGACACCGAGCAGATTGCCCGGGAACAGTGCGATGAAGCCGGTCACGGTGATCGACAGAAAACCCAGGATGGGGATGGACTGCAGGATGTCGAGGAAGGGGATCAGCACCTTCTCCATCGCCCTGTAGCGCGTGGCCAGCACCGCGAACACCACGCTGAACAGCAGCGAGGCGCCCAGCGCCATGAACATGCGCAAGGTGGTGCGCAACAGGTAGTAGGGCAGCTCGGTCACCTCGAGCGACAGCGGCAGGGCCGTGCCGACCTGGTAGGGCGTGGCCATCTGGCGTGCGCCATAGGCCAGCACCACCAGCACCGCCAGCACCAGGGGCAGCAAGGCCCAGTCCCATCGGTTGCCGCCCGCCTCCACCACCTGGCGCGGGAAGAAAGTGAAAGAGCGCGACCGCTGCGAATTTTCTGTTCTTGGATCCATTGGGGCGACATTATCTGGGGCTCACGTGTCGCCCGCATGAAAAACCTGCCGGCGCAGCGCAATAGGGAGGGGGCGGCGCCGGCCGGCGGCAGGGCGCGCAAGGCCCCGACGTCAGGTGGCGGGCCGGTAGTGCATGTGGGCATGCCCATGCCCGTGTGCATGGGCGTCGGCGACTTCGAGCGCCACCACATTGAGCTGGCCGTGGCGCACGCCGCTCTCGGCCATCAGGGCATTGGCAAACCGCTGCACCTGGTCTGCGGGGCCCTTGAGGATCACCGACTCGATGCAGTTCTCGTGGTCGATGTGGCTGTGCAGCGAGGCCACCGTCAGGTCGTGGTGCTCATGCTGCAGATGCATCAGGCGCTCGGCCAGATCGCGCTCGTGGTGCTTGTAGACATAGGACAGGTTGGCCACGCAATGGCCCTGGGGCGCATGGCGTTGCCGCTCGCTGCCGATGGCGGCGCGGATCAGGTCGCGCACCGCCTCGGACCGGTTGCGGTAGCCCCGGTCGGCGATCAACTGGTCGAACTGCCGGGCCAGTTCCTCGTCCAGTGAAATCGTGAAGCGGTCCATGTGCTGAATTCCTTGTCGCGAGCCGGCGTTGCTTGCCGGGTGCGAAGGTTAACAGCACCGTCGGGCAGGCGGGATCACGATCCGGTGGCGGGCGCGCAGGGGGTGGCCCCGGTGTCCTGCAGGGCGCCCCGGATCAGTGCAAAGCGCAGATCCAGCTCCGGCAGCACCCGCTGCCGCAGGGCCTGTGCCGGCGCCTGCCAGCGCGGGCCCTCCGCGCCCGGCGCGGCCGCGATGCGGGCCCAGGCCCAGCCCAGCAGGACCAGGGCCAGCGCACGCAGGTAGTCATCGGCCACCCGGTAGGGCAGGACGGCGTCCTGGCGTGCCGCCGCGACCACCAGGGTGCTGAGGTAGCGCAGCTCGGCCAGGCGGCGCAGCACCTCGGCGTCGGCGGCTCGGGCGGCGTCCAGGTCGCTGCGCAGCGACAGCAGCAGGGCGCCCAGGGCCTCGCCGCCGTCGGGCAGCACCTTGCGCACCAGCAGGTCGATGGCCTGGATCTCGTTGGTGCCCTCGTAGATCATGGCCACGCGCGAGTCGCGCACGATCTGCTCGATGCCCCACTCGCGCACATAGCCGTGGCCGCCGAAGACCTGCAGGCATTCGCTGGCGCCGTGGAAGGCCTGGTGCGTCCAGGCCGCCTTCAGCACCGGCGTGACCAGGCTGCACCAGCGCTGGGCCTCGTCGCGGCGGGCGGCGTCGGGATGGTGGCGCGCCACGTCCAGGGCCACGGCGGTCCGGTAGGCCAGCAGGCGGCCGCCATCGATCCAGGCGCGCTGCACCTCGAGGCTGCGGCGCATCGCCGGGTGTTCGATCAGCAGGTCGGCGCCGTCGTGTTCGCCGCGCGAGGCCGGGCGCGGTCCCGGGGCGCGCATCTGGCGGCGCTCGCGGGCATAGGCGTCGGCCTTCTGCCAGGCCGCATCGAGCAGGCCGATGCCCTGCAGGGCCACGTGCAGACGCGCCGCATTCATCATCACGAACATCGCATTGAGGCCGGCGCCGGGCTGCCCGACCAGCCAGGCCGGGGCGTCGTCGAAGCGCATCACACAGGTGGGGCTGCCGTGCAGGCCCATCTTCTCTTCGATGCGCTCGCAGACCACCGCGCTGCGGCTGCCGTCGGCCATGAATTTCGGCACCACGAACAGCGACAGTCCCTTGGGGCCGGCCGGGGCGTCGGGCAGGCGGGCCAGCACCAGGTGCACGATGTTGTCGCTGAGGTCGTGTTCGCCGCCCGAGATGAAGATCTTGCTGCCCGACAGGGCGAAGCGGCCGTCGGCCAGCGGTGTGGCGCGGGTGCGCACCAGGCCCAGATCGCTGCCCGCGTGGGGCTCGGTCAGGCACATGGTGGCCAGCCACTCGCCACTGGCGATGCGGGGCAGGAACAGGGCCTTGACCTCGTCGCTGCCATGGTGGCGCAGGCATTCATAGGCGCCGTGCAGCAGGCCGGGGGCCATGGTCCAGCCGTGGTTGGCGGCGCTCAGCATCTCGTAGAGCGTGGCTTCGAGCACCGCCGGCAGGCCCTGGCCGCCGTCCTCAGGGGCGGCCGAGAGGGCCGGCCAGCCGGCCTGCCAGAAGGCCTGGTAGGCGTCGCGGAAGCCGGGCGGGGTGCGCACCGCTCCCTGCTCGAAGTGGCAGCCGATCTCGTCGCCCTGGCGGTTCAGCGGGGCCACCACCTCGCTGACGAATTTGCCTGATTCCTCGAGCACCTGCTGCATGAGCTCGGCATCGACGTCGGCAAAGGCGGGCAGCGCCTGCAGTTCATGTGGGGCCTGCAGCACCTGGGTCAACAGGAAGCGCTGGTCGGCGCTCGGGGCTTGGTAGTTCAGCATGGGCTTCTCGCAATCGTGGAAATCAGGCCGCAGCGGTGTCGCTGCGGGCGGGCTTGGCGGCACCGAGGTAGGTGTCGATGACCCGGGGGTTGCCGGCCAGTTCCTCGGCCGGGCCCGACAGCGCGATGGCGCCCATTTCGAGTACATGGCCCTGGTCGGCCACCGCCAGTGCGGCGCGGGCGTTCTGTTCGACCAGCAGGATGGTCACGCCGGTCTGGCGCAGGGTCTCGATGATGGCGAAGATCTCCTTGACCACCAGCGGGGCCAGGCCCAGGCTGGGCTCGTCGAGCATGAGCAGGCTCGGGCGCGACATCAGGGCCCGGCCCACGGCCAGCATCTGGCGCTCGCCGCCCGACAGGGTGCCTGCCAGCTGGGTGCGCCGCTCCTTGAGGCGCGGGAACAGGGCGTAGACCTCGTCGAGGTGTTCCCACCACTGGTTGTGGCCCAAGCGCATGGGGCGGAAGCCGCCGAGCATCAGGTTGTCCTCGACCGGCATGGTGCCGAACAGCTCGCGTTTCTCGGGCACCAGGGCGATGCCCCGCATGACGCGCTCCTCCAGCGTCAGCGAGTCGATGATCTGACCGTTGAATTCGATGTGGCCACGGCCCGGGATGACGCCCATGAGGGTGTTGAGCAAGGTCGATTTGCCGGCCCCATTGGGGCCGATGACGGTGATCACGCTGCCCTTGGGGGCGTCCAGGGATATGCCGTGCAGCACTTCGGCGCGGCCGTAGCCGGCGCGCAGCCCGTGAAGCCGCAGCACGGGAGGAGGGGTGGGGGTGTGGCTCATGTCGGCTCTCCGTGCTCAGTGTTCGGTGCCCAGGTAGGCGGCCCGGACCTTGGGGTTCTGCTGGATCTCGGCCGGCGTGCCCTGGGTCAGCAGGGTGCCGAACTCCATCACCACCAGGTGGTCGCAGACGTTCATCACCAGGTCCATGTCGTGTTCCACCAGCAGCAGGCTCACGCCCTCGGCCTGCAGCTGGCGCAGCACCGCGGCCAGCGCCTGCTTCTCCTGGTGGCGCAGGCCGGCGGCGGGTTCGTCGAGCAGCAGCAGCACCGGGTCGTTGCACAGGGCGCGGGCGATCTCCATGAGCCGCTGCGGGCCCATGGCCAGGTTGCCGGCGGGCTCGTGCAGGCAGTGGCCCATGCCGATGCGCTCGAGCTGGCGTTGCGCCTCCTTGAACAGCTGGGCCTCCTCGGCCCGGTTGAGGCGCGCCATGGCGCTGAACACGCCCTTGCGGCCGCGCAGATGGGCGCCCAGGGCCACGTTCTCGAGCACCGTCATGTCGGGGATCATCTTCACATGCTGGAAGGTGCGCGACAGGCCCAGGCGGGCGATCTCGCGCGAGCGCCGCCCGCCGACGGCCTGGCCGCAGAACAGCACCTGTCCCCGCGTCAGCGACAGCAGGCCGGAGATGAGGTTGAAGGTGGTCGACTTGCCGGCGCCATTCGGGCCGATGAGGCCGACGATCTGGCCGGCGCGGATCTGGAAGGCGATGTCGTTCACCGCCACCAGGCCGCCGAACTGTTTGCGGATGGCCTGCACGTCGAGCACCAGTTCGCCCCGGGCGGGCTTGTGCCGTTCGGCCAGCGGCGGGGCGGCCGACCAGTCGGCACGCCGGGGCGGCGCCGGGCGCAGCCGGGCCGCCAGGGACCACAGGCCTTCGGGCAGGTACTTGAGCATGAGCACCAGCACGATGCCGAAGACGATGATCTCGTAGCTGCCGCTGCTGCCCAGCCAGCGCGGCAGCCAGACCTGCAACTGGTCTTCGAGCAGCTTGGTGAGGAAGGCGCCGGTCAGCGCGCCCCAGATGTAGCCCACGCCGCCGACCACCGTCATGAACAGGTACTCGATGCCCATCTGCAGGCCGAAGGGCGAGGGGTTGACCGAGCGCTGGAAGTGGGCGAACAGCCAGCCCGACAGCGAGGCCAGCAGGGCCGCCAGCACAAAGATGACGATCTTGCTGCGCAGTGTGTCCACGCCCATGGCCTCGGCCATCTGGGTGCCCGTCTTGAGGGCGCGCATGGCGCGGCCGGGGCGCGAGTCGAGCAGCGCCAGCAGGGCGGCGGCGGCCAGACCCACCAGCAGCCAGGTGAGCACGAAGAAGCCCCGGCCCTGGCCCAGGTCGAAGCCCGCCAATTGCAGGCCCGGCACGCCGAGCAGGCCGTCGTACTTGCCCAGGGCCTCGAGGTTGCCCATCAGGTAGTACAGCGACAGGCCCCAGGCGATGGTGGCCAGCGGCAGGTAGTGGCCCGACATGCGCAGCGTGAGGCTGGCGATCAGCAGCGCCGACAGCGCGGTCAGGCCCAGGCCGATGAACAGCGTGAGCCAGGGCGACAGGCCGGTATGCAGCGTCAGCCAGGCGCTGCTGTAGGCGCCGATGCCGACGAAGGCCGCCTGGCCGAAGGAGGTCAGGCCGGCCACGCCGGTGAGCAGCACCAGGCCCAGGCCGGTCAGGCTGTACAGCCCGATGTAGTTGAGCTGGGTGATCCAGTAGTCGGGCAGCGGCAGCCAGGCCAGGGCGAGGATGGCGGCCGCGAGCAAGGGCCAGCGCAAGGCATGAAGAAAATTCGGCATCTCAGTGTTCCTCATCCGTGTGGCCGCTGCGCAGCGAGCGCCACAGCAGCAGGGGCAGGATCAGGGTGAAAACAATCACTTCCTTGAAGGCGCTGGCCCAGAACGAGGCGAAGGCCTCGACCATGCCGACGAACAGCGCGCCGAGCAGGGCGCCGGGGTAGCTGGCCAGTCCGCCCATGACGGCGGCGACGAAGCCCTTGAGGCCGATCAGGAAACCCGAGTCGTAGAACAGGGTGGTGGTCGGGCCGATCAGCAGGCCCGCCAGGGCCCCGATCAGGGCCGCCATCGCCAGGCTGGCCTGGCCGGCAACATGGGTCGGGATGCCCATGAGCCGCGCGCCCAGGCGGTTGACTGCGGTGGCGCGCAGGGCCTTGCCGTGCAGGCTGCGCTCGAAGAACAGCCACAGCAGCACGATCAGCGCCGCCGAGCTGAGCCAGATGATGAGCGACTGCCCGGTGAAGGCCAGCGAGCCCAGGCTCAGGTGCTCGTCCCAGAAGGGCGGATTGCGGAAGCCCTCGGCGCCGAAGAACATCAGGGCCAGGCCGGTCATGGCGAAATGCACGCCCACCGAGACGATCAGCAGCACCAGGGGCGAGGCGTCCTGCAGCGACTGGAAGGCCACGCGGTAGATCAGGGGGCCGAAGGCGGTGACCAGGGCCAGGCTCAGCAGGGCCTGCACCGCCAGGCCGAACTGTTGCGGTGCGGCCCAGACGGTGAGGCCGGCGATCAGCGCCGGCAGCGCCAGGGTGCGCAGCGCCGCGCGCAGCGTGCGCAGGGCGCTGCGCTGGTGCTGCCAGGCGGCGGCGGCGTCCATCAGGGCCGCCAGGCCGGCCAGGATCAGCAGCAGCCAGACGGTGCCGGGCACGCGCCCGGCCTGGAGCATGGCCAGGCTGAGCGCGCCATAGGCCACGAACTCGCCCTGCGGGATGAAGATGATGCGGGTGACGGTGAACACCAGCACGGTGGCCAGGCCCAGCAGGGCATAGACGGCCCCGTTGCTCAGTCCGTCGAGCATCAGGATGCTGGCGATGGAGAAATCCATGGGGTGCTTCTTTGTGATTTCAGGGATCGATGACGGCGGGGCAGGCAAAGCGCTGCCCACGCCCGGCAGGGGCCGGGCGCAAAAGGGGGGATCAGGGGGAGCGGCGCGGATGCCGCCGGGTTGGGGCCTACTCGACCTTCCAGTCGCCGTTGACGACCTTCACGATCACACCGGTCTCATTGGTGTAGCCCCAGTGGTCTTCCTTGGTCCAGTTCATGATGCCGTGCGCGAACAGGGTGCGGCCCATGGTCTCGAAGGCATCGCGCAGGCCGGTGCGGAACTCCTGGGTGCCGGGCTGGCCCTTCTTCAGGGCCAGCGGGACGGCCTTCTGCAGCGCCACGATGGCGTCATAGGCATGGCCGGCGAACTGGTTGCGCGAACCGGGGCCGTACACCTTCTCGTACTGGGTCACGAAGGCCAGTGCCTGCTGCTTCGAGGGGTGGCTGTCGGGCAGCTGCTCGGGCGCGATGACCGGGCCCGAGACCACGAAGGAGCCTTCGACATCCTTGCCGCCGACCCGCATCAGATCGCGCGTGGCCGCCGCATGGGTCTGGTAGATCCGGCCCTTGAAGCCGCGCTCGACCATCGCCTTGTGCGGCATGGCCGCACCGCTGCCCGAGGCGACGATGAGCACCGCATCGGGATTGGCCGAGGTGATCTTCAGGGCCTGGCCGGTGACGCTGGTGTCGGTGCGGGCGAAGCGTTCGGTGGCGATCAGCTTGATGCCGGCCTTCTCGGCGATCGGGGTGAAGTCCTTCAGCCAGCCCTCGCCGTAGGCGTCGCTGTAGCCCAGGAAGGCGACGGTCTTGATGCCCTGTTTCTTCATGTGCTCGACCACCGCGTGCGACATCACCACGTTCGATTGCGGCAGGCGGAAGCTCCAGGCGTCCTGGCCGGGCGGCAGCTGGGCCGGCGTGGCCAGCAACTGCGGGGTCTTGCTTTCCATGGCCACGCCGGCCATGGCGATGCCCACCGGGGTGGCGGCCGAGCCCAGGATCACGTCGACCTTGTCTTCGGTGACGAAGCGGCGCGCATTCTTCACGCCGGCGGTGGGGTCGGTGGCATCGTCGAGCACGATGACCTTGAGCTTCTCGCCCGCGATCTCCTGCGGCCAGAGCTTGATCTCGTTGGCCATCGGAATGCCCAGGCCCGAGGCCGGACCGGTCAGCGGCAGGCTGACGCCGATGGTGATGTCGGCCAGCGCGGCACCGCTGGCGAACAGCGCCAGGGCGGCGCCGAGGATGGATTTGCGAAAGCTCATGTCTGTCTCCTGGGTGGTTGTCGCGGGGCTCTTGGAAAACGGGCCGATGGGGTGTTCAGCGCGGCGCCATGCGCAGTGCGCCATCGAGGCGGATCACCTCGCCGTTGAGGTGCACGTTGCCGACGATGTGGCAGGCCAGGCGGGCGAATTCCTCGGGCTTGCCCAGGCGCGGCGGGAACGGGATGGACGCCGCCAGCGACTGCTGCACCGGTTCGGGCAGCTCTTTCATCAGCGGGGTGGCGAAGAGGCCGGGCGCCACGGTGCAGACGCGGATGCCGTGCTGGGCCAGGTCGCGGGCCATCGGCAGGGTCATGCCCACCAGGCCGCCCTTGGAGGCGCTGTAGGCCTGCTGGCCGACCTGGCCGTCAAAGGCGGCGACCGAGGCGGTGAACATCATCACGCCGCGCTCGCCATCTTCCAGCGGGGCCAGGCGTGCGCATTCGGCGGCGAACAGGCGGCTGACGTTGTAGCTGCCGATCAGGTTCACGCCGACCACGCGGCTGAAGTCCTCCAGCGGGGCGGCGCTGCCGTCCTTTTGCACCACGCGCTTGGCGCTGCCGATGCCCGCCACGTTCATCAGGATGCGCGCCGGTCCATGGGCGGCGGCAGCCTTGGCCAGCGCGGCCTGCACGCTGTCGGTGTCGGTGATGTTGCACACGCAGGCGATGCCGCCGATCTCGGCGGCCACGCGTTCGGCCTGGGCCGCATGGAGGTCGAGCACCGCGACCCGGGCGCCGAGGCGGGCCAGTTCACGGGCGGTGGCCTCGCCGAGGCCGGAGGCGCCGCCGGTGACGAGCGCGGCTTGTCCTTCGATGTTCATGGTCAGTTTCCTTGCGGTTGGAGGGTGTGGGGCAGGGTGTCGGCGTGCAGGGCCTGGACCAGGTCGTCGCGGTGCTTGAGCACCGCACGCTGGTTGATCGAGCCCTTGTCGGTCACTTCGCCCTTGTCGATCGAGGGCGGCACGGCCAGCAGGGCGGCGCGTGCGATGCGGTTGGCGCTGCCGGTGGCGTGGCGCGCCAGCTCGTCGAGCGTCCGCTGGAAATGGCCCAGCACCGGTGTGCTCTGCAGCACCTCGGCCCAGGGGGTGTCGGCGGGCAGGCCGCTCAGGGCCCGGCAGGCCTGGGTGGGGAAGATCAGGGCGCCGACTTCCTTGAGGTTCAGGCCGGTCAACACCACATCCTGCACATAGGGAGCGCCGGCGGCGATGACCTTGGCGCGCAGCGGGCCGACGCTGACGAAGGTGCCGGTGGCGAGCTTGAAGTCCTCGGCGATGCGGCCGTCGAAGCGCAGGCCCTGGTGGATGTCCTCGGCATCGATCCAGGCCACGGCGTCGCCGCTGCAGAAGAAGCCTTCCTCGTCGTAGTGCGCCGCCGTCTCGGTGGGGGAACGCCAATAGCCCGGCGTGATGTTGGGGCCCCGGTAGCGGACCTCGGTCTTGCCGTCCATGTCGACCAGCTTGAGCTCCATGCCGGCGGTGGGCAGACCCAGGTCACCCGACTTCACCCGGGGGCTGGTGATGTAGAGCGCGAAGGGGCCCGACTCGGTCATGCCCAGGCCGGTGCCCATGACGATGCGCTCGCCGATCTCGGCCTCCTGCACCGTGTGCAGGTCGTCCCACACCGGCTGGGCCAGGGCGGCGCCGGCATAGAAGAACAGGCGCACCCGCGACAGCAGGGTGCGGCGCAGTGGCACGTCGGTCTTCATGGCCTGGGCGATGGCCTCGAAGCCGGTGGGCACATTGAAGTAGACCGTGGGTGCGATCTCGCGCAGGTTGCGCAGGGTCTCGCCGATCAAGGCCGGGGTCGGCTTGCCCTCGTCGATGTAGAGGGTGCCGCCGTTGTAGATCGTCAGGCCGACGTTGTGGTTGCCGCCGAAGGTGTGGTTCCAGGGCAGCCAGTCGATCAGCACCGGTGGCTGTCCGGGGTCGGCCAGCACCGGCATCGATTCGCGCATCTGCTGCTGGTTGGCGCACCACATGCGGTGGGTGTTGATGACCGCCTTGGGCAGCTTGGTCGAACCCGAGGTGAACAGGAACTTGGTGAGGGTGTCGGGCGTGATGGCCTGCATCGCCCGGTCCACCGCGTCGGTGTCGGGGGTGGCCAGCAGGTCGGCCCAGGCGGTGTGGGCGCGACCTTCGACTTCGCCCTGGGCCAGCACCACTTCGACGCCCTCGGGCACCGCCGCCGCGATGGCGCGGCCGAAGCGTGCACCGTCGGTGGCGAAGACCAGGCCCGGCGTCAGGGTGCGCAGCACATGGCGCAGCTTGTCATAGTCCTGGCTGATGGTCGAATAGGCCGGCGAGACCGGGCAGTGGGGCACCCCTGCGAGCAGGCAGCCCAGGGCCAGCAGCGCGTGCTCCAGGCTGTTTTCGCTGAGGATCAGCACCGGGTGGTCGGCGCTGAGGCGGCGGTCGATCAGCGCCTGGGCCAGACGGCGGGCCTGCGCCAGGGCTTCGCGGTAGCTGATGTGCCGCCAGTCACCGAGGCCGCCACCGGCCAGGCGCTCGCGCTGGGCCATGAAGCTGCGCTCGGGGGCCACGGTGGCCCAATGCAGCAGCCGGTCGGTCATGCGCGCGGCGTAGTCGCCGAGCGCCCGTTCGGCCTTCAGGTAGCGCGTGCCGTTCGGGCCGTCGCGCAGTTCGGCCCGGGTCACGCCAAAGGCGAGCGGGCGGTAGCGGGGGGCAGCGGGCGCTGCCGGCTGGGTGCTTGTCTCGTTCATTTTTTCTTCGGCGGCTGGTGGGACGACGGGGCGGTCGGGGCGCGATCAGTCCTTGCTGACCTTGTTGGCGCGACCTTCAAGGAAGGCGGTCACCCGCGCCTTGGCCTCGGGGGCGCTCTGGGCGATGGCGGCCATCAGGGCCTCGGTGAAGAAGCCCTGGTCGGCCGGCTGCTCGGCGATGCGCGGCAGGGCGTGCATGAGGGCGTAGTTGGTCAGCGGTGCGTTGCCGGCGACACGGTGTGCCAGCTCCAGCGCCTTGTCGAAGGCGGTGCCCGCCGGCACCAGGTACTGGGCCAGGCCGATGCGCTCGCCGTCGACCGCGTTGTAGACCCGGCCGGTCAGCATCATGTCGGTCATGCGGGCCGCGCCGATCAGCTTGGGGATGCGCACCGAGCCGCCGCCGCCCACGAAGATGCCGCGCGAGCCTTCGGGCAGGGCGTAGAAGGTGGTGTCGTCGGCCACACGGATGTGGCAGGCACTGGCCAGCTCGAGGCCGCCGCCGACCACCGCGCCGTGCAATGCGGCGATCACCGGCACCGGCCCATGCTGCACATGCTCCAGCGCGGCGTGCCACATGCGCGAGTGGTGCAGGCCCTGGCCGGCATCGCGTTCCTGCAGCTCGCTGAGGTCCAGGCCGGCACAGAAGTGCGGGCCTTCGCCATCGATCACCGCGGCGCGGGTGCTGGCGGGCAGGTTCTCGAAGGCATCGCGCAGGGCCAGGATCAGGCCGTCGCTGAGCGCGTTGCGCTTGGCGGCGCGGGTCAGTCGGATGACGGCCACTTGCTGTTGCTCGCCATGGAATTCAAGATGCAGGTCGGTAGAGGGCTGGGTCATGATCGGGTTCCGTTGTTGCGCTGATTATGGTTATGAAACATAATCAAATCAAGGAATGCGGACCGTTCGCTGATCGGTACTTACCCTTGGTTCAACCCCCACGAAGGAGACTTGCATGGATCACAAGAACCTGATTGCCATCGACATCCACACCCACGCCGAAGTGAGCTGCTGGAACCCTTTTGACAACTACGGCGAGGAATACGACCGTGCCGCCGACAAGTACTTCGGCAGCAACCGGCGCCCGACGATTGCGGAGACCGTGGCCTATTACCGCGAGCGCAAGATCGGCCTGGTGATGTTCACCGTGGACAGCGAGTCCAAGCTGGGCCGCAAGCGGGTGCCCAATGAAGAGATCGCCGAGGCCGCCAAGGCCAACAGCGACATGATGATGGCCTTCGGCAGCATCGACCCGCACAAGGGCAAGATGGGCGCGCGCGAGGCCGAGAAGCTGATCACCGAGCACGGCATCAAGGGCTTCAAGTTCCACCCCACCGTGCAGGGCTACCACCCCTACGACCGGATGGCCTGGCCGATCTACGAGGTGATCGACCACTACAAGCTGCCGGCGATTTTCCACACCGGCCACAGCGGCATCGGCAGCGGCATGCGTTGCGGCGGCGGCCTGCGCCTGGAGTACAGCAACCCGATGCACCTCGATGACGTGGCGATCGATTTCCCCGACATGCAGATCGTCATGGCCCATCCGAGCTTCCCCTGGCAGGACGAGGCACTGTCGGTGGCCACGCACAAGCCCAATGTCTGGATCGACCTGTCGGGCTGGAGCCCCAAGTACTTTCCGAAGCAGCTGATCCAGTACGCCAACAGCCTGCTGAAGGACCGCATCCTGTTCGGCAGCGACTACCCCCTGATCACGCCCGAGCGCTGGATGAAGGACTTCGAGGTCGCCGGCTTCAAGCCCGAGGTCATGCCCGGCATCCTCAAGGACAACGCGGTGCGTCTGCTGGGGCTGGACCGGCCTGCAGCATAAGAAATTCTTATTTGAGTATTTCGATAATTTCTGAGCCTGGCTTCTTTCCATTTGTCGGCCGCCTGACTACACTGCAAAAAAAAGTGCAGGGGGTGGTCGAGCGTCAGGACAGCAGGCTGTCGGCGCCGTGATCGGGTTCGGCCCCAGGCCGTGCCTGTTCCGGTCGCGCCGTGCTGTTTCGGGCCTTGCGAGCTCCCGCGTCCATTCTTGGATGGTTCACCCCGGGAGCGTTCAGCATGTACCAGTCCTGTCACGACCTAGGCATGTCGGCACCGATGCCGGTGCCGGTGCCCGCAAGCCGCCATCTGGCCCGACATGAGGGCCAGGTCACCTCTGAGCAGCGCCAGCAGCGCCTGCGCCAACGGCCCGCCACGGTCTGGTTGACCGGTCTCAGCGGTGCCGGGAAATCCACCCTGGCCTATGAACTGGAGCACCGTCTGCATGGCCTGGGCCTGTCCAGTTTCGTGCTCGATGGCGACAACCTGCGGCATCACCTGAACCGCGACCTGGGTTTCTCGGGGGCAGAGCGGCGCGAGAACATCCGTCGCGTCGCGGAGGTGGCGGCGCTCATGAACCAGGCGGGGCTGGTGGTCTTCACCGCCCTGATCTCGCCGCAGCGGGCCGACCGAGAGATGGCGCGGGCCATCATCGGCGAGCCTCACTTCATCGAGGTGCATGTCAGCACGGGGCTCGACGTCTGCGAGCAGCGCGACCCCAAGGGGCTCTACGAAAAGGCCCGGGCCGGGCTGATCCCGCAGTTCACGGGTGTCTCGGCGCCTTACGAGGCACCCTCGGCCCCTGATTTCCGCATCGACACCGCGCAGCACAGTCTGGCGGATGCCGCCACCCTGATGTTGGATGGCCTGCGCCAGCGCGGCCTGCTCGGCATCTGGTAGGTGCCGTCATGGCCCCATCCGCCGATCTCTTCAATGGCGATGCCGACGGCCTGTGTGCCCTGCACCAGTTGCGCATGGCCGAGCCCAGGACGGCCGAGTTGATCACGGGGACCAAGCGGGACATCGAACTGTTCCGCTATCTCAAGCCGGATGTGGCCTGGGACGTGACCGTGCTCGACGTGTCCCTGGACCGCAATCGCGACGGGGTGCTGCGATTGCTGCAGGCCGGAGGCCGGGTGCACTATTTCGATCACCACGCGGCCTCCCGGCCGTTGCGCCACCCGCGCTTCGAGGCCTGCATCGACCAGGCGGCGGACGTCTGCACCAGCATCCTGGTGGACCGGTACCTGGCGGGTCGGTACCGCCCCTGGGCCTGCGTGGCGGCCTTTGGCGACAACCTGGCCGCAGTCGGCCATGAACTGGCCGAGGCACTGGGCTACACGCCGGGGGAGGCTGAAATCCTGCGCGAGCTCGGCGAACTGCTCAACTACAACGCCTATGGCGAGACGGTGGACGATCTGCATCTGCACCCTGCCGATCTCTACCGCCAACTGCATCCCTATGTCGATCCTCTGGTCTTTGCCAGGGTGTCGGACGCGGTCGAATGCCTGCGCGATGGGTTTGCCGAGGACCGTGCCTGCCTGAAGGGCCTGGCGCCCGAGTGGCAGATCCCGGCCCTGGCCATCTACAGGCTGCCTGCACGGGCCTGGGCGCGCCGCCTGAGCGGGCATCTGGCCAATGAGCTGAGCCGGCGCCACGACAGTCAGTCGCTGGCGGTGTTGACCCCTCGCAGCGGCGGCGGCTACCAGGTCAGCGTGCGCATGGCGCCCTGCTGCTCTGCCCGGGCCGACGTGTTCTGCCGTGAGTTTGCTGGTGGAGGCGGTCGGCATCGGGCCGGCGGCATCGACGCCCTGGCCGAGGCCGAGGTTCCCGCCTTCATCAGCCTGTTTTCCAACTACCTGAAGAAGCAGCCCTCATGAAGCCTCTTGCTCCCCCACCCTCGTCTTCCCGGCCCCGGCCCCTGCTGATGGTGCCGCTGCGGCGTTGTGGCAGCCACGCCTTGCGCTTGCGGCTGAACTTCAACCGTGACTTCTATTCACCCTATCCCTTGCACATCGTCGATTTCATGCCGCTGCTGCCGCTCTACGGCGATTTGTCGGAGGACAGGCGCTATTTCCAACTGGTGGTCGATGTGGTGGGCCTGCAGGCGGCCAGCATGGTCAAGTGGCCTGACATGGTGTTCGATCCGGTGGAGGTCTTCGAATCGATCCGGACGCAGCCGCGCAGCGTCCACCGGGTGGTGTGGGAGCTGCTGCTGCGCGCCGGGGAAAAGCACCAGGCCCGGGTGGTGATGGACAAGTCGCTGGACAGCGTGCATTACGCCGAAGAGCTCATGGCCCTGTTTCCCGACTTTCTTTTCCTCAATGTGGTGCGTGATCCCCGGGCCCAGGTGGCGTCGATGAACCGCGCCATCATCCATGACTTCGACAGCACCCTCAACGCCATGACCTGGCAGGCCGCCCACGCCGCCACCAGGTCGCTGATCGAACGGCATCCCACGCGGGTGCTGACCATCCGCTTCGAGGACTTCATCACCGATCAGGAGCAGGTGCTGCGCCGGATCTGCGACTTCATCGGCATCGACTTCCTGCCGCAGATGCTCGATGTCAGCGGCTCTGCGGAAGCGCAGCAGATCTCGGGAATGTCCGATCTTTGGGCCTCCAATCGCTTTGCGCCGATCGCGGCGAACCGCGACAAGTTCAAGAGCCAGCTCAGGGCCGAGGAGATCGAGGCCATCGAAACCCTGACCCAGGACCACATGCGCCACTACGGCTATGAATTCATGACCCCTGCGGCCGCCCGCCTGCCGGAGCCCGCCGCGCTGGCCCAGCTGGCCACCCGGTCGGCCCAGGCACGAGCCCAGGCCTGGACGCATCTCGAGCAGGAGCGTTTCATGGACTACAGCACACGCCGCTTCCGGGCGGACTATCTGGCGCGGCTTCAGTCGCTGCGCGAGGCGCCGGCGCGGCGGGCCGCCTCAACAGCCGCTGAGGTGCTGTGAGGCAAGCCGGCCACCAGGCCGCGCCGGCCGCACGAAGAGGCTGACCGGTACACGAGAACGTGCGAAAAGCACAGGGGAGAATCAAATGAAGATCGCGGATTTCAAATTGGGTGTGCGCCTGGGCCTGGCTTTCGGCCTGATGCTGCTGTTGTCCCTGCTCATCGCCTCGCTGGGCATGTGGCGCATCAGCAGCCTGAAGGCCAACAGCGAGGAACTGGCCACCACTGAAATCGAACGCCAGGCCCTGGTGCAGGAATGGTTCACCGACATCGAGATGAACTGGCTGCGCACCGAAGCCCTGTTCAAGGCCAACAGCGGCAACTATGTGCAGCAGTTGCGCCAGCAGATGGCTGCGGTGGTGGAGCTCCAGTCCCGCCGCATGGAGCTGGTGAAAGACCATCTGCGCACAGCCGAGGAAAAGCGGCTGTATGCGGCGGCGATCGAGGCGCGCGACCGCTTCCGGCTCCAGCGGCAGGCGCTGGACAAGGGGCTGCAGGCCGGCGAGGACGTGTCGGGCAAGACCGACACCGAGCTGCAGCCGGTCTTCAAGGCCTATGAGGACGCGCTGACCCGCCTCAAGGAGAATCTGGGCACCACGCTGGCCACCGAGCAGACCTCGAATCTCGAGCAGGCCAACGCCAGCCTCTACTGGTTGGCGCTGGGGGCGCTGGCGTCGGCCGTGGCGGGCTTTTTGCTGGCCTGGCGCACCACGCGCACGATCACGCGGCCGGTCGGCCAGGCGGTCGACGCGGCCAGGGCGATTGCCGGGGGCGATCTGGCGATCCGCATTCCGGGTGGCTCGGCCGATGAGACCGGCCAACTGCTGAACGCCTTGCATGACATGCAGTTGCGCCTGGCCGGCATCGTCGCTGAAGTGCGCTCCGGTGCCGAGGGGGTGGCCAGCACCACGGCCGAGATCGCCCAGGGCAACCACGATCTGTCGGCACGCACCGAGCACCAGGCCTCGGCCTTGCAGCAGACGGCGGCCTCGATGGAGCAGCTCGGCTCGACGGTGCAGCAGAATGCCGAGAACGCCAGGACCGCCAACCAGCTGGCCCTGAGTGCCTCCACCGTCGCGACCCAGGGGGGCGAGGTGGTGGCCGAGGTGGTGCAGACCATGCGCGGCATCAACGAAAGCTCGCGCCGCATCGCCGACATCATCAGCGTCATCGATGGCATCGCCTTCCAGACCAACATCCTGGCCTTGAATGCCGCCGTCGAAGCCGCACGGGCCGGCGAGCAGGGGCGGGGCTTCTCGGTGGTGGCCGGTGAGGTGCGCAGCCTGGCCCAACGCAGTGCCGAGGCTGCCAAGGAGATCAAGTCCCTGATCGGCACCAGTGTCGAGCGGGTGGAGCAGGGGACCGCCCTGGTGGACCGGGCCGGCCTCACCATGACCGAGGTCGTGGGCTCGATCCGCCGCGTCACCGACCTGATGGGCGAGATCAGCGCGGCCAGCGCCGAACAGAGCTCCGGCGTCAGCCAGGTCGGGGAGGCGGTGATGCAGATGGATCAGACCACACAGCAAAATGCCGCCCTGGTCGAGCAGTCGGCAGCGGCGGCCAGCAGCCTGCGCACCCAGGCCGAGCAACTGGTGCAGGTGGTGGCGGTGTTCAAGCTCGGCGCAGCAGGCCAGGCGGGCGGGGCCGACGTCGCAGGCCGGGCGGCACCGGTGGCGCCGGTGCCGCCTTCACGCCGGATGCTGCACGTCGTGCCTGGTCCGATGGTGCGGCAGGCCTGACGGTTGCGGCCCCGGTCGGCCGCGTCAGCGCGCGTCGTTCAGCGTGCTGTTCAGGCTGGTGCTGCCGATGGTGACGTTGTTCAGCACCAGGTTGCTGACGTTCCACAGGTAGATCGCCGAGGGCGTGGTGCCCGGGGTGGCGGCGCTCGCCGGGGTCACCGGGGTGCCGAAGTTGCAGTTGCTGATCGTCACATTGCTGATCGGGCTGGCGGTGGGCGGGGTGGCCGCCGGGCCGTTGTAGTCGGTCTTCACCGGGCCCTGCATGACCAGGGCCTGGAAGCACGAGGCCGGGTAGCTGGCCGAGGCGTTGTAGCCCGAGGTGCCCGCCGGGGGCGAGACATTGCCCACCGTGACGTTCTGGATCTGGATGTTGTTGACCACCGGGGGGCGGGTGCGCACCGCATCGCTGCCCGGCGAGTAGTCGCAATCGAAGGTGATCACGCCGCCTTGCGACGTGGAGGGGTTGCCGCTGCTGCTGCCCGCGACGCCCAGGGTCTGCGAACTCTGCATGGGTGAGCCGCTGAGGCCGGTGGAGTCCGACTTGCCCACGGTCATGATGCCGTTGGGCAGGCTGACGCCGTTCACATAGACGTTCTGGATGAAGCCGCCCCGGTTCATGTTGGTCTTGAAGCGCAGGCCGATGTTGAGCGGGTTGATGTTCCAGTACTGGTTGCTCATGGTCAGGTTGCGCGCATAGACGTTCTGCACGCCGGCCATCATCTCGCTGCCGATGGTGATGCCGCCATGGCCCGAGTTCATGGTGCAGTTCTGGATCAGGACGTTGTTGCAGGGGCCGTATTGGGTGTCGCCGTCCTTACCCGATTTGATGGCGATGCAGTCGTCGCCGGTGTTGAAGGTGACGGTGTCGATCAGCACATTGCTGCAGGCGTCCGGGTCGAAGCCATCGTTGTTGGGGCCCAGGCTGTTGGTGTAGACCCCGTTGATCACCACATTGCTGCAGTTGACCGGGTTGTGTTGCCAGAACGGGGTCTGCTGGGTGGTGTAGTTCTGCATCAGCACGTTCTTGCAGCCGATGAACTGCACCAGGGGCGGGGGCAGGTAGTGGCCGACGCCGAAGACCCGGTCGGTCGGCGGCACCCCGGCCTCGGCCAGGGCCGGCAGGTATTTGGAATCGGTGGTCCAGCCCGGCGACGAGGCCGAGGCGGCGGCATTCGTGCCCAGCAGGGTGTAGAGCCAGTTGAGCGCGCCGGCGGTGTAGATGTTGGGGGCTTCGACGGCATCCAGGCTGGCCAGGTCCTTGTTGGCGCCGTTGTAGGACGACTGGGTGCCCGCGGTGGCGCTGGTGCTGACGCAGCCCCAGGCATTGGACGTGCCCTTCATGGTCCACCAGCAGAAGGTGGTGCTGCCCAGGCTGGTGGGCGCGGCCGGATTCTGCGCATTGCTGCTGGCATAGGGGATCATGGCCTGGCCGTTGAGCACCGAGGTCTGGTCGGTGCCGGTCAGCGCGATGTTGGTCTGGTTGTAGGCATTGATCGGCGAGCCGTAGTTCAGGCAGTCGTTGCCCTGCCAGCGCGAGTAGTAGAGATTGCCGTTGCTGCCGCAGTTGTAGGGGCCGTCCTTGGCGTAGTCGGCCGGGTTCGGGCTGAAGTAGAGGGTGCAGCCGGCGGCCAGGTGGAAGTTGACGTTGCTCAGCAGCGTGATCGGGCCGCCGCAATACCAGTTGCCGGCGGGCACCAGCACCTGGCCCCCGCCTGCCGCGTTGCAGGCCCGGATCGCCGCCTGAAAAGCGGCACGGGAGTCGAAGGCGCCAGGGATGCTCATGTTGGCGTAGGTGTTCGATCCCGGCGTGCCCTGGGCCAGTGTGCCGGTGGTGAAGCCGTACTGCGAGGCCGTGACCTGGCTGGCACCCGACACCGCGGGGTCCACATAGGGGTTGAGTCCGCTGGCATAGGCCACCGGCGTGATCGGCTGGGCGCCATAGGCAGTGACGTTGAAGACGGCCGCCGGGAACATGGCCTGCGTGATGCCCGCCAGGCTGGCGGCGATCTGGTCGGCCGCCTGGCCGGTGCCCCAGATGGGGTCGACCAGGGGGATGCCGCCTCCGCCGCCGCCACAGGCCGCCAAGGGCAGGCCGAGGCCGCCGGCGCCGGCCAGGGCGGCACTGCGCAGCAGCAGATCCCGCCGGCGCAGGGCGGGGCCGGCCGACAGGGTTGGGGTTGTGGGCTTTTCCATCGTCATCTCCTTCGTTGTGAAAATCATCCGGGTCGGCATGGGGCGCCGATCAGGCCCGATGCGGGCGCGAAGCCAGGCGGGGGGCGGGCGGGGCGGGTATCCGGCGCGGCGGCTCCGGTGGGTTGCCGCCCTCGGCCATCCCCGGTTCAAGCTTGAAGCTCGCCACCAGCGCTGACAGCCGGGCGGCCTGTTCGTGCAGCGCCTCGGTGCTGGCTGCGGCCTGCTCCGACATGGCGGCGTTCTGTTGCGCGCCCATCTCCAGTTCGCTGCTGGCCTGGGCGGCGTCCTCGATGTGCGTGAGTTGGGCCTGGGCCTGTTGGGCGATGCCGCTGATGAACTGGCTGACCTGTTCGACCGATTGCCGCAATCCCTGGGTCGAGGTCACGGTCTGCTGGACTTCCAATGAGCCGGCCAGCACCTTCTGCAGGGAATGCTGGATCAGCTCCTTGATCTCGCGTGCGGCGGCGGCACTGCGCTGGGCCAGCGTGCGGACCTCGGCGGCCACCACGGCGAAGCCGCGGCCCTGTTCGCCGGCCCGGGCCGCCTCGACGGCGGCATTCAAGGCCAGGATGTTGGTCTGGAAGGCGATGCCGTCGATGAGGCCGATGATGTCGGAGATGCGCTTGGACGATTGCTCGATGCCCTGCATGGCGTCGGCCGCATGGCGCACCCGGGACTCGCTGTCGCGCGCCGTCTGTTGGACCTGCCTGGCCATGTCGTCGGCCTGTCGGGCCGTGGCGCTGGTGTGGCGCACCGAGTCGGACAGGGCCTGCAGGCTGGCGCCGCTGCGCTGCAAGGTGGCGGCCGTGGATTCGGTGCGGCTGCTCAGATGGCGGCTGGCGCTGCTGATCTCGCTGCTGGCCTGGTGGATCGAGTCGGTGGACTGGCGCACCCCGCCGGCCAGCACCTGGAGCCGCCGGCGCATGTCTTCGAGTGATTCCAGCAGCATTCCGAATTCGTCGCCGCGCCGGGTCTGCCAGGGCGTCGACAGATCATGCTCGGCCATGCGAAGGGCGGCCTGCCGGGCCTGTTCAAGGCCGCCGGCCACATCACGGGTCATGCGCCAGGCCATGGCGGTGGCCAGCACCAGGGCCAGCAAGGCGCCTCCGGCCAGCATCCACTGTGCCGTGCGGGACGCCTGTTGCGCCTCGGCGGCCTGGCTGCCGACCAGTTGATCGTCCCAATCGCTGAGCCGGCGCAGGTGGGCGCCCCAGTCGTCCAGTCGGGTGATCCACAGGGCGTTGTCGGTGGCAAAACCCAGGCGCACCATCATCGCCACCGCAGCCGGCCCGCTGTCGCCGGCCTCTTTCTGGGCCTGGGTCAGCAGGCTCATGACCTGGGCGCGCAGCGACTCGGCCTGGCCGATCAGCGCCTGCGCCTGCGGGGCCTCCAGCCGGGCCGAGGCCGCCTGGGCGGCGCCGAGGTATTGCGCATCGGTCTGGCGGATCCGGGCCAGCCGCGCCTCAAGCTCCTGGGCCGGGGCCGTCTGCAGGCCCCGCAGCAGGCTGCTGCAGAGGCTGGCGGCGCGCTCCATGTCGCGGATGGCCTGGCTGCGGCGGGCACCTTCGCCTGCCACCTGGCCCAGGGTCTGCCCCAGGCTGTGGATGCGCATCTCGGCCAGCGCGGTCAGTCCGGCCAGGATCAGCAGGATCAGGGCAAAGCCGGCCCACATGCGGTGACTGATCCGCTGGAGCTGAAGTCGCAGATGGACGGACATCGATGGCTCTCCCGGCTGGCTGTGCCTGATGGATCCGGGGCCGCCGACGGCAGGTGTGCTGCGGCGTCCCCTGGGGGGTGTTCTTGAAAAGAGGCCTCGCTTGCGGGGCGAGGCCCAAACCTTGGAAAAAACAGGGGGTCGGATCCCAGGCCTGCGCGTGAGGCCCGGGACCGTCGTCGACGTCAGAACGAGAAGCGCATGCCGAAGTCGTAGCCGTTGGAGCTGCCGTTGGCGTTGGCGGCGCCGCCCACCGCGCCCAGCGAACCCGAGCTGTACGAGGCCGCGGTGATCGAGGCGCCGCCCGAGTTGTTCACATGGGCGAAGGTGGCATAGAGCGCGGTGCGCTTGGACAGGTTGTAGACCACGCCCAGGGACAGCTTCTGCGTCTTCTCGCTGCCCAGGGTCGCCTGGCCCAGCGCTGCCAGCAGGTTGGCCGGGCCGACCGGGGCGTTCAGGCCCAGCGACCAGGTCTTGGTGGTCTGGTTGTTGCCGGCGGTGACCACGTCCGACAGCTTCTGCTGCGCCAGCAGGCCCATGACCTTCACATCACCGAACTTGTAGGAGCCGGCGAGGCTGGTGTCGGTGAACTTGCCGGCAGGGGGTTGGCTGGCGCCGGTGCTGCCGGTGCCGAACAGACCGTTCGAGCCGGGGCTCTGGGTCAGGGCGGCGAAGCTGGTCTGCGAGTACGCCACCGCCACGTCGAGCGGGCCCTGGGCATAGCCGAGGCGGCCCGAGGCGAAACGGCCGTTGTCCGAGGTGTTCACCCCATTGGTGGTGGCGTTGTTGGGTTGGTTGCCGAACGCCGCCATGGCCTGACCGTAGACGCCGCCCAGTTGCGCCGGCAGGAAATAGCCGATCGAGTTGGAGGCCCGCACAAAGGTGTTGGTGCCGGCGTTGCCGGTGTAGATCGGCAGGATGGTGCCGACGCCGGCGGCGCCGAAGGGGTCGGCGTTGAGGTAGTTCTGCCAGGAGGGGGTGGTGTCGCGACCGAGGCGGACTTCGCCAAAGCTGCCCAGCAGGCTGACGGTCGAGCGGCGGTTGAAGGTCAGGCCGCCGGCCGCGTAGTTGTTGGTCTGGTTGGTCGAGGTGGTGCCGCTGCTGCCGATGCCGCTCGAGGGGTTGAGCGCGGCCTCGAGCCAGAAGCTGGCCGCCAGGCCGCCACCGAGGTCTTCCACGCCACGGAAGCCCAGGCGGCTGGCGCTGTTGCCCGAGGGCGAGAGGCCGGAGATGCTGCCGGCATTGGTCTTGACGCTCTCATAGGCCAGGTCGACCACGCCGAACAGCGTGGCCGAAGACTGGGCCATGCTGGCGCCGCAGGCGCTCAGCACGGCCAGGCCGATCAGGGTTTGCTTCTTGGAAATCATCAGGTTTCTCCAGTGGTTGAAAGAGGCGGATGGAAACAGGACCCGGTGCCGTGTCGGGGCAAGCCTTGCCCCTGGCACTCAAGCCATGGCATCGGGCCGGGGATGGCGCCCTTGACAGGGCGAGCGTGGCCCCGGGCCTTCAGCAAGGCCGCATGGGCGGGGGTGTCGGAGGGGGCGGCTCAGGGGCCGCGGGGGCGCCGGCTTCGGCGCACGCCCGGGCGCGCAGGCCTAGCTGGGCGGGGGGAGGGTGGGGCGCTGGGGCATGGGTGTCTCCTGTGGATCGTTCTTCTGGGTTCTTCGGGGGCTTTCCGGAGGGGCGTGTCCGCTCAGGTCACCGGCGCCGGATTGAACAGCACCAGGGCGTTGTGCAGCTTCCATTGCTCGGCCCAGGTCTTCTTGCGGCCGCTGGCCACATCGAGCATGAACTCGAAGAGCTGGCGGCCCACCTCCTCGATGCTGGCGTCGCCGGTGGCGATGGTGCCGGCATCGATGTCCATGAGGTCGTGCCAGCGCCGCGCCAGGTCGCTGCGTGTGGCCACCTTGACCACCGGCACCTCGGCCAGGCCATAGGGCGTGCCGCGGCCGGTGGTGAACACGTGCAGGTTGACGCCGGCCGCCAGTTGCAGGGTGCCGCAGATGAAGTCGCTGGCCGGGGTGGCGGCGTAGATCAGGCCCTTGCGCTGCACCTTCTCGCCGGGCGAGAGCACGCCGTCGATGGCGTAGCTGCCCGACTTCACGATCGAGCCCATGGCCTTCTCGACGATGTTCGACAGACCGCCTTTCTTGTTGCCCGGCGTGGTGTTGGCGCTGCGGTCGACACGGCCTTTTTCGAGGTAGCGGTCGTACCAGTCCATCTCGCGTACCATGGCCTGGGCGACCTCGGGGCTGGCGGCCCGGGCGGTGAGCTGGTCGATGCCGTCGCGCACCTCGGTGACCTCGGAGAACAGCACCGTGGCGCCGGCCTCGATCAGCAGGTCGGTGGCGTGACCCACCGCCGGGTTGGCGGTCAGGCCCGAGAAGGCATCGCTGCCGCCGCACTGCACCCCCACCACGAGTTCGGAGGCGGGGACGGTCTCGCGGCGGCGGCGGTCGAGGCGCTGCAGATGCGATTCGGCCTGGCGCAGGATGCTGTCGATCATGGACATGAAGCCCACATGGGCCGCGTCCTGCAGGCAGACGGTGTCCAGGCCGGGCAGCGTGTCCACGCCGGCATGTTCATCACGGATCGGGATGCTGCCGGGCGGCAGCAGGCGTTCAGGCTGCAGCTTCTCGCAGCCCAGGCTGACCACCATCACCTCGCCGCCGAAGTTCGGGTTCAGGCTGATGTTGCGCAGGGTGCGGATGGGGATCACCGCGTCAGGGGCGTCAATCGCGACGCCGCAGCCATAGGTGTGTTCCAGGCCCACCACATCGTCGACGTTCGGGTAGCGCGGCAGCAGTTCGGTCTTGATGCGTTGCACCGCGTGCGCCACCACCCCGGCCACGCATTGCACCGTGGTGGTGATGGCCAGGATGTTGCGTGTGCCCACCGAGCCGTCGGCATTGCGGTAGCCCTCGAAGGTGTGGACCTCGCGGGCGGGCGGCGCCTGGCGCGCCAGGGTGCCGATGGGAAGCTGGTCCAGGGCCGGTGGCGTGGGCATCCTGAGGACACGCTCGTTGACCCAGCTGCCACGGACCAGGGGCTGGCTGGCGTAGCCGATGACCACGTTGTAGCGGCGCACCGGCTCGCCTTCGGCGAGGTCCTGCAGGGCGACCTTGTGCCCCTGGGGGATCGCCTCGATCAGGCTGAAGCCCTGGGGCAGCAGGCTGCCCTTGGGCAGGCCGCCGTCATTGACGACGATGGCCACGTTGTCCTCGGGATGGACCTGGATGACGCGGGGTGTGGAGGGGGCGGAATCGGACATGGTCGTCTCTGCTGTTCAGGCTTGATTCAGAACACCGGGTGGCCGGTGATCAGTGTGGGCAGCCAGGTCGAGAAGGCCGGCACATAGGTCACCAGGTTGATCGCCACCCAGATGGCCAGGTAGTAGGGCCAGGCCGTCTTGGTGGCCTGGTCGATGGAGATCTCGCCGATGGCGCAGCCGACGAATTGCACCGTGCCCACCGGCGGGTGGACCAGGCCCAGCGCGCAGTTGAGCAGCAGCATCATGCCGAACTGCACCGGGCCCACGCCCATCTGGATGGCCAGCGGCAGGAACAGCGGGGTGGTGATCAGGATGTGGGCCGCCATGTCGAGGAAGATGCCCAGGAAGATCTGGATCAGGTTGATGTAGAGCAGCATCAGCCAGGGCGTCTGGGTGGCGCTGAGCAGCGCGTGCTCGATGGCGTCGGGGATCTCCAGATTGGCCATCTGCCAGCGCAACATGTTGGACACGCCGATCAGCAGCAGGATCACGCCCGTGGTCTTCGATGCCTTGCCCAGTGCCTTCATGAGGTTCTTGCGGCTCAGGCTGCGGTAGACCACGGTGGTCAGCAGCAGCGAGTAGGTCACCGCGATGGCCGCCGCCTCGGTGGCCGTGGTGACGCCGCCCATGACGCAGCCCAGGATCACCGCGATCACCAGCAGGCCCGGCACCGCGGCCACGAAGGTGCGCAGCACGGCGCCCCAGCCCGGGAAGCGCTCGACCATCGAGCTGCCGTCCTCGCGTTTCGGAAAGCCCTTCTGGCGGGCCTGCCAGTAGGCGGCGGCCAGCATGCAGACCATGATCCAGAAGACCGGGATCAGGCCGGCGAACATCAGGTCGCCGATCGACACGCCCTTGATCACATGCTCACCGATCATGCCGGTGGCGGCCTGGGCGGCGAAGGCATAGATGATCATGTTGTGCGAGGTCGGCATCAGCGCGCCGGTCAGCGAGGCGTGGGTGGTGACGTTGACCGCGTAATCGGCGCTGTAGCCCTCGCGCTTCATGATCGGGATCATCACCCCGCCCATGGCCGAGGTGTCGGCCACCGGCGAGCCCGAGACGCCGCCGAACAGGGTGCTGGCCATCACATTGGCCAGGCCCAGGCCACCGCGCATGTGGCCGACCAGGCTGCGGGCGAAGTTCAGGATCTTGTCGGCGATGCCGCCATGCAGCATGAGTTCGCCCGAGAAGATGAAGAAGGGGATCGCCAGGAAGGAAAACACATTCATGCCCGACACCATCATCTGGATGGCGGTGGCGATCGGCAGGCCTTCGACGAAGAAGGTGGCGATGCAGCTCAGTCCGATGGCATAGGCCACCGGCACGCCGAGCACGAGGAAGAGCACGAAGCTCAGGCAAAGGACGGCAAGTTCCATGGTCAGCTCTTGTGGGCCCGCAAGACCAGGCCCAGCAGGTGTTCGATGGCAAAGACAAAGATAAGGATCGCCGCGATCATCAGCGGCAGGTAGCGCCAGGCCTCGGAGATGCCCAGCGTGGGAATGCTGTCGTGCAGGGTCGAGCTGGCCATGTCGTAGCTGCCCACCGCCAGGATGGTGGTGAACACCAGGGTCAGCAGGTCGACCACGGCGCTGGTCAGGGTGCGCAACAGCGGCGGCAGCACCTTCACCAGCGAGTCCAGCCCGATGTGGCCGCCGTCGCGGGCACCGGCGGCGGCACCGAACATGGCCACCGAGATGACCAGGATCAGGGCCACCTGCTCGACATAGGGCGGCGCGTCGTTGAACACATAGCGGCAGACCACGCCGTACAGGACCACCAGCCCGAGGCCGGCCAGGGCCAGTCGGGCCAGATGCAGCACCGAGGTGGACAGCGCTGCGCAAAGTGCAGAGAAATGCTTCATGGTGGGCAGGGCCGGGTGCGCTGGCACCCGGCGTCCATCATTTGGTGTTAAGGATGTCCTGCACCAGCGCCTTCATCTCGGGCGTGCTGGCGAACTTGTCCCAGACCGGCTTCTCGGCGGCGACAAAGGCCTTGCGGTCGATGTCCTTGGCTTCGACGATCTTGGCGCCGCCCTTGATCACCGAGGCCTTGGCCTCCTGTTCGCGGGCATCCCACAGCTTCACGTAATAAGGCACCGAGGCCCGGGCGGACTGTCGGATGGCGGCCTGCTCGGGCGGCGTCAGGGTGTCCCAGATCTTCTTGGAGAACACCAGCACCTCGGGGGGCATGCTGTGCTCGGTCTCGGAGAACACCGGGGCCGACTCATAGTGCTTGGCTTCGTCGTAGGACGGGATGTTGTTCTCGGCCGCATCCAGGAGCCCGGTCTTCAGGCCGGTGTAGACCTCGTTGTAGGGCATGGGCGTGGGCGAGGCGCCGAGCGCGCTGATCATGCTCACCATCAGGTCGGAAGGTTGCACGCGCACCTTCATGCCCTTGAGGTCGGCCAGGCTCTTGATGGGGCGCTTGGCGTAGATCGAGCGGGCGCCGGATTCGTAGAAGGCCAGGCCGATGAAGCCGGCCTTGTCGAAGGAGGCCAGGATGCGGTCGCCGATCGGCCCGTACATGACCTTGCGGAAATGGTCCAGGTCGCGGAACAGGAAGGGCAGGGCCGGGATCATCGACTCGGGCACGATGCCGTGGAAGGAGGCGGTGTTGACCCGCACCATGTCGAGCGCGCCGATCTTGACCTGCTCGACGGTGTCCTTCTCCGAGCCCAGGGCGCTGTCGCCGAAGACCTTGACGTTGTCCTTGCCACCGGTGGCCTTGGACAGCTCGTCACCCATGAATTTGACCGCCTGATTGGTCGGGAAATCCTTGGCGTGCACGTCGCTGGAGCGGAAGGTGCGGGCCAGGGCGCTCTGGCTGCCCAGGGCCAGCAGGCTGGCCGCAGCCAGCCCGATGAGGGTCTTGTGGAATGTCTTCATGTCTGTCTCCTGTGTTGGCTTTTGGTGGAAGTGTGTTGAATCCGGGGGGCTCAGGACGGGCCGGCAAAGGCGGGCTCCGGCAGGCCCCGCACGCCGGGGCGCAGCGCGAACACCGCGCCGGCCAGTGGCTGTTCGTGCGGCGCGAGGTCGGCCGGTCGGATGGTGGTGACGTACAGCGTGTCGAGCTGCGCGCCGCCGAAGGCGCACATGGCCGGCTTGGCGACCGGCAGCGGCAGCGAGCGGTCGAGGCGGCCCTGGGGGGTGAAACGGTGCACCATGCCGGCATCGTTGGCGCAGATCCAGTAGCCGCCATCCTCGTCGACCGCCGCACCGTCGGGGCGGCCCGGCAGTGTCTTCATGTCGACCCAGAGGCGCTGCCGCTGGGGCACGCCGTCGTCGGGGTCGTAGTCGAAGGCCCAGATGGCCTGCGAGGCCGGGTGCGAATCCGACAGGTACAGGGTGCGCCCATCCGGGCTGAAGCCCAGGCCGTTGGGCACCAGCAGGCCCTGCAGCATCGGCTGCAGTCCGCGGGCGTCGAAACGGTACAGGGCGCCTGCGGCGCGCCGGGCGGCCATGTCCATGACCATGGTGCCGGCCCAGAAGCGGCCCTGGCGGTCGCAGCGGCCGTCGTTGAAGCGCATGCCGGGCGCCGCATGGGCGACCTCGGCCAGCCGATGGCACTCCAGCGCGGCGGCCTCGGGGGTGGTCAGGGTGAACAGGCCGCTTTCCATGCCGCCGACAAAGCCCGGGCCGTCACCGCGACGGGCCAGGCAGGCCAGCATCTCGGGGGCCTGCCAGTGGCGGCTCAGGCCGCTTTGGGCGTCCCAGCGGTGCAGCCGGCCGGCCGGGATGTCGACCCAGTACAGCGCCTGCTCGGCCACGCTCCACAGCGGGCTTTCGCCGACGCCGCAGCGCGCATCCAGCACCAGTTCGGCCGTGCTCTGCATGGGGATCAGTCCTCGAAGGGGCCGGCGGCGCAGAAGTTGCCGCCCTGGTAGACAGCGGCCGGTGCGTCGGCGGGCGGGCGCGGCAGGGCATCGATGCGTGCCTGGAAAGCCTGCGAGCTGTCCCGGGGCTGGAAGCCGATCCGGGCGCCGGCGCCCGCATCCCACCAGGCGCCGGGGTTGTCCGACACGCCATAGACCACCGCGTGGCCGACCTCCGGGGCGAACAGGGCGCAGCGCACCAGTTCGGTCAGGTCGCCGTAGCTCAGCCAGGTGTGCAGCATGCGGTGGTCGCGCGGCTCGGGGAAGGAGGAGCCGATGCGGATGCACACCGTCTCGATGCCGTAGCGGTCGAAGTAGAAGCGGCTCAGGTCTTCGCCGAAGGCCTTGGACAGGCCGTAGTAGCCATCCGGTCGATGCGGCGCCTGGTGGTCCAGGAACTCGGTCTGGCGATAGAAGCCGATGACGTGGTTGGAGCTGGCGAACACCACCCGCTTCACGCCATGGCGGCGGGCCGCCTCATAGAGGTGGAAGACACCGCGGATATTGGCCTCCAGGATCTCTTCGAACGGGCGTTCCACCGAGATGCCGCCGAGGTGCACGATGGCGTCGCAGCCTGCGACCAGCGCGTCGACGGCCTGCTTGTCTGACAAGTCGCAGACCTGGACCTCTTCTTCGGGGCCGCAGGCCGGTGCCATGTCGGCCCGGTCGGACAGGCGCAGCGTCCGGGCAAAAGGCTTCAGGTGCTCGCGCAGTACCCGGCCCAGGCCGCCGGCGGCTCCGGTGAGCAGCAGGCGTTGTTTGGTTTGTCTCTCTGTCATGGCCACGCTTTGGAAGGTTTGTCATCGGTTGTCGTACAACCATGGTGGCGATTATGATCAAGCCATGACAAAGCTGTCAACAGTGATTCCCTCGGGCCCTGAAACTGCGGCCGCCGCGCCGGCTTCGGGGGCGTTGCCGGCGGCGCCGGCACGACGTCGGCCGCGCAGCCTCGCGCATGAGCTGGTGGAGGATTTCAATGCCCGGATCCAGTCCCAGGTGCTGCGTCCGGGCGACAAGCTGCCCACCGAATCCGAGATCATGCGGGCCTTCGGTGTGAGTCGCACGGTGGTCCGGGAGGCCCTGTCGCGGCTGCAGGCGGCAGGCCTGGTCGAGACCCATCACGGCATCGGCACCTTCGTGCTGGAGGCGCGCTCGACGGGCATGTTGAGTGTCCATCCCGCCGATCTGGCCGGCCCGGTGGATGTGCTGGCCGTGCTGGAGCTGCGCATCAGCCTCGAGACCGAATCGGCCGGCCTCGCCGCAGCCCGGCGCAGCGAGGCGCAGTTGCAGGCGATGCGCGAGGCGCTGCAGGAGTTCGCCGACCATGTCGAGGTGGCAGGCGGCACGGTGTCGCCGGACTTCCGGTTCCATCTGGAGATCGCCCAGGCCACCGGCAACCGCTATTTCGTCGACATCATGTCGCACCTGGGGCCCACCATCATCCCGCGCACCCGGATCTCGTCGGCCATGCGGGTGGCGCCCGAGCTGCGGGTCCAGCATCTGCAGAAGGTGCACCGCGAGCATGAGGAGATCTTCGACGCCATTGCCCGCCAGGACGCCGAGTCGGCCCGGGCGGCGATGCGCATCCACCTGACCAACAGCCGTGAGCGGCTGCGCCGGGCCCAGGCGGCGGCCGAAGAGGGCGGTGGGGTGTGAGTGGGTTTTTCGATGTTGTATGACGACATACAACATCGCGGCGTGAAACAGACAGGGGCCAGAAGGCGCCGTGCCGGGCAGGCGGGCGGTGCCCCTTCGTGCCAGAACCGGCGCAGGCCGGAGCCCTGGCTTGGATTCAGGCGTGCGCCGCACAGGGCGCTGGTGCGGGGCCTGCCCTGGGGGCGGGTTCATCGACCGTGCGTCCCTTGGTTTCTGGGGCTTGTCGGTCCTTGATTGCACTGGTAAGGTTTTGTGGAATGGCTCGCCCATTTCTGGGCCACAGCAGGAGCATCCACCATGGTCACCGATTTCGAACAGATCCATAACTTCTACGAGCGCCTGGTGTTCGAGGAAGTCAGTCAACGCTCCAATTCGCACCCGGATTTCACCCACGACATGCTGGCCGATGTGGCCTGCGTGGCACTGAACCGCTTGCCGGCGCGCTATGTGCGCCACGATGTCGACCTGATGTTCTACCTGACCGAGAAGGAGCGTCACGGCATCGAGAAGGCCATGGACGATGCCCTGGCCTTCGGCTTCCGCTTCGTCGCCGAACGGGCGGCCAAGCGCAGCCATCCGCCGGCCTGAGCGCAGGCATCGCCGGCGCCGGGCCGTCGGCCTGCGCCGTGGGGCCGGAACCGGCTTCTGCGGCCCTTGCGCGGCTGCGGGCCTGAAATCCGTCTGCATGCTAGAGTCCGCGCGGCGGCTGGCTGCGTGGGCCCATTCCCCCCAATCAAAACTCAGGAGACAGACATGGACAAGCGCCTATTCCTTCATTCGGTGGCCGGGGCGGCCCTGGTGCTCGCCGCCTCGCAGGCTGCGGCCCAGAACACGCCTTTCAAGATCGGCCTGATCCTGCCCATGACCGGGCAGTCGGCCTCCACGGGCCGCCAGATCGAGGCCGCCGCGCGCCTCTACATGGCCCAGAACGGTGACACGGTGGCCGGGCGCAAGATCGAGCTCGTCGTCAAGGACGACACCGGCCTGCCCGATGTGACCAAGCGCATCGCCCAGGAGTTGGTGGTCAACGAGAAGGTCGGCGTGCTGGCCGGTTTCGGTCTCACCCCGCTGGCGCTGGCCACGGCACCGATCGCCACCCAGTCCAGGACGCCCGAGGTGGTGATGGCGGCGGCCACCTCCAGCATCACCGAGGCCTCGCCCTTCATCATCCGCAGCAGTTTCACCCTGCCCCAGGTCACGGTGTCCATGGCCGACTGGGCGCCCAAGAACGGCATCAAGAAGGTGGTCACCCTGGTCAGCGACTACGGGCCCGGCATCGACGCCGAGAAGTTCTTCAAGGAGCGTTTCACCTTCAACGGCGGCCAGGTGGTGGATGCGTTGCGGGTGCCGCTGCGCAACCCGGATTTCGCCCCTTTCCTGCAGAAGGTGCGTGACGAGAAGCCCGATGCGCTGTTCGTCTTCGTTCCCTCGGGGGCGGGTGCCGCCGTGATGAAGCAGTTCCTGGAGCGCGGCATGGACAAGGCGGGCATCCGCCTCATCGGCACCGGCGACGTGACCGATGACGACCAGCTCAACGACATGGGCGACGGCGCGCTCGGCGTGGTCACGGCCCACCATTACTCGACCGACCACGATTCGGCCCTGAACAAGCAGTTCGTGGCGGCCTTCAAGAAGGCCAATCCGGGCATGCGACCGAACTTCATGGCGGTCGGCGGCTATGACGGCATGCGGGTGATCTACCAGGCGTTGAAGGCCACCAATGGCAAGGGCGATGGCCCGGCGCTGCTGGCCGCCATGAAGGGGCAGATCTTCGAGAGCCCGCGCGGCCAGGTGTTCATCGATGCCCAGACCCGCGACATCGTGCAGAACGTCTACCTGCGCAAGGTCGAGAAGAAGAACGGCGAACTCTACAACGTCGAGTTCGATGTCCTCAAGGACGTCAAGGACCCCGGCAAGAACCGTTGAGGACCGCGCGGCGCGCCCCGGCAGGCCGGGGGCCCTTCTGCATCCACACCTGCATTCACACAAAGGCTCGGCGTGTTGACGATTCTGTTTGATGGCGTGGCCTACGGCATGCTGCTGTTCGTGCTGGCCGTGGGCCTGGCGGTGACCCTGGGGCTGATGAATTTCATCAACCTGGCGCACGGGGCCTTCGCCATGGCGGGGGGCTACATCATGGTGCTGGGCATGCAGCGCCTCGGGCTCCCCTTCCTGGCCTGCCTGCCCCTGGCCTTTGTCGGCGCAGCGCTGCTCGGCGCGCTGCTGGAGCGCACGCTGTACCGGCCCATGTACCAGAAGCCCCATCTCGACCAGGTGCTGTTCTCCATCGGCCTGACCTTCATGGCGGTGGCCGGGGTGGATTATTTCCTCGGCTCCAGCCAGCAGAACCTGCAGTTGCCGGACTGGTTGCGGGGCCGCACCGAGATCGGCGACGGCGCCTGGACCCTGGGCATGGGCCATTACCGCCTGTTCATCATCGGGGTCTGCGCGGCCCTGACGCTGGTCCTGCAGTGGGTGCTGGCCCGGACGCGCTTCGGCAGCCGGCTGCGGGCGGCGGTGGATGATCCACGCGTCGCCTCGGGCCTGGGCATCAATGTCAATCTGGTCTTTCTGCTGACCTTTGCGGTGGGCTCGGGCCTGGCGGGGCTCGGTGGCGCGCTGGGCGCCGAGGTGCTCGGTCTGGACCCCACCTTCCCGCTCAAGTACATGATCTATTTCCTGATCGTGGTCTCGGTGGGCGGCACCTCGTCGATCACCGGGCCGCTGCTGGCTGCCCTGCTGCTGGGCATCGCGGATGTGGGCGGCAAGTATTTCATTCCCAAGCTCGGGGCGTTCATCGTCTATGCCCTGATGATCCTGATCCTGCTGTGGCGGCCCCAGGGCCTGTTCACGCGCAAAGGGGGGCGTTGATGTCCGCGCCATCGGAGTTCCAGACCACCCTGCTGCGGGCCTCGCGTCCGCGCGGGTGGGAGTTCCTGGTCTGGGCCCTGGCCCTGGCCTCGCCCCTGCTGCTGCCGCAGCAGGCCCTGATGGTCAATGAGATCGCCGTCGTGGCGCTGTTTGCCATGTCGCTGGACCTGATCCTCGGCTACAGCGGCATCGTCTCGCTGGGGCATGCGGCGTTTTTCGGCGTCGGCGCCTATGCCGCCGCGCTGTTCGCCAAGTTCGTGATGCCCGACCCCACGGTCGGCCTGGCGTTCGCGGCGCTCGTGTGCGGCTTGCTGGGGCTGCTGTGCAGCATCACCATCCTGCGCGGCAGCGACCTGACGCGGCTCATGGTCACGCTGGGCACGGCCCTGATGCTGCTCGAGCTGGCCAACAAGCTGGACTGGCTCACCGGCGGCGCCGACGGGCTGCAGGGCGTGCTGATGGGGCCGGTGCTGGGCCGTTTCGAGTTCGACCTCAGCGGCCAGGTGGCGGCCTGGTACTCGATGGCGGTGCTGCTGCTGTGCTTCCTGCTGTTGCGCCGACTGGTGAATTCGCCGCTGGGCGCCACGCTGCGCGCCATCCGCGACAACCGCCTGCGCGCCATGGCCATCGGCGTGCCGGTGGTGTCGCGCCTGATGCTGGTCTATGCGGTGGCGGCTGCCGTCGCCGGGGTGGCCGGGGCGCTGCTGGCCCAGACCACGGGCTTCGCGTCGCTGGATGTG
>JAFAMV010000137.1 GCA_019233055.1 Curvibacter sp.
TCCTGATGGCCATGAAGCGCGGCTACACCGCCATGGAGTACAAGAGCACGGTGCGCAAGCTGCGCGCCATCCGCCCCGACATGGCCATGAGCAGCGACTTCATCGTCGGCTTCCCCGGCGAGACCGAGGACGACTTCGGCCGGATGATGAAGCTGATCGACGACATCGGCTTCGACAACTCCTTCAGCTTCATCTTCAGCCCGCGCCCCGGCACGCCGGCAGCCAACCTGCCCGACGACACCCCGCACGAGGTCAAGCTGCGGCGCCTGCAGCAGGTGCAGGCCGCCATCGAGGGCAACATGAAGCGCATCAGCGAGACCCGCTTCGGCACCGTGCAGCGCATCCTGGTCGAAGGCCCCTCGCGCAAGTCGACGCCCGACAAGCCCGAGCTGATGGGCCGCACCGAGTGCAACCGGGCCGTCAACTTCCCGGCGGGCCCGAACCCGCAGCGCCTGATCGGCCAGATGATCGATGTGAAGATCACCCAGGCCCTGCCGCACTCGCTGCGCGGCGAGGTGCTGCTGCACGAACCGGCCTGAAAGCCTCCCGTCGATGAACCAGCCCAGGCGCAAGCCGCATCGGCCGCATGCCCGAACCATGAGCCTGCATGGCAATCACATCATTGCCGACGGCCTGGAGCACCCCTTCCTGCACGACATCTACCACCGCTGCATGACGGTGCGCTGGCCGGTGTTCTTCGGTCTGATCGCAGTGGTGTTCCTGATCCTGAACCTGGTGTTCGCACTGCTCTACCAGTTGCAGGACGACGCGATTGCCAACCAGTTCCCGCCCGGGATCTGGGGCGCCTTCTTCTTCAGCGTGGAAACCCTGGCCACCGTGGGCTATGGCGACATGCACCCGCAGACGCTGTACGCCCACTTCGTGGCGACGGTGGAGATCTTCATCGGCATGATGGGCATCGCCGTGATCACCGGCGTGATGTTTGCCCGCTTCTCGCGCCCCCGGGCCCGGGTGGTGTTCTCGGCCCATCCGGTGATCCGGCCTCTCAACGGCCAGCCGACGCTGATGCTGCGCGCCGCCAATGGCCGGCTCAACGTGATCGCCGAAGCCTCGGCGCGACTGCGCATCCTGCGCAAGGAGACCTCGGCCGAAGGCGTGACCCTGCGCCGGGTCCATGACCTGAAACTGGTGCGCGAACAGACGCCGATGTTCGTGCTCAGCTGGACCCTGTTGCACATCATCGACGCGGACAGCCCCCTGCACGACATGACGGCCGAACAGATGAAGCACACCGACCTGAAGCTGGTGCTGACCCTGGAGGGCACCGACGAGACCACCAGCCAGACCCTGCTGGCGCGCAAGATCTTCGACCACGACAGCATCCGCTGGAACCACGGCTACCGCGACCTGCTGCACACCGACCCCGAAGGCCGCGACCACATCGACTATGCACGCATCGACGAGACCTTCGACCTGAACACCGAGCGCCCCGCCGCTGCAGGCCACGCCGGCCCGCTGGCCTGAACGGATCTCAGGCCCGCGGACAGAACCGCATCAGAACGGCATCTTGGGCATGCCCTTCATGCCGCCCATGCGCTTCATCATCTTCATGAGGCCGCCGCCCTTCATCTTCTTCATCATGGTCTGCATCTGCTCGAACTCGTTGAGCAGGCGGTTGACCTCCTGGACCTGGACGCCGGCGCCGGCCGCAATGCGGCGCTTGCGCGTGGCCTTGATGAGCTCGGGCTTGCGGCGCTCCAGCGCGGTCATGCTGCAGATGATCCCCTCCTTGCGGCGGATGTCGCGCTCGGCCTTGTCCATGTCGAGCTGGCCGGCCTTGGCGGAGAGTTGCGTCGGCAGCTTGTCCATCAGGCTCGACAGCCCCCCCATCTGCTTCATCTGGCGGATCTGGGACAGGAAGTCGTCGAGGTCGAAGCCGTCGCCGCTCTTCACCTTGGCGGCCAGCTTCTGCGCCGCCTCGAGGTCGACGCCAGCCGTGACCTGCTCGACCAGGGCCACGATGTCGCCCATGCCCAGGATGCGGCCGGCATGGCGCTCGGCATCGAAGACCTCGAGGCCGTCGATCTTCTCGGACACCCCGGCGAACTTGATCGGCGCGCCGGTGACCTGACGCACCGACAGGGCGGCGCCGCCACGCGAATCGCCATCGAGCTTGGTCAGCACGATGCCGGTGAGGGGCAGGGCCTCCTTGAAGGCCTTGGCGGTGTTGATCGCATCCTGGCCCTGCATCGCATCGACCACGAACAGGGTCTCGACCGGATTCAGGGCCGCGTGCAGCTGCTGGATCTCTTTCATCAGAACCTCGTCGATCGCCAGGCGGCCGGCGGTGTCCACCAGCAGCACGTCGAAGAAATGCTTTCTGGCGTAGTCGAGGGCGGCGGCGGCGATGTCCAGAGGCTTCTGGTCCGGGCTGCTGGGAAACCATTCGGCCCCGGCCTGCGCGGTCACGGTCTTGAGCTGCTCGATGGCCGCAGGCCGGTAGACGTCGCCCGACACCGTCAGCACCTTCTTGCGGCGCTTTTCGATCAGGTGCTTGGCCAGCTTGGCCGTGGTGGTGGTCTTGCCGGCGCCCTGCAGGCCGGCCATGAGGATCACGGCGGGCGGCTGGGTGGCCAGGTTCAGGTCGGCCACACCCTCGCCCATGGTGGCGGCCAGCTCGCGGTTGACGATGCTCACCAGCACCTGGCCCGGCTTGAGCGAGCCCATGACGTCCTGCCCCATGGCCTTGTCCTTGACCCGGGCGATGAAATCGCGCACCACCGGCAGGGCCACGTCGGCCTCGAGCAGGGCCATGCGCACTTCGCGCAGCATGTCGGTCACATTGGACTCGGTGATACGGGCCTGGCCGCTGATCTGCTTGACGAGGCGCGAAAGTTTGTCGGTAAGGGCGGAGGCCATGGATGTGTTCCGGTAGGGGTGGGCGGACGCGGACGGGCCTGACTGGCAGGCCTTGGCGGGCGCCCGCGCGCCAGGCACCCGTGTGCAAGACGCTAAACTCTGACCCATGATTTTATCCAGTGCGCCCACCGGCAATCTGTGGCTCGGCCTGGCCGCCGCCGTGGCCTATGCGGTCCCGGCGGCAGCGGCCGGGCGCATCTCGGCGCGCGCCGCCAGCGCCACCCTGTGGCTGGCCTGGCTGCTGCATGCCGCCGTGCTGCTCCTGGGCCTGGCCGGCGACCCGCCGCGCTTCGGCTTTGCGCCGGCCCTGTCGGTCACGGCCTGGCTGGTGCTGACGGTCTATGCCATCGAAATCCAGCTGTTTCCCCAGTTGCAGGCGCGCTGGGCGCTGGCCGGCCTGGGCGCGGCAGCCGTCCTGCTGGCGCTGTTCTTCCCCGGGCAGCCCCTGCATGTCAGCCTCTCGCCCTGGCTCCCGCTCCATTGGGCCCTGGGGATCGCCTCGTATGGGCTGTTCGGTGCGGCCGTGGTGCATGCCTGGATCATGACCCGCGCCGAGCACCGCATCCGCGCCGCCGCCGACTCGCACAGCGGCATCCCGCTGCTGACCCTCGAACGGCTGACCTTCCGGCTGGTGGGCGCCGGCTTCGTGCTGCTGACGGCCACCCTGCTGGCCGGCTGGCTGTTCGGCGAGGTCCTCTACGGGCGCGCCTGGAAGTGGGACCACAAGACGATCTTCTCGGTGCTGTCCTGGCTGGCCTTCGCCATCCTGCTGCTGGGACGGGCCCGCTTCGGCTGGCGCGGCAAGCGGGCCATCCGCATCCTTTACGTGGGCTCGCTGCTGCTGCTGCTGGCCTATGTGGGCTCGCGCTTCGTGCTGGAGGTCCTGCTGAGCCGGAGCGTGCCGTGAAGTACCTGCTGGTCATGGCGATCGCGCTCGGCGTCTACTGGATGTGGCGCCAGGAGCGGCTGGCCGACAAGGCCGCACGCCAACGCCCGGCCGCGTCGGCGCAGCCGCCCGCCTCGGCGCCGGCAGAGCCCCAGGCCATGGTCGCCTGCGCGGTCTGCGGCCTGCATCTGCCACGCGCCGAGGCCCTGGCCGACGGCCCCGGAGGCAGCGCGCCCTTCTACTGCTGCGCCGAACACCGTTCCGGCAGCCGCCGCTGATGGCTGCCGCAGACGCCCCCCCCTCCTGGTTCGGCCCGATGCCGGGCGAGGCAGGATCGGCCCCTGCCGCCCAGGACCGCACCACCGGCCGGGTCTGGCACGGCTTTCTGACCGCCCGCCTGATGGTGGCGACCGCCCTGCTGCTGCTGCAACTGCTGTCGCACCTGCTGTCGCAGGCGGCCACCCCCTGGGTGCTGGCCCTGGATGCCGCCTACCTGGCCGTGACGCTGGCGGCTCGCCTGCTGGCCACGGAACGCCCGCCCTCGCCCGCCATCGGCCGCCAGTGGGTGCCGACCCTGGGCCTCGATCTGCTGGTGTTCTCGGTGCTGCAATGGACCCAGCCCGGCAACATGAATTACACCCCGCTGCTGGCCATGCCGGTGCTGATGGCGGCCACCCTGGGCAGCCGGCGTCTGACCCTGTTCACCGCCGCCAGCTCGACCCTGGTGCTGCTGGCCCAGGCCTGGAGCCTGCATCTGCACGGCGTGGGCGACCAGGCGCCGCTGTTCATGCAGGCGGGCCTCACCGGAACCGCCTACTTCCTGCTCGGTCTGCTGGTGAACCACCTGGCGCAACGCCTGGCCCGCGAAGAGATGCTGTCGCAGAGCAGCCGCATGGCCGCGCGCGTGCAGGCGCAGGTCAATGCCATGGTCATCGACAGCCTCACCGAAGGTCTGCTGGTGCTGGATGCCAACGAATCGGTGCGGGCGCTGAATCCCGCCGCGCGCCAGTTGCTGGGCCCGACCGCCCTCGACTCGGCCGACAGTTTCCAGCTCGGCGAGGTCCCCGCCTGGCGGCCGCTGCGGCAACTGGTGCGGGAGACCTTCCGCCAGGGCAGCGGGCAATCGGCCGATGTCCATCTGCCGATGGGCGAGCTGGGCACGGCCCGCCTGCATCTGCGCACCCAGCTCACCGCCAGCAGCGATCCGTTGGCCGGCAATCTGTGCGTCATGTTCCTGCACGACCTGCGCGAGATGGAGGCCCGCCTGCGCACCGAGAAGCTGGCGGCCATGGGGCGCATGTCGGCGGCCGTGGCCCACGAGATCCGCAACCCGCTGGCCGCCATCACCCAGGCCAACGGCCTGCTCGAAGAGGATGTGCAGGACCCCGGCCAGCGTCGGCTGATCCTGATGGTGCAGCAGAATGCCCAGCGACTGGCCCGCATCGTCGAGGATGTGCTGGACATCGCCCGCGTCGAGCACCAACGCCCCCCGGACCCCGACGAGGCCCTCGAACTGGACCCGGCCGTGGCCGACACCTGCCGCGAATGGCTGGCCCAGGACCGCGGCCGCCGCCTGCAGGCCGACCTGGACTCGGGCGATGTGCATGTGGCCTTCGATGCCGATCACCTGCGGCGCGTGCTGGTCAATCTGCTGGACAACGCCCAGCGCTACATGGGGCCACATGGCGACTCGCTGCAGGTCAGCACCCGGGTCGGCAGCCAGGGCCTGGCCAGCGTGCAGGTCTGGAGCGACGGACAGCCCATGGAGCCCAGCGTCCAGCGCCACCTCTTCGAACCTTTCTTTTCCTCCGAAAGCCGCTCCAGCGGGCTGGGCCTGTACATCTGCCGCCAGCTCTGCGAGCGCCACGGGGCCAGCATCGACTACCAGCGCTGCAGCGCGCCCACGGCACGTGGCTTGCAGGAAGGCAATGCCTTCGTGGTGCGCTTTGCAGTCCGCCCCATGCCCCGTGGACAGCGGCAGCAGGCCTTTGACACAATGACAGGCTGAACATGGTCAGCAGCAGCGCCCCCACCTCCTCTCTCGCGAACCCGCCCCAGATCCTGGTGGTGGACGACGAACCCGACCTGCGCACGCTCTACGAGCTGACCCTGCTGCGTGAAGGCTACCGCGTGGAGGCGGCGGGCAATGTGGCCGAAGCCCGCGCCTGCCTCGCCGAGCGCAGCTTTGACGCCGTCATCACCGACATGCGCCTGCCCGACGGCCATGGCCTGGAACTGCTGCGCCTGCTCAAGTCCCAGCAACGCCCCGAGCGCTGCGTGGTCATGACCGCCTACGGTTCGGCCGAAAACGCCGTCGAGGCCCTGAAGGCCGGCGCCTTCGACTACCTGACCAAACCCGTCGACCTCAAGCAGTTCCGCACCGTGGTGGCCTCGGCCATCCAGGGCAGCCGGGCGCCCCTGCTGGTGGCGACCGCCCAGCCCCCGACGCCGGACCGCCCCGGCCCGGCCCCCGGCCCCCATCCGGCGCTCGAACGCCTGGTCGGACGCTCCGAGGCCCTGCAGGCCGTCAAGCAGCGCATCCTGCGCGTGGCCCGCGGCATGGCGCCGGTGCTGGTGCGCGGCGAATCCGGCACCGGCAAGGAGCTGGTCGCGCGGGCACTGCATGCCTGCAGCCAGCGCGCCGACGGCCCCCTGGTGGCGGTGAACTGCGGCGCCATTCCCGAAAGCCTGCTCGAGGCGGAATTCTTCGGCGCCCGCAAAGGCTCCTACACCGGGGCCCAGCAGGACCGGGAAGGCTATTTCCAGGCCGCCGCCGGCGGCACCCTGTTCCTGGACGAGATCGGCGACCTGCCCCTGGCCATGCAATCCAAACTGCTGCGCGCCATCCAGGAGCGCAGCGTCCGTCCCTTGGGCTCGACCCAGGAGGTGCCGGTGGATGTGCGCGTCGTCAGCGCCACCCACAAGGACCTGGCGGCCGACGTGCAGAACGGCCGCTTCCGCCAGGACCTGTACTACCGGCTCAATGTCATCGAGATCATCGTGCCGCCGCTGCGCGAGCGCCGCGAGGACCTGCCGGACCTGTGCCGGGCCCTGCTGGCCCGCATCGGGCAGGAGTCCGGCCTGCCCACCCCCCGGCTGACCGACGCCGCGCTGGCCGCCCTGGGCCGGCATCCCCTGGCAGGCAATGTGCGCGAACTCGAGAACCTGCTGCACCGGGCCGTGGCCCTCAGCGATGGCGACGAACTCGAACTGGATCAGGCCTTGTGGCAATCGAGCACCCCGGCGGCCCTGCCCTCGGGCCAGGACCGCCACACCCCGGAGGCCCCCGCCGGCCAGCCCGAGGCGCCGCCCTGCCCCGAGGACCTGCCTCAGGACCTGCAGGCCTTCCTGGACCACCAGGAGCGCGCCATCCTCATCAAGGCCCTCGAGGCCAGCCACTTCAACCGGACCGCCGCCGCGCAACGCCTGGGCCTGAGCCTGCGCCAGATCCGCTACCGCATCGAGCGCCTGAACATCCCGATCCCGCAAGACGGCTCAGATGCCCATGACAGCGCCTGACCTTGCCGCAGGCGCCTCCCCGGTCTGGGAGGGCGGCTGGTTCACCCCGGCCCGCCGGCTGCCATCGCCCAACTTCGGCGCCCGCCCCGCACGGGCACACATCGACCTGATCGTGCTGCATTCGATCAGCCTGCCGCC
>JAFAMV010000245.1 GCA_019233055.1 Curvibacter sp.
TGGGTCACATATTGCTGGACCTGCTCGCGCTGCTTCTTCAATGCATCGAGATTGACCGCCTTGGTGAGCTTCTTCTCAAAGTCATCCTTCAAGGTCTGCTCACTGGCCTGATCGGTTTCCAGCTCCGTCTGGAAATCGGAAAGCCAAACAAACCAGCTCAGCACCAGAACCGCCAGGGCGACAAGGCCAAACAACGCATAGCGCGGAAGAATCGGCCAGACCGACGGGTTCTTGGGATCCAGGCCGGCGAACTGGGCCTTGACCTGTTCACCGATCTGTCCGAAATCAATGGAGATTTTCTTGAATTTAGCCATGGCGCATCTCAGTTCTTGGCCGCCGCCTCGGCGTTCTTGTCCACTTCAGAAGGCTTCAGCAACTGAAAACGCATGGTGAAATTGGAGACGCGCCGCTGATCCCGCTGGGTGAGGCTGATATTGCCCGCCTGGATTTCCACCAATTCCGGCCTGGCGAACCATTTCGATCCACCAGAGAAATTCGAAAGCACCTCGGAAACACGCTGATTGGACTGGGCCACCCCCTGCACCAGGATGGAAGCCCCATCCTGCTTCATGCTGGTCACATAGACGCCATCCGGCAGTTGCTTGGCCAACTCATTGAGAAGATAGACGGGCGCATTGCGGTCGGACTGCAAATCCTCCACCGCCTTCTGCCGGGCCTTCAAAGCCGTGATCTCTTCCTCGATGGTGGCGATTTCCTTGATCTGCGCCTCCACCTTCTTGATTTCGGATTTCAGCACCTCGTTGCGGGCCTGCTGGTCGGCAATACGGGATTCATAGACCAGATAGATCAACGCCACCAGCAAGGCGCCCACCACCAAAGACGCCACCAAGGCCGCATTGAACGCCTCCTTGCGTTTCTGCCGCGCGGCCTCACGGTGAGGCAACAGGTTGATCAGAATCATTGCATGAACCTCCGCATGGCCAGGCCACACGAAGTCAGGTAGGCCGGCGCCTCCCGGGACATCTTCTTCTGGCGGACGGAGTCCAGGATCGTCATGCCTTCAAAGGGATTCACGATCTGACAGGCAAACGAGGTGTGCTGGGTGATGGCCTCGGACAAGCCCGGCAAGGCCGCAGACCCACCTGCCATCAACAGATAATCGACACGGTTATATGGCGTGCTGGTAAAAAAGAATTGCAAAGCCCGGCCGATCTCCTGCGACACATTTTCTACAAACGGCCGCAAGACCACGGTCTCATAGTCATCAGGCAGCTCTCCGCTGCGCTTCTTGGATTCGGCCTCTTCCGGAGAAAACCCATACTGTCGGACGATCAGCTGGGTGAGTTGGGCCCCCCCGAAGGCCTGGTCACGTTCATACAGGACCTCGCCATCGCGCAGGACCTGAAGGCTGGTGGTCATGGACCCCAGCTCGAACAAGGCCACCATGAGCCCGGCACCGTTGCCCGGCAGGTTGGCGATCAGGCGCTCGGCCGCCAGCCGGGAGGCGAACGACTCGACATCCAGGACGACCGGCTTGAGACCCGCCGCCTCGGCCAGGCCTTGACGATCCTGCACCTTCTCCTTGCGCGAGGCCGCGATCAGCACGTCGACATCGCCGGCAGAGTTCAGACTGGGCCCCACGACACAGAAGTCCAGGCTGACCTCGTCCAATGAAAAGGGGATGTATTGATTGGCTTCCGACTCGACCTGGATCTCCAGCTCCATGTCGCTCAGGCCACCGGGCAGGATGATGCGCTTGGTGATCACCGCCGAGGCAGGCAGCGCCATGGCCACATTCTTGGTCCGGGTTCCGCTTTTCTTCACCACCCGACGGACAGCTTCTGCCACCTCATCGAACTTTTCGATGTTGCCGTCGACGATCCAGCCTTTTTCGAGGGACTCCATGGCGCAACGTTCGAGGACGTAAGCTCCTGCCTTGTCACGGCTCAGTTCTACCAATTTCACACTGGTAGAACTGATGTCAATGCCAAGCAGAGGTGCTTCCCGCCGGCCGAACAATGATCCTAAAGAGATCAAGATGGTCCCCCAAAACACGCCCAACAAGACGTTACAACTTCATACTCCGCTTGAATGCTAGCAGCAAGGGTGTTGTCGGGCAAAGAGTTTCCGGCCTACGGGCCCCATTTCACGTTGTCAAAAGCAGACGATTTCAGCTGATTTTTTCGATAAGTTACATTGAGTCACAAACTTATCCCCAACAAAGTCCCGTGATCGGCAGGCGGCGTCATTTCTATAATTTGCGTTCCTTCGAATCTCAAGATCATGGCCAATCCGACCCCCTCCGATAAAAAGGCGCCGACCGGGCGCAAATCCAGCCCCTTGGGCCGATGGGTGCTGAAGGCCCTGGCCTGGATCGTCGGACTGGCCGTGGCAGGGCTGCTCAGCCTGCTGATGGTGGTGGCGGTGGCCATGTCCATGGCCTACCCGAACCTGCCCGACATCTCGGAGCTGTCCGATTACCAGCCGAAGCTGCCCCTGCGGGTCTTTTCGGCCGAAGGTGCGCTGCTGGGAGAGTTCGGCGAGGAACGGCGCAACCTGACCCCCTTCAAGGACATTCCACAGGTCATGAAGAATGCGGTGCTGGCCGTGGAAGACGCCCGCTTCTACCAGCACGGCGGCGTGGACTACATCGGCATCCTGCGGGCCGGTCTGGCCAACGTGGGCAAGGCCAAGAGCCAGGGCGGCTCGACCATCACCATGCAGGTGGCTCGCAACGTGTATCTCTCATCCGAGAAGACATTCACCCGGAAAATCTATGAAATCCTGCTGACATTCAAGCTCGAACACTTTCTGACGAAAGACCAGATTCTCGAAATCTACATGAATCAGATCTTCCTCGGAAATCGGGCATATGGATTTTCGGCCGCTGCCGACACCTATTTTGGGAAACCACTCAAAGACATTTCGATTGCCGAAGCGGCCATGCTGGCAGGATTACCCAAGGCGCCCTCCGCCTACAACCCGATCAGCAATCCGAAGCGTGCCAGAGCGCGGCAGCTCTACATCATCGACCGCATGCAGGAAAACGGCTTTATCACGGCCGCGCAGGCAGAAGCCGCCAAGCAGGAGCCGCTGAAGATCCGTTTCGGACCGGACAGCTCCCGGATCCATGCGGAATATGTGGCCGAGACCGTGCGACAACTGGTGCTGTCGCAATATGGCGCAGAGGCCTATACCCGAGGCCTGAATGTCTACACCAGCATCAATGCAGCCGATCAGGATGTGGCGTATCGCGCCTTGCGCAAGGGCATCATGGATTTCGAACGCCGCCAGGTCTACCGGGGCCCGGAGAAATTCATCAATCTGCCGGAAGCGCAGAAAGACATGGAAGACGCCATCGACGACGCATTCGCAGACCATCCCGACAACGGCGACGTGATGACCGCCGTGGTGCTGGACGCCAGTCCCCGGAAGATCACGGCCGTGCGGCCGAACGGAGACAGCGTCGAGATCACCGGCGAGGGCTTGCGGCCGGCCCAATCAGGGTTGTCCGACAAGGCCCCGCCCCATATCCGGATCCGGCGCGGCGCGCTGATCCGGGTGGTCAAGACCCCCAAGGACAGCTGGGAGATCACCCAACTGCCCGAGGTGGAAGGCGCCTTCGTGGCCATCGACCCGAAATCCGGCGCCATCAAGGCACTGGTCGGCGGCTTCGATTTCGAAAAGAACAAATTCAACCACGTGACCCAGGCCTGGCGTCAGCCCGGCTCGAGCTTCAAGCCCTTCATCTATTCCGCCGCCCTGGAAAAAGGCTTTGGCCCGGCCACGGTGGTGAACGATGCCCCGCTGTTCTTCGACGCCGGCGTGACCGGGGGCCAGCCCTGGGAGCCCAAGAATTACGACGGCAAGTTCGAGGGCCCGATGACGCTCCGCCGCGGGCTGGCCAAGTCCAAGAACATGATTTCGATCCGGGTCCTGCAATCGATCGGCGCCCGCTACGCCCAGGATTGGATCACCCGCTTCGGCTTCGACGCCGACAAGCACCCGGCCTACCTGACCATGGCCCTGGGGGCGGGCTCGGTGACGCCGATGCAGATGGCGACGGCCTATTCCGTGTTTGCCAACGGCGGCTACCGCATCAATCCCTGGGTGATCGATCACATCACCGACCAGAAGGGCAAGCTGCTGGTGCAGAGCCATCCCTCGCCGCTGGACGACAGCACCCGGGCCATCTCACCCCGCAATGCCTTCATGATGGACAGCCTGCTGCAGGAGGTCGCCCGCTCCGGGACAGCCGCGCGCGCCCAGGCCACCTTGAAGCGCCCCGACATCTTCGGCAAGACCGGCACCACCAACGACTCGATGGATGCCTGGTTCGCCGGCTTCCAGCCGACACTGGCCGCCATCACCTGGATCGGCTACGACACCCCGAGAAAGCTCGGCGACCGCGAGACCGGCGGCGGCCTGAGCCTGCCGGTCTGGGTGAGCTTCATGGAGGAGGCGCTCAAGGGCGTCCCGGTCAGTGACTACCCGGTTCCCGAAGGGGTGGTGAATGTCGGGGGTGAATGGTATTTCGACGAATTCGCCCACGGCAACAGCGTGACCAGCCTGGGCCTGGACGACAAGGGAGGCAGCGCCGGTACCGCCCCGCCGGCGGTGCCTGGCCCTGCGCCTGCGCCAGCAGCGCCCGATGAGCGCTCAAAGATCCTGGACCTGTTCCGCAACTGAGTGATCTGCCCCGTCGCAGCGGACCGGGCAGCGGATCGGTGGTGTCCCGGTCCCGCCGGGCACCACGCGGCTCAGGCGGCCGGCGCGAATTGCAGGGCCAGCCCGGCCTGTGTCGAGGCGTCCCGGCTCAGTTGCTCGAAAAATCCACCACTCCCCTTGCTGTCCAGCCAGTCGCCTGCCTGCCAGCGGTAGTGGTAGCCACCGGATCGGCTGGCCATCCAGACTTCGTGCAACGGTTTTTGTAGATTGATCACAATCTGACTGCGGTTGGGGAAGGTCAGTGTGATCATGCCGCCAGAGCGCTGACTGTCCACATCGGCATCGGTGCGGTCATTGATGGCATCACAGCACAGTTCGACGGCTTTGAGCAGGGCCTCGGCCTGGTCCATGAATTCAAGATCAGTCATTACTACAATTCCAGCATGTTGAGTCGAACCGAAATTCTAGTCAGGCCGGTGGTCCTTGTGCTCCTGGCAGGGGCTTTGAGCGCCTGCGGCCAGCGCGGCCCTCTGTATCTGCCCAAGGACCCGGTCGCCACCAACCGAGCCACCCTGCCCCAGTCGGTCATCCCCGACTCGCTGCGGACCCAGCCCGACAACCAGACCGGCGAGTCGGCCCCGTCGCCCGCCCCCACTCCAGCACCCGCTCCATGACGCTTCCCACACTGCCCGGCCACCCGCACGTCCACTACCAGGATCAAGCCCTCCACCTCGACCGCATTCCCGCCAGGCAACTGGCCCAGGAGTTCGGCACGCCCCTGTTCGTGTACTCGAAGGCGGCCATGCTCGATGCGTTGGCGGCCTATCAGCGAGGCTTCGCCGGACGACGGGCACAGATCTGCTACGCCATGAAGGCCAACTCGTCGCTGGCCGTCCTGCAACTGTTCGCCGAAGCCGGCTGCGGTTTCGACATCGTGTCCGGCGGTGAACTGGCCCGCGTCCGCGCCGCCGGCGCGGACCTCGGCAAGGTCATCTTCTCGGGCGTCGGCAAGACCCGTGCCGAGATGCGCATGGCGCTCGAAGCCGGCATTGGCTGCTTCAACGTCGAGAGCGAGGCCGAGCTGGAGGTGCTGAACCAGGTCGCCTGCGAACTGGGCGTCCAGGCCCCGGTCAGCATCCGCGTCAACCCCAACGTCGACGCCAAGACCCACCCCTACATCTCCACCGGCCTCAAGGGCAACAAGTTCGGCGTGGCCCACGACCACGCCCTGGCCGCCTACCAGCGGGCCGCCAGCCTGCCCGGCCTGCGGGTCGTCGGCATCGATTGCCACATCGGCTCACAGATCACCCAGACCACCCCCTACCTCGATGCAATGGATCGCATCCTGGACCTTGTCGAGGCGATCGAACAGGCCGGCATCCCCATCCACCACATCGACTTCGGCGGCGGACTCGGCATCGACTACAACGGCGACACACCGCCGAAGGCCGACGAACTCTGGCAGCAACTGCTGAGCCGGCTCGATGCGCGCGGCTTCGGTCAGCGCCTGCTGATGATCGAACCCGGTCGCTCCCTGGTGGGCAATGCCGGCATCTGCCTGACCGAGGTGCTCTACCTGAAGCCGGGTGAACAGAAGAATTTCTGCATCATCGATGCCGCCATGAACGACCTGCCGCGTCCGGCCATGTACGAGGCCTACCACGCCATCGTCCCGGTGCAGGCGAAGGGCGACCAGGCGCCCAGCCGCTATGACGTCGTCGGCCCGGTCTGCGAAAGCGGTGACTGGATCGGTCGCGATCGTGAACTGGCCGTGGCCCAGGGCGACCTGCTGGCCGTGCTGTCCGCCGGCGCCTATTGCATGAGCATGGCCAGCAACTACAACACCCGAGGCCGTCCGGCCGAGGTGCTGGTCGACGACAAGGGCGCCCACCTGGTGCGCCGCCGGGAAAGCGTCGAGGACACGTTCGCCCTGGAGACCCTGCTGCCCGCCGCCGTCCGTTGATGTGAGTCAAGGCACTGGTTCACGGTCTGGCCTAAATTCCTGCCTTCACCTTCATCAAACGGTCACAGAGCGGAGACGGCATGCCACTGGAACTCTATAGCGCCGCGGGTCATGCCTGCTACATGTTCACCGACCTCATCGAAGAGGGTGGGCAGGCGGTCCAGGCCAACCAGTTCCTGATCGTGGACAACGGCACCGGCGCGATCATCGATCCCGGTGGCAACCTTGCCTTCAACGAATTGTTCCTGGGCATGTCCAAGCACTTCGCCCCGAGCAAGCTCAGTTACCTGCTGGCCTCCCATGCCGACCCCGACATCATCGCCTCGCTGGACCGTTGGATGACCTCCACGCGGGCCAAGCTCGTGATCTCGCGGATCTGGGAGCGCTTCGCGCCCCACTTCGCCAAGGTGGGCAAGACCGAGGACCGCGTGATCGGGGTGCCCGACGCGGGCGGCAAGCTGCAACTGGGCCACAACGAGCTGTGGCTGCTGCCGGCCCACTTCCTGCACTCCGAAGGCAACTTCCATTTCTACGATCCGGTGAGCCGGATCCTGTTCACCGGCGACCTGGGCGTGTCGCTGACCACCGGCCAGCAGGCCCAGAAGCCGGTCACCGATCTGCGCGCCCACATCCCCTTGATGGAAGGCTTCCATCGGCGCTACATGGTCTCCAACAAGATCCTGCGGCTCTGGGTCCGGATGGCCCGGCAGCTGGACATCTCCATGCTGGTGCCTCAGCACGGGGCGCCGATTGTCGGTGCCACCGCCATCGCCCAGTTCTTCGACTGGCTCGAGACCCTGATGTGCGGCATCGACCTGTTCGACGACCGCGCCTACCAATTGCCCAGCCTGCAGATCGATCCCCAACGGGGAGCCCAGCCCGCGCTCAGGGCTGTCGGGCACTGAGCCAGCGCTGGCGCAACGCACGCTGCACGCGCCAGCCCAGCAACACGGCCGCCAGGGCGGCATAGACAGCCACCTCGGCAAAATTGTGCTTGCCGGCGCGCATCCAGAAGAAATGCAGCAGCCCGAGCAGGATCACGCCATACACCAGCCGATGCAGGCGCTGCCAGTGGCGGCCACCCAGGGCACGGATGGCGGCGTTGAAGGAGGTCAGCGCCAGCGGCGTCATCAGCAGCACCGCCGCCAGGCCGACGAAGATGAAGGGCCGCTTGAGCACATCGCGCCCGATGTCACCCAGATCGAGCTGCATGTCGAACCCGGCATAGCACAGCAGGTGCAGCAGCGCATAGACGTAGCTGAAGACCCCCAGCAGGCGCCGGAACCGCAGCAGGGCGGGCAGGCCCAGCATCACCCGCAGCGGGGTGATGGCCAGCGTCAGGCACAGGCCCCGCAGGGTCCAGTCGCCGGTCGCCCGGATCAGGGCCTCGGCCGGATTGGCGCCCAGGGTTTCGCGCAGCGCCCCGGTCAACAGCCAGGCCAGCGGCAGCAGACAAGCCAGCCACAGCAGGGGCTTGCTCCAGCGCGACAACAGCGCACGCTGCACCGCAGATCGCCAGCCCGGCGCACTGGCGCGCACCGGCGTCGGATTCAGAAGGGATGCACCACCCATGGCAAGCGGCCTCAATAGAACTTCTTCAGGTCCATGCCCGCATACAACTGGCCGACCTGGGCCTCATAGCCGTTGAACATCAGGGTCTTGCGCTTCTTGGCGAACAGGCCGTCCTCTCCGATGCGCCGCTCCGTGGCCTGGCTCCAGCGCGGATGGTCCACCTCCGGATTCACGTTCGAATAGAAACCGTACTCATTGGCGGCGGCCTTGTTCCAGGCGGTGGCAGGTTCCTTGTCGGTGAAACGGATGCGCACCAGGCTCTTGGCGCTCTTGAAGCCGTATTTCCAGGGCACCACCAGGCGCACCGGCGCCCCATTCTGGTTCGGCAGCACCTCGCCATACATGCCGAAGGCCAGCAGGGTCAGCGGATGCATGGCCTCATCGAGGCGCAGACCTTCGACATAGGGCCAATCGAGGATCCGGGAACCCACGAAGGGCATGGTCTTGGGGTCAGCCAGCGTGTGGAATTCGACATACTTCGCCGACCCCAGCGGATCGACCCGCCGGATCAGCTCGGACAGCGAGTAGCCGACCCAGGGAATCACCATCGACCAGCCCTCGACGCAACGCAGGCGGTAGACGCGCTCCTCCTGGGCGCTGAGCTTGATCAGCTCTTCCAGGCCCAGCTTCAAGGGCTTCTTCACCAGGCCGTCGATCTCCACCGACCAGGGACTGGTCCGCAGGGTGCCCGCATTGCGTGCCGGATCCGTCTTGTCGGTGCCGAACTCGTAATAGTTGTTGTAGCCGGAGGCGTCCTTGTAATCGGTCAGCTTGTCGTTGACCTGGGCGCCGGCCACACCGGAGCGGACACCCGGCAGCGCCGCCAGGCGGCCGGGACGTGGCGTCGTCGCCGCCTGGGCCAGGGCCTGCCGTCCCGACCCAGTGCCCAGGCTGCCTGCGACCCCTGTCAGGGCCAGGCCCTGAAGCCAGCGACGCCGGTTGGCATAGACCGCCGGCGGCGTGATCTCACTGGACAGGGGGTGATGGAATCCGTCGTCGTGGGTTCGGATCAGCATGAAAGCTCCTTGTGATGAACCATTGGTCGGGTCTGACCGGCGATTCTTTCAAGGATTCATGCCCTTTGCCAAAGTTTCACAAAGACCCGTAGCTGTGCAGGCCGCTGAGGAACATGTTGACACCGATGAAGGCGAAGGTCGTCACAGCCAGGCCCACCAGCGCCCACCAGGCCGACAGGCTGCCCCGCAGCCCCTTCATCAGGCGCATGTGCAACCAGGCCGCGTAGTTGAGCCAGACGATCAGGGCCCAGGTCTCCTTCGGATCCCAGCTCCAGTAGCCGCCCCAGGCCTCGGCCGCCCACAGCGCGCCCAGCACCGTGGCCACGGTAAAGAAGGCAAAGCCCACCGCGATCGCCTTGTACATCACGTCGTCGAGGATCTCGAGCGAGGGCAGGCGGGCCGCGATGCGGCGGCGGCCCAGCAGGATGCCGGCCATGACCAGGGCCGAGATGCCGAAATAGACTGCCCAATAACTGCTGCCGGCCTCGCCCGGCGCTCTGCGGAAGGCCATGGGCTCGAAACAAAGCACGATGCCCAGCAGCCACAGTGGCGTGAGCCGATACCAGCGCGTCTCATCGGCCTGTTGCTTGATCAGGTAGGCAAAGGCCACCATCGCCGACAGCGCGAACGTGCCGTAGCCGACGAAATTGGCCGGCACATGCAGCTTCATCCACCAGCTTTTCAGGGCCGGCACCAGCGGCTGGATCTCCTGGGCACCGCGCACCACCGAATACCAGAGCAGGAATCCGACGGCGGCACTGACCACCAGCATCACGAAAGCCCCCAGGGAGCGTGTCTTGTACTGCGCCTCGAAATACAGATAGAACACCGTGGTGATCCAGCAGAACAGCACGAAGACCTCATAGAGATTGCTGACCGGGATGTGACCCACATCGGCACCGATCAGGTAGCTCTCGTACCAGCGCACCAGGGTGCCGGTCAGCGCCATCACCACGGCACCCCAGGCCAGGCGCGAACCGGTCAGCTCCATCGTCGCCCCATGGCGCCCGCCGACCAGGCCCAGCCAGTAAAAGACGGTGCTCATGAAGATCAGCATGCTCATCCACAGGATGGCGGACTGGCTGGACAGGAAATACCTGAGCCAGAAAACGGTGTCGGCGCGCGCCAGGCTCGGCGCCTCTCCCGCCGCATGGTAGGCATTGATGCCCAGCAGGGCCAAGGCCCCCACCCCGACCATCAGGGCGGCCAGGGGCCGCCAGAACCAGCCCAGCCAGATCGCCGCCGGCATCGCCGCCAGCAGGATGCCGGTCTCGTAGACATCCATCGACGTGCTGTACAGCATCAGGGCCCGCAGTCCCGCCGCCAGCACCAGGGCGGCGAACACCCAGTCGGGCCAGCTTCGGCGGGAGAAGAACCCTTCGTTCAGGGTCACCGTGGGGGTGGGGCTGTGGGTTGCGGTGTTCATGGGGTCACCTCGGGGTGTGGGTCGGGGTCCGGGCTGGCGACCGGTTCGGGACCGAGCATCAGCAGCTTTTCTTTCAGTCGCGCAAATTCGTGGTCGCTGTCCAGGGTCTTGCGGTTGCTCGACAGCGCCATCAGCGCGTGGCTGCCGGCCCCCTCAGGGCGCACCCAGATCCAGAGACGCCGCTCCCGGACATAGAGCATGGCAAAGACCCCCAGGATCAGCAAGGCGCAGCCCAGATAGACAACACTGCGTCCAGGGGCGCGCGACACCTGGAAGACGCTGGCCTGCACCTGGGTGAAGTCCTTGAGCATGAAGGCCATGGGTTCCGGGTACATCTGCACATCGCTGAGCGACAGCACCGCCTGGGTCATGAAGGCCTGGACCTTGTCGCTGGGCTGCAGCGGCTTGAGGCCGGCCTGCTCGCGCGACAGCTGGGCCAGTTCGAAAAGGGCCCCGCTGAGGATGCGGATCAGGACGTCGCCGGCGCGCGGCCGCTCGGCCTCAGGCACATTCGCCTCGATGAAGTCGGACACCGCCTGCAGTCCGCCCGTCGGACGGGCTTCATCCGCCTTGGCGGTCTTGGCGGTCTTGGCGGGCGTGGCGCCGGCGAACAGCGACAAGGCGCGCCCGGCCGACAGTTCCAGTTGGTGGGACAGCTCGGGCTTGCTCGACTCGATCGCATGCACCGCGTAACGATGCACCGCCTGCTCCCGCAGGGCCGGATCGGCCAGGGCGGCGCGCAGACGGGTGAAACCATCCAGCCCCCCCTCTTCGTCGACCGGAAGACGCAGGTAGCGGAAGGGCTCGCCCGGGTCTTCACGCATGCCCAGCAGGTAGACCGGCACGCCGTCTCCCATGTCCACCGGCAGCATGTAGTTCTGGAACTCGCGCGCCTGCCCTGCCGCATCACGCAGCTTGTAGCCGATGCTCGGCCCCACGTTGCGCAGTTCCTTGCGGGCATTGCTCTTGTTGGCCGCGCCGAGGTGCGATTCGACCGAATCGCGCAGGTCCACCTTGCGCACATCCGCGCCCGAGCCGGCGGCACCCGCCATGTTCTCGACGTTGATGACGCGCAGGCCGGTGTATTCGAGCGTGAGCTTTTCCTGGCCGTCGGCGCGCTGCAGCACCGAACTGCCACCGATCACGCCTTCAACCTCGAAGGGATGCCCACCACCCTTGAGCGGCAGCGCCCGCAGCTTCACATGCGAGCCGCCGTCGTCGAAGCTCGACTGGTAGATCTCCACGCCCTTGTACTTGGCGGGGTGGTTGACCTCGACCCGCGCCTCCTGGGTCTCGCCGCTGGTCCGGTCGTGGATCACGATGTCGCTGGCGAACAGCTTGGGCATCCCGGTCGAGTAGTACTCGACGATGAATTTCTTCAGCTCGACCGCAAAAGGCAGTTCCTGCAGCAACACGCCGTCGGGCTGGTTCAGGATGGCGGTGCTCGATTCCGTGCCCTCGGCCACCATGAGGTTGCCACGGAAGGTGGGGTTGCGGTCGCTCAGCCGGTGCTCGGGCGAGACATCGGCAATGCTGCCGCCGCCTGCATAGGGGGTCTTGCCGTTGAACCACATCTGCGCCCGCACCACCAGATCACCATCGAGCAGGCCGCCCAGACAGATCAGCACGATGGCCGAGTGGGCGGCGATGTAGCCGAGCTTGTTGGCCGAGCCCCGCTTGGCCGCCAGCATCCAGCCCGTGCCGCCGGCCGTGTCACGCGCCTGCAGCCGTACCTTCCAGCCCCCCTGCACCAGGGTGGCACCGAGCCGGCGCACCAGGGGCTCGGTCGGTTCGACGGCAAAGACCTGTTCGGCGCGCTGCCCGAAGGATTTGAGGCTCTGCTCGCGGATGTTCTCCTTGAACGTGCGGAGGTCGGCCAGGATCTTGGGGGTGTTGCGCGCGATGCACAGCGAGGTGCTGACCACCAGAAAGCCCAGGATCAGCAGGAACCACCAGGCGCTGTAGACGGCATAGAGGTGCAGGGCGCCGAAGACCTGGGCCCAGAAAGGACCGAACTGGTTGACATAGTTCGGGATCGGCTGGTTCTGCTGCAGCACCGTCCCGATCACCGAGGCGATGCAGATCACCGTCAGCAGCGAGATCGCGAACCGCATCGAGGCCAGCAGGTCCACGAGGCCGCGCAGGCGGGCCGGGCCGGCCGGTGCGCGGGAGGCTGTTTCGGGGACGGGAGTGGACATGTCAGGGGCGCGTGCGGGCAAAAAAAAGGCGGGCCACACAGGAGGCCCGCCCGGTTAGGGGGTCGAGAAGGCCATAGGTTCAACGAACCAGGGCCTTCCGTTCAATGCAGGCCGGCGATGTAGTCGGCAACGGCCTTGATTTCCTTGTCGTTGAGCTTGGCAGCCTCGCCCGTCATCTGGATGCTGTTGGTGCGCACGCCGTCGCGGAAGGCTACGAGCTGGGCCACGGTGTAGTCGGCCTGCTGGCCGGCCAGGCGCGGGTATTGGGCGGGGATGCCGGCACCATTGGGGCTGTGGCAGCCGGCGCAGGCCGCGATCTGACGATCCGGCAGGCCGCCGCGGAAGATGCGCTCGCCCAGGGTCACCAGGTCTTTCTCCTTGGCGAAGCCGGGCTTTTCCTTCTGGCTGCTGACCCAGTAGGCGACGTTCTTCATGTCTTCGTCGCTGAGGGTGGCGGCCATGCCGCTCATGACCGGGTTGGCGCGCTTGCCCGACTTGAACTCCTGCAGCTGCTTGACCAGGTACTCGGGGTGCTGCTGGGCCAGCTTGGGATAGGCCGGCGAGCTCGAGTTGCCGTCGGTGCCATGGCAGGCCGCGCAGGTGGCGAAAGTGGCCTCACCCTTGGCCAGATCCGGCTTGGCCACCTTGGGGGCCTCGGCAGGCTTGTCCTCCGAAGAGAAAGCCGGGAAAGCGGGAGCGGCCAGCATGGCAGCGGTCAGCAGGGTGGCAAGCAACTTCATATCGAGGGTCAACTGTGGTGTTTAGGGGCGCAAAACCTCGCGATTCTACAATGAGGCTTCTGAAACAGATCTAGATTAATGTCAAACACAAACACTCCAGTCTCCGGTGACGCCCTGCCCGACGCCAAGGCCGCGCTGGGCTGGATGCATACCGCGCGTTTCCTCACCACCGCCGCCCAGCTGCATCACCTGCCCCCGCTGCAACTGCCCGAGATCGCCTTCGTGGGCCGCTCGAATGCCGGCAAATCGACCTGCATCAACACCCTGACGCAGCAGAGGCAGCTGGCCTTCGCCTCGAAGAAGCCCGGACGGACCCAGCACATCAACCTGTTCGCCCTGGGCCGCCAGAACCTGCAGGACGCGGTGCTGGCCGACCTGCCCGGCTACGGCTATGCCGCCGTGCCCAAGGACGACAAGATCCGCTGGCAACGCGTCATGGCCAATTACCTGGTGAGCCGCGAGAACCTGATCGGCGTGGTCATGCTGTGCGATCCGCGCCTGGGCCTCACCGAGCTCGACGAGACCCTGCTCGAGGTCATCCGCCCCCGGGTCGAGCAAGGCCTGAAATTCCTGGTGCTCCTGACCAAGGCCGACAAGCTCACCCGCTCCGAAGGGGCCAAGGCCCTGTCCATTGCGCGACTGAACGCCGGCGGCGGCGAGGTCAAACTCTTTTCCGCCCTCAAGCGCAACGGCCTCGAGGAAACGGCCCAACTGCTCTGGCAGTGGACCCATCCGAACCCTGCCGTCGAGCCCGAAGCGCCGACCGCAGCGCCGACCGAAGCACCCGCCGAGCCTCCCGCCGTCGACTGAGTCCCGGCGAGGTCCTGCGGGTGCGGCGCCGACCCAACCCCGTCACCAAGGACCCTCGCCCATGTTGGAAACCTTCTCACAGACCCTGCCCAACGGCACGACCCTGGCCTGCCGCGCCAGCGGCACGCGCGGGCGGCCCGTCCTGCTGTTCCTGCATGGCTTTCCCGAAGGCGCCTTCGTCTGGGACGCCCTGCTCCAGCACTTCTCCCGCCCGGAGAACGGCGGGTGGCGCTGCGTCGCCCCCTTTCTGCGCGGCTTCAGCCCCTCGAGCCAGCCCGCCGAGGTCGAGGCCTACCGGGCCCGGCTGCTGGTGCAGGACCTTCAGCAACTCCTGGCGCTCGAATCGCCCACGGCGCCGCTGGGCGCCCTGGTCGCCCACGACTGGGGTGGCGCCGTGGCCTGGGCCTGGGCCAACCAGCAGCCCGAGGCGATGCAGCGCCTGCTGATCCTCAATTCGCCCCACCCCGGCACCTTTCTGCGGGAGTTGCGCGACAACCCGGCGCAACAGGCGGCCAGCGCCTACATGGCCTTCCTGGCCCGGCCTGACGCCGAGGCCTTGCTGGCCGAAGACGACTTCGAGCGGCTTTGGGGGTTTCTACGCCCCGCCGACAGCCCGCAGGACCCGCCCTGGCTGACGCCAGCGCTCAAGGATCAGTACCGCGAGGTCTGGCGCGCCGGCCTGCGGGGCGGCTGCAACTACTACCGCGTCACGCCCCTGCGCCCCGGCCAGGCCGACGCCCTGACACTGCCCGACAGCCTGCTGCGCATCGAGGTGCCCACGCGGGTGCTCTGGGGCTTGCAGGACCATGCGCTGCTGCCCGGCCTGCTCGAGGGGCTCGAACAATGGGTCCCGCATCTCGAACTGTACCGGCACGGGCAGGCCAGCCACTGGATCGTCCACGAAGACCCGGACTGGGTCTGTGCGCAGCTGCAGGACTTCCTGCGGACGCCGCCGCCTCAGCGGTAGACCGGCGGCTCGCCAGGGGGACGCGTCTTGAAACGCTTGTGGACCCAGTAGTACTGGTCGGGCATGCGATCGATCCAGCCCTGCAGCCGCTGGTTCATCAGGGCCGTGTCGGCCTCGACGTCGTCGGTCGGGAAACCGCTCCAGGCCGGCATCACCTCGACCTCATAGCCCTCGGGCGTGATGCGCGACACCACCGGCACCACCTTGGCCCGCCCCAGGCGTGCAAAGCGCGACAGCGAAGGCACCGTGGCCGCCAGATGCCCGTAGAAGGGCACGAAGATCGATTCCTCGGGGCCGAAGTTCATGTCGGGCAGCAGGTACAGCGCCCCGCCCTGGCGCAGACTGCTGACGATCGGCTTGACGCCATCGAAGCGGTTGAGCATGCGCACATCGCCGAAACGCGAGCGCCCCGCCTTCATCCAGGCGTCGACGCGCGGATTCGGCTGCGGCGTGAAGATCGAGGTGAAGGCGCGCGGCACATTCAGCGACAAGGCCATGCCGCCGGCCTCCAGGCCGAAGAAATGCGGCGAGAAGATGATCGTCGGCGTCTGGCCGTCGAATTCATGCCAGTCCCCGATCAGGCGGATGCGGCGGTTCAGCACCTCGCGCGAGGCATGCCAGAGCCAGCCCCGGTCGAGCCAGGACTGCGCGAAATACACGAAGGCCCGACGCGCCCAGCGCCGCCGCTGCGCCGCGCCGGCCTCGGGAAAGCACAGGGCCAGGTTCACCGCCACCACCCGGCGCCGGGGTACGGCCAGCAGGTAGAGCAGCCCCCCCAGAAGCCAGCCGAGGCCCCGCAAGCAGGGCAGCGGCAGCCGCCCCAGTTGCCGCATCAGAAAGAGTCCGATCGCACTGCCCATGCTCAGGCCTCTCCACGCGGTTGTTTGTAGCGGGCATAGCCCCACAGGTACTGCTGGGGACAGGCCCGGACGAGGCCCTCCATCTCGGCATTGATCTGCGCCACCGCCTGCGCCATGTCAGAGGCCAGCGGCCGTGCCATCTCGCGCACATGGACCACGAAGCCACGCCCCCAGGACAGGCGCTCCACCCAGGCCAGCAGCACGCTGGCACCGGTCTGCTGCACCAGGCGCACGGCCAGGGTCATGGTGTAGGCCGGACGACCGAAGAACGGCGACCAGATCCCCATGCCCTCGGGCGGCACCTGGTCGGGCAGCAGACCGACCGCCTGCCCCTGGCGCAGCGCCTTCAGCAACTGGCGCACCCCCGACAGCGTGGTCGGGGCGGCCTGCAGGCCGGGGCGCTCGCGCACCGAGGCCATGACGCGGGCCAGCCAGGGCTGGCGTGCCGGCCGGTAGAGGATGGTCATCGGACCATGGTCGCGGCTGAAATCCTGCACCAGGGCCTGCGGCGAGACCTCGAAGCAGCCCATGTGCGGGGTCAGGAACACGATGCCCTGGCCGCGCGCATAAGCGGCTTGGATGTGCTCCACACCGTCCCAGCGGAACGGCAGCGGCCGCCCCAGCCAGAGCCGGGGCAGTTCGGCCACCATGCGGCCGGCATGGCCGACCGCCGCCAGGACCTGCCCCGGGGTGCAGGCCCCCAGGGCGGCATGGTCCAGGAAACGGCGCCGGTAAGCCGGCGAGAGCAGGAAGGACAGCCAGCCCAGCCCCCAGCCGATGACCTGGAGCAAGCACAATGGAAACAGGGCCATGGCCCTGAGCAGGAAGAGCATCTGGTGGATAGAATACGCGGGTCGCCGAGTTAACTGAGCAACTTGCAGGGCGACATTAAACAAAACTGCTAAAGCGTTCGCCAAAGCTCCCGAGTCCGAGGCAACGCCCCCAAAGTTGTAACGTGGAGTTTATTCAAATGGCGAACGATTTTCTTTTTACCTCCGAATCCGTCTCTGAGGGCCACCCCGACAAGGTGGCCGACCAGATCTCGGACGCGAT
>JAFAMV010000253.1 GCA_019233055.1 Curvibacter sp.
GGCTGGGCTGGTAGTCGGGCCCGGCCGCGCAGCCGGCCAGCGCCAGGGCGAAGGCCAGGGCGCTCAGGCGCAGGTTCACGGGCCAGTGGGCTGGGCGTTTCATCATCGCAATCCTCATCTGTCGCTTCACTCTCAGGCCAGGGCGTCGCCGCCGAGTCCCTTGCGACGTTTCTTGAGCTTCACCCGGCGCAGCACCAGCAACCGGATGGCAGGCACCACCAGCAGCAGGAACAGCGGGCCGACCAGCATGCCGCCCACCACCACGGTGGCCAGCGGGCGCTGGACCTGGCTGCCAATGCCATGGCTCAGCGCCGCCGGGAACAGGCCGATGCAGGCCGAGAAGGCGGTCATCAGCAGGGGGCGCATGCGGTGGATGTAGGCGTCGTAGATGGCGTCTTCGGCGCTCTGCCCGGCCAGGCGGAGTTCCTTGAAGTAGCTGAGGATCAGGATGCCGTCCATCACCGACACGCCCAGCAGCGAGACGAAGCCGATCACCGCCGAGATGCTGATCACCTGGGCCGACACCCACAGCGCCAGGATGCCGCAGGCCACGGTGAAGGGCACCGCCACCAGGGCCAGCATGCTGTAGGCAAAGCTGCTGAACAGGGCATAGAGCAGCACCACGATCAGCACCAGGGCCATCGGGATCAGCACCGCCATGCGGGCCTTGGCCTGCTGCAGCGATTCGAACTCGCCCGCGTACAGGATGCGGTAGCCCTCGGGCAGTTTGACCTCGCTGCCCACGCGCTGCTGGATCTCGGCGACGGTGCTGCCCAGGTCGCGGTCGCGCACGCTGAACTTGAGCGGGATGTAGCGTTCGTTCTTCTCGTGGTAGATGTAGGTGGCGCCGGTGTCCAGCGTGATATCGGCCACGTCGCGCAGCGGGATGAACGAGGTGGCGCCGCCGCTGGTGGTGTAGCCGATGCGCAGGTCGCGCACGCTTTGCAGGTCGGCCCGCGACCTGGGCAGCAAGCGCACCGACAGCCCGTACTGGCGCTCGCCCTCGAGCACCGTGGTGGCCACGGTGCCGCCGAGCGCGGCCTGGATGACGTTGTTGACGTCGCCGGTGTTGAGGCCGTAGCGGGCCGCCTTGGCGCGGTCGATCTGGATGTTCAGGTTCGGCTGCCCCAGGGTGTTGAAGATGCCCAGGTCGGCCACGCCGGGGATCTTGGCCATCACCGACTGGGTCTCCGAGGCGAGCTTCTCCAGCGTCGCCAGATCGGGGCCGACGATCTTCACCGAGTTGGCCCCCTTCACGCCCGACAGGCCTTCCTCGACGTTGTCCTGGATGTACTGCGAGAAGTTGAAGCCCACGCCCGGGAATTCGGCCTGGAACTTGGCCTGCAGCTCGCCCACCAGGCGCTCCTTGCTCATGCCGGCGGGCCATTCGTCAAAGGGCTTGAGCGGCGCGAACAGCTCGACGTTGTTGAAGCCCGAGGCATCGCTGCCGTCATCGGGCCGGCCATGCTGGGACACCACCGTGGTCACTTCGGGGTAGCTCTTGATGATCTCGCGCATGCGGCTGGCCTTGGCGGTGCCGTCCTCCAGCGAGATGGTCGGCGGCATCGAGGCGCGGATCCACAGGTTGCCTTCCTCGAGCGCCGGCAGGAATTCGCTGCCCAGCCGCGAGGCCAGCAGGCCGACGGCCAGCAGGAAAACCACCCCGCCGATGCACACCCCACGGGCGTGGCGCAGCGACCAGCGCAGCGCCGGCTCGTAGACATGGCGGATCGCCTCGACGATGCGGGTCTCGTGCTCCTGCACCTTGCGCGGCAGCAGATAGGCCGCCAGCACCGGCGTGACGGTGAAGGTGGCCAGCAGGGCGCCGGCCAGGGCGTAGCCGTAGGTGCGCGCCATGGGCCCGAAGATCTGGCCCTCGACCCCGGTCATGAGGAACAGCGGCGAGAACGCGGCGATGGTGATGACGGTGGAGAACAGCACCGAGTTGTCGACCTGCAGCGCGCTCATGAAGATCATGCGCAGCCGCTGGGTCCAGCCCATGGCCGGATCGGTGTCCATGCCGTGCGGGCCCCGGGTCATGGCGCGCAGGGCCTCGACGCGCTCACGCGGCGTCTTCTGGAAGTTGCGGAAGATGTTCTCGACCAGGATCACCGCCGAGTCGACGATGATGCCGAAGTCCACCGCCCCCAGCGACAGCAGGTTGGCCGATTCGCCGGTGAGCACCAGCATCATGATGCTGAAGAACAGCGCAAACGGGATGTTCACGCTGACGATCACCGCGCTGCGCAGGTCGCCCAGGAACACCCACTGGATGAAGAACACCAGCAGGCAGCCGAAGATCAGGTTGTGGATCACCGTGTGGGTGGTCACGTTCACCAGCGAAGACCGGTCGTAGTAGGGTTGCAGCTGCACGCCCTGGGGCAGGCTGCCGTCGGTGTTGAGCTTGTTGACCGCCTCCTCGACGCGGGCGATCACGTCCTTGGTCTGCATGGTGCGGTTCATCACCACGATGCCGGTGACCACGTCCTTCTGGTCGTCGCGCCCGGCCTCGCCCAGGCGCGGCACATTGCCCAGCGAGACCGTGGCCAGGTCCTTGACGAAGACCGGCAGGCCGTTTTGCTGGACCACCACGGTGTTCTTCACATCCTCGATGTCGCGCACCAAGCCCAGGCCGCGCACATTGACCGACTGCTCGCCGACGCTGATGGTGCGCCCGCCCACATTGGAGTTGGCGTTGCCCACCGCCGTCAGCACCTGCTGCAGCGTCAGGCCGTAACTTTCCAGACGGGCCGGATCGACCTCGACGTGGTATTCCTTGGTGGTGCCGCCCCAGGTGACCACCTGGGCCACACCGGGCACGGTGAGCAGGCGGCGCTGGATGACCCAGTCCTGGATGCCGCGCAGATCGGTCAGGCTGTAGGTCGATGGTCCCTTGACCTGGTAGCGCAGGATCTCGCCGACCAGGCTGGACGCCTGGATCTGCGGCTGCACATTGTTGGGCAGGCTCACGTTCTGCTGCAGGTTGATCGCGGTCTGCGTCAGCGCCGGCACGTAGTCGACGCCGTACTTGAAGGTCACGCGCACAAAGGCCAGGCCATAGAAGGAGGTGGAGCGGATGTTGTCCACCCCCATGGTGGTGGCCAGCCCGATTTCCATGGGGCGGGTGTAGTAGCGCTCCATTTCCTCGGCCGACAGGCCCGGGGCCTGGGCGGTGATCTCGAGGATCACCGGTGCCGGGTTCGGGTAGGCCTCGACATTGAGCTTGATGAAGGCCAGCACACCCGCGGCCATGAAGGCCAGCAGGCCCAGCAGCACCACCGGCCGCCGCGTGAGGACGAAAGAGAGTAAGGATCGGAACACGTCGGGCCCTGCCTCAGTTGGAGGTGATGAGGTAGAGGTTGCTCAGGAACAGGGCCTTGTCGCGCGCGACCTTCTCGCCCGCCGTCAGGCCCTGGGTGATCTGCACCATCCCGTCCTGCGTGAGGCCGGTCTGCACACGCCGGCGCACGAAGCGCAGTTCGTCCTCGGTCACCCAGGCCGAGGTGCTGCCGTCGGATTCGCGGGCCAGCGCATTGGCCGGCACGGCGGGCGATTTCTGCGGCGCACCGACCTGGATGGTGAAGGTGGCCAGCATCTGCGGCTTGAGCTGATGCTGGCGGTCGGCCACCTCGGCGCGCACCACGACCCGGTGGGTGTTGGGATCGGCGGCATCGGCGATGTAGTTCACCTTGCCGCTGAAGGCCTGGTCCGGATAGGCCTGCACCTTGACGCTGACCGCCTGGCCCAGGCGGTAGGCCGCCACCTCGGATTCGGGCACATTCGCCACCATCCACAGCTGCTGGATGTTGGCCACCGTCACCGTGGCGGTGTTCGCACCGGGCTGCACCAGTTGCCCGGGAGCCCCCGAGCGCGCGGTCACCCGCCCGGCGAAGGGGCTGCGCACCGGCATCTCGGTGTCGACCTGGCGGGTCTTCTCGACCTCGCCGATCTCCGCCTCCGTCAGGCCGAACAACGCCAGGGTCTTGTGCGCCGCACGGTAGGCCGCATCGGCCGCCTGCTGGTCGGAGCTGTTCTGCTGCAGCTCCTTGAGCGGGATGCTCTGCGTCTCGTAAAGGGACTTGGCCCGCTGCAGGGTCTCATTGGCCGTCTTCAGGGTGCCGGCCGCGCTGATCAGCGTCGAGGCCGCAGCCGCCAGATCGGGGATCTGCACCGTGAACAGCACCTGGCCCTTGGCGACGTCGTCACCGGCGCGTACCAGCAGCTGGCCGATGCGGCCCTGGTAGGGCGAGAACACCTGCACCGCGTTGTCCTGGTTGAAATCGATGATGCCGATGGCTTCGCGGCGGACCTCGAAACTGCGGCTCTCCACCGGCCCGACGTTGAGCTCATGGACCTGCTCGGGCGCCAACTGCAGCTTGTCGTCGCCGATGCGGGTGGCCGCCGGCGGCGGCGCCAGCGCCGCTTCGGGGGCGGCCGAGCCATGCAAATACCCGTAGCCCAACCCCAGGCAGACCACCAGGCCCAGGCCGCCCAGCCCCATCATCAAGGGGCTGACCCGTCCGCTCGCGGGAGCGGCGCGTTCCGTTTGCTTCTTCATTGCAGCGTCTTCCAGATGTGAATGGCGCACCCCTGCCGCAGAGGCCGGCGCGACCTTGGGCGGCGAATGTACCGAAGCCAGGCTGACCGCTGGCTGACCGGAGTGACAGAAACGGATTCGCAAAACTACGTAGCCGGCTGTCACGACCCGGTCATGCACCCCCGGCCCGGCGGCCTCACAATCGGGCGCTGGCGCCGTCGGCGCCCGGGCTTTGTCGGGAAGATTTGCTGCAACGCAAAAAACCCTGTCCGCAGCAGGCCTAGAGTGGGGTGCAGCCCCGGACACCTTCACGATATCGGGGCCAAGGAGACCGGTTTGCTTGCTGCCTACATCACCCACCCTGACTGCGCGAAACACGAGATGGGCCCGCACCACCCCGAATGCCCCGAGCGCCTGGGCGCCATCCACGACCATCTGCTGATCAAGGGCCTGCTCGACTACATGCTGCCCTACGAGGCGCCGCTGGCCACGGTCGAGCAACTGGGCCGTGCGCATGCGACGCTTTACGTCAACGAGATCATGGCGGCCTCTCCGGCCGAGGGCTACTGGCCGGTCGACCCCGACACCCTCATGAACCCCTTCACCATCCAGGCGGCCCGGCGTGCGGCCGGCGCGGCGGTGCTGGCCACCGACCTGGTGCTGGCCGGCGAGGTGCCCAGCGCCTTCTGCAGCGTGCGCCCGCCCGGACACCACGCCCTGCGCGAAGCCGCCAGCGGCTTCTGCTTCTTCAACAACGCGGTGGTGGGCATGCGCCATGCGCTGGACGTGCACAAGCTGCAGCGCGTGGCCCTGATCGACTTCGACGTGCACCACGGCAACGGCAGCGAGGACATCCTGCGCGGCGATGAGCGCGTGCTGATGTGCTCGATCTTCGAAAAAGGCCTCTACCCCTTTCCCGACGGCGACGACAGCGACCCCTTGATGGTCAATGTCGGCCTGCCCAGCCGCTCCACCGGCGAGGCCTTGCGCGAGGCGGTGGTGCAGCGCTGGCTGCCCGCCCTGGAAGCCTTCTGCCCCGAGCTGATCTACATCTCGGCCGGCTTCGACGCCCACCGCGAAGACGACATGGGCAACCTCGGCTTCGTCGAGGCCGACTACGAATGGGTCACCCGGCAGATCATGGACGTGGCGCGCCGCCACTGCCAGGGTCGCGTCATCTCCTGCCTCGAAGGGGGCTATGTACTGAGTCCGCTGGCGCGCAGCGTCGGCGCCCACGTCAAGGTGCTCATCGGCGCCGATTGATCGAAACCATGGACAAACACTACCTCACCCCACTGTTCGAACCCTCGTCCATCGTCGTCTTCGCGGGATCCGCCGAGGCCGACGACCAGGCCGGCCCCAACGCGCGAGGCCTGCACGAGGCCCTGAAGGCGCAACGCTTCAGCGGCACGCTGCAGTTCCTCGACATCCACACCACCGGCACCCTGGCCGAACTGGCCCAGGCCAAGGCCGATCTGGCGATCATCGCGCTGCCCGCCGAGGACATCGCCGCCGCCCTCGAGGTGGCCGGCCGCATGACCTGCCGCGCCGCCATGGTGATCTCCAGCGGCATCGGCGCCGAACAGGCCGCCGAGCTGAAGAAGATCGCCCGCCGCGAAGGCATGCACCTGCTGGGGCCGAACTGCCTGGGCTTCCAGCGGCCCTCGCTGCAACTCAATGCCAGCGCCATCGGCCCCCTGGCCAAGGCGGGCCCCCTGGCCGTGGTCTCGCAGTCGGGCTCGCTCACCGCCTCGATGCTCGACTGGGCCAGCAACAACGGCGTGGGCTTCTCGTCCCTGGTCTCGCTGGGCCCCCACACCGCGCTCGACGTCGCCGACGTGCTCGACTACCTGGCCAACGACGCCAAGACCCACAGCATCGTGGTCTACCTCGAAGGCATCTCGAACGCGCGGCGCTTCATGAGCTCGCTGCGCTCGGCCGCCAATGCCAAACCGGTGGTCATCCTCAAGGCCGGCCGCAAGCCGGCGGGCAACGAGGCCGCCCAGACCCACAGCGGTGCCATCGTCGGCAGCGACGACGCCTTCGACGCCGCGCTGCGCCGCGCCGGCGCGGTGCGCGTGCACACCTTCGTGCAGGTCTTCTCGGCCGCCAAATGCCTGGCCTCGCGCTACCGCCCGGTGGGCAAGCGGCTGGCCATCGTCACCAATGGCGGCGGCCCCGGCGTGCTGGCCGCCGACTGGGTCAACGAGATCCACCTCGAACTCGCCAAGCTGTCAGGCGACAAGGCCCAGGCCCTGCAGCCGCTGCTGCCTGCGCAGGCCTCGCTCACCGACCTGATCGACCTCTCCGAGGACGCCGACCCGGCGCACTACCGCGCCGCCGTCGAAGCCGCCGGCCAGGACCGCCAGATCGACGGCGTGCTGGCCATCTGTTCGCCCAAGGTCGGCGTGGACGCGGTGCAGATCGCCCAGGCCCTGGCCGACATCAAGCCCGCGATGAACAAGCCGCTGCTGTCATGCTGGATGGGCGACCGCACCGTGCTGCCCGCGCGCGCCATCCTCAACCAGGCCGCCATCCCGAGCTTCCGCACGCCCGAGGCCGCCGTGGGCGCCTTCGGCAACCTCTCGGCCTTCTACCAGAACCAGCAGCTGCTGCAGCAGACGCCGCCGCCGCTGTCGACCCTGTCCAAGCCCGATGTCGAGGGCGCCCGGCTGGTCATCGAAAGCGTGCTCGCCGAACGCCGCAAGGTGCTCACCGAGATGGAGTCCAAGACCCTGCTGTCGGCCTTCCACATCCCGGTGACCGAGACCCTGCTGGCGCGCAATGCCAACGAGGCCATGATGATCGCCACCCAGCTCGGCTTCCCGGTGGCGCTGAAGATCGACTCGCCCGACATCATCCACAAGTCGGACGTCCAGGGCGTGGTGCTCAACATCCACAGCGGCGCCGCCGCCCGCGACGCCTACAACGACATGGTGCAGCGCGTGGCCCGCCTGCAGCCCGACGCCCGCATCAACGGCGTCACGGTGCAGAAGATGGCCCGCGCCCGCCGTGGCCGCGAGATCTGCATCGGCCTGGTCACCGACGACCCCTTCGGTCCGGTCATCACCTTCGGCGCCGGCGGCACCATGATCGAGCTGATCAACGACCGCGCCATGGAGCTGCCCCCGCTCAACCAGTTCCTGGCCCGCCGCCTCATCGACCGCTCGCGCGTCGCCGAGACCCTGGGCGACTGGCGCGGCGCCCACGCGGTCGACCGCGACGCCCTTGAGCAGGTGCTGCTGCGCGTGTCCGAAATGGTCTGCGAGCTGCCCCAGCTGCGCGAGATGGACATCAACCCCATCATCGTCGACGAGAACGGCGCCGTCGCGGTCGACGCCCGCATCGTCATCGACAGCGCCCCCCAGGCCCACAGCGGCCGCCAGAGCGACTACCACCACCTGGCCATCCTGCCCTACCCGGCCCGCTACGAGCAGGTGCTGCCGCTGCGCGGCGGCGGCGAATACACGGTGCGCCCGATCCACCCCGACGACGCCCAGATGCTGCAGGACCTGATGCACCACCTCTCCCCCGAGAGCCGCTATTTCCGCTTCGTCTCGTCCATCATCGAGCTGCCGCCGACCATGCTGGCGCGCTTCACCCTGATCGACTACGACCGCGAAATGGCCCTGGTCGCGGTGGTCAAGCAGCGCGTGGCCAACGCCGAGGGCGAATTCAGCGAGACCGAGCGCATCGTCGGTGTCTCGCGCTACATCACCAACCCCGACCAGACCAGCTGCGAGTTCTCGCTGGTGGTGGCCGACGACTTCAACGGCAAGGGCCTGGGCTCGCGGCTCATGGAATGCATCATGGATGTGGCGCGCGAAAAAGGCCTGGCCGAGATCGACGGCCTGGTGCTGGCCAACAACCACGGCATGCTCAAGCTCATGCGCAGCCTGGGCTTTGCGGTCAAACCCTTCCCCGAAGACCCCGAGTTCAAACTCGTCACCCACGCCCTGTGAGCCCGGCGTGCCAGTCGGGCAGACCGGGGCCATCGCGGCCCCGGTCCGGGAAATCCGGGTTTCTACCAGGATTCAGATGTCGTTGGCGTGACGGATTGTTGCCAATTTAGGAATTTTCATTTGATGGATTGAGTGTTTTATTGTTTCCCTCCCGGGCCTACAGTCGCCTCCACGATGTGACCGAGCCTTCGTGCCAGCCCCATCGACCAGGGCTCCGACGGTGTCGGCTCCCAACCAGGCAGCTTCAAACTTTGAGAGGAAACACCATGAACCGCTCCATCATCACCACCGCCCTGCTGGCCGTCGCCTCCAGTGCCGCCCTGCTGGCCGCTCCCGCCTTCGCCGGCGACAACGGCAGCACCCTGCGCAGCCGCGCCGATGTCGAGGCCGAAGCCGTGGCCGCCGCCCGCGACGCCGCCGTGTCGGTGGACAGCAAGTCGCGCGTGGCCCCCGCCATCCAGTCGACCCGCACCCCGCTCGAAATGCAATCCGAAGCCGAAGCCGCCGCCCGCCAGGCCGCCGTGTCGGTGGACAGCAAGTCGCGCGTCGCCCCCGACCTGAACTCGACCCGCACCGTCGCCGACCGCCGCGCCGAAGCCGTGGCCGCCGCCCAGCAGGCCGCCATCTCGGTCGACCCCAAGTCGCGCGTCGCCCCGGCCCTGCGCTGATCGAAGCGCCGCGTCAACGGACGGCCAGCAGGCCGTCCGCAGCGGCCTGACAGGCCCCGCGCAAGGCGGGGTCTTCTTCCATCTGCCGCTGCACGCACGCCGCCGGATGCAGCGCCTGCCTGATGGCAAGACAAGACAAAAATGTCCCGCGCCCGCCCCACGGCGCAGATCCCGGCCACGGGCACTTCGGCCCTAGGCCACAATCCCCGCATGCAAGACACCCCCGAGCCTTTGTTCGAGGTCCGGGCGCTGCACAAGCGCTACGGCCAGACCACGGTGGTCGACCACCTTTCGTTCTCCATCGCCCCCGGTGAATGCCTGGGCGTGATCGGGCCCAATGGGGCCGGCAAGACCACCACGCTGCGCATGTGCCTGGGCCAGGCCAGCCCGGACGGCGGGCAGATCCGTGCCTTCGGCCTGGACATGCCGCGCCAGGCGCTGGCCATCAAGGCCCAGCTCGGCGTGGTGACCCAGTTCGACACCCTCGACCCCGATTTCAGCTGCCTAGAGAACCTGATCGTCTACGGCCGCTACTTCGGCCTGAGCCGGCGCGTGATGCTCGAGCGGGCGCCCCGGTTGCTCGAGTTCGCGGCGCTGTCGCACAAGGCCGACGCCCGGCCTGGCGAGCTGTCCGGGGGCATGCGGCGGCGCCTCAGCCTGGCGCGGGCCCTGGTCAACAACCCGCGCCTGCTGCTGCTCGACGAACCCACCACCGGCCTCGATCCGCAGGCCCGGCATCTGATGTGGGAACGCCTGCAGATGCTGTTGCAACAGGGCAAATCGATCCTGCTGACCACCCACTTCATGGACGAGGCCGAGCGCCTCTGCCACCGTCTGCTGGTGCTCGACCACGGCCGTTGCATCGCCGAAGGTCCGCCGCGCACCCTGATCGCCGAGCACCTCGAGCCCGAGGTGGTCGAGGCCTATGGCAACGGGGCACTCGGCCTGCTGCGCCCGGATGGCCCCGAGGCCGAGGCCCTGAGGCCCCTGGCCAGCCGCACCGAGGTCAGCGGCGACACGCTGTTCTTCTACACCCGCGATGCCCGCCCCTTGCTGCAGGCGCTGGCCGGGCACAGCGCCCTGCGCACCCTGCACCGGCCGGCCAATCTGGAAGACCTGTTCCTCAAACTCACCGGCCGCCAGATCCGCGAAGGCGGTTGAAGCCTGCCCCAGGAGCCCCCATGAGCACCCCGAACCTGTCTTCGACCACGCCCGCCCCCGCCGCCCCCTCGGTCTGGCGCGCACCGCAACTGAGCCGGCGCTGGTGGCCGGTGTTCCTGCGCAACCTGCTGGTCTGGCGCAAGCTGGCCATCCCCAGCCTGGTCGGCAACATCGCCGAGCCCCTGATGTGGCTCGTCGCCTTCGGTTACGGCATGGGCGCGCTGGTGGGCCACATCACGGTCGACGGCCCCGAGGGCAGTGTGCAGGTGCCCTACATCCTGTTCCTGGCCAGCGGCTCGATCTGCATGAGCGCCATGAATGCAGCCTCGTTCGAAGCCCTGTACTCGGCCTTCTCGCGCATGCATGTGCAGAAGACCTGGGACGGCATCATGAATGCGCCGGTCGGCCTCGACGACGTGGTGCTGGCCGAGATGCTCTGGGCGGCCTTCAAGGCGGCCTTCACCGTCACCGCCATCCTCGGTGTGATGCTGGCCCTGGGCATCAGCCACAGCCCGAAACTGGCGCTGGCCTGGTGTGTGCTGCTGGCCGTGGGCATCACCTTCTCGAGCATCGCGCTGATCTTCAACGCCCTGGCCCAGGGCTATGACTTCTTCACCTACTACTTCACCCTGGTGCTGACGCCGATGATGTTCCTGTCGGGCATCTTCTTTCCGCGCGAACAGCTGCCCGGCGTGGTGCAGCTGATCTCGGCAGCGCTGCCGCTGACCAATGCGGTGGCGCTGGTGCGTCCGCTGTTCATGGACCGCTGGCCCGACCAGGTGCTGTTGCATGGCGGCCTGCTGCTGGCCTACACCGTGGCGGCCTTCTGGCTGGCCCTGGGCCTGACGCGGCGGCGCTTCAAGGCCTGACAACCGGTTCAGAGCCGCCATCCGGCCCGCCCGGGCGTGGAGCGCCCATCTGTTGCAGAAACAGAAATTCCCAATTGATTTTCATCGTCTTTTATTGCCGTCGATGACGACATAAAGTCTCTCCATCGATGAGCCGCGAAGAGAACAACGACTCACCGAGACCTGCCGCCAGCCCCTGGCCCGGCGGCACGGTTTCGAAATGTTCTCGAACGTCGAAAGAGAAATGACCATGAAAAAGCCCCTGCTCCTTGCCACCCTGATCGCCGCCTCCGCCCTGGCCTGTGGCACCGCCTTCGCCCACGGCGAGGCCGACTACGCCGATCAGTTTCCCGCCCCGGTGGCCCAGCGCAGCCGCGCCGAAGTCCAGGCCGAAGCCAGCCAGGCCAGCCAACATGCCGCCGACGTCGACCCGATGTCCAAGAGCGTGCCGCGTGTGAAGTCGGGCCTGACCCGCTCCGAGGTGGCCCAGGCCGCCGCCGCCGCCAACCGCGCCGGCCTGATCCCGCACGGCGAAGCCAGCTTCTGAAACTGAGCGGGCGCGGGCAGCCCCGTGCCCAGCCCCTCGCCCGGTGCAGGAGACAAGCGTCGCCGCCGGCGGCGGGTCGGACGGCCAAGCTGCCCTCTGGCCGCCCGATCCGCCCCGGTGCCCGGCCCCTCGCTGCCGGCATCCCGCCACGGCGGCGAAACAGAGCTCTGTTTCGCCGCCGTTTTCTTTGTCCTTTTGATTCCCCTTCCCTTCAGAAAGTCCCCATGCAAAAGACCCTGATCACCCTGGCCGCCCTGGGCGCGCTGAACACCGTTGCCCACGCAGACACTTCCAGCCTCGCGCTGTACGGCCTGCTCGACGCCGGCGTGCGCTCGGACAGCGCCGCCGCCCTGAACGGCAGCAACACCGGCTCGCAGACCCAGTTCAGTTCGGGCATCCTGAACACCTCGCGCTTCGGCCTGCGCGGCAGCGAAGACCTGGGCGGCGGTCTGAAGACCAACTTCAACCTCGAATCGGGCTTCAACACCGGCACGGGCGCCAATTCGAGCACCAGCAATGTCTTCGACCGGCGCGCCATCGTCGGCCTGCAAAGCGACTGGGGGCGCATCGACCTGGGCCGCAACACCACCTTCAACTACGACCTGCAGTCGTCCTATGTGAACGACCCGCTGGGTCAGGAACTGACGAACAACAAGCAGTACTCGGCCCGCGCGGCCACCACCATCAATCCGCTGGGCACCCTGGTGGGCTCGGGCCTGGACACCGTGCGCCGCGACAACATGCTCAAGTACCAGAGCCCGACCTGGTCCGGGCTGTCGCTGGGCCTGGCCTATGCCTTCGGCAATGTGGCGGCCAACATGGGGGGCAATTCGTCGACCCAGGCCCTGCTGCGCTATGACGTCAACGCCTGGCAGCTGGGCGCGGCCTATGACGATCTGAAGGACACCCTGGGCAACCACCAGAAGACCTGGACGGCGGGCGGCAACTACCTGTTCAACGGCCTGCGCGTGACCGCAGGCTACACCGAGATGAAGGCCGATCCCAACTTTGCCAACAGCAACACCTCGATCCTCACCAGCTCCAGCGCCAACACCTTCCTGTACAAGTTCCTCAATGGCGCCAGCGCCTCCAGCACCGGCCTCAAGGCCTCGGTGGCCGATGTGGGCCTGACCTTCAATGCCACCGACCTGGTCAAGGTGGTGACCGCCTACTACAACACACGCTACAGCGCCGACGGCCTGGCCACCAACCGCTACGACAGCTATGTGGCCCGCGCCCGCTACAGCCTGAGCAAGCGCACCGAGCTCTACGCCGAACTCGACTACACCAAGGCCAACGGCCTCAGCGCCGCGCAGACCGCCAGCGGCAAGACCAGCAACACCGGTCTGGCCCTGGGCCTGCAGCACCGCTTCTGAGCCCGCCGTGCCGGACTGCGGCACGTGCCCCGAAGGCCCCTTTCGGGGCCTTTTTCCCGATCATTCCCAACCGCCCCCCAGGGCCCAGAAAAGCTGGACCTCGTCCTGCGCGACCTGGGCCTGTGCCACCGTCAGCGCAGACCGGGCACTGAGCAGTCCGCGCTGCGCATCGAGCTGGCTGAGCAGGGGCGCGCGCCCGGCCTCGTGCAGGCGTTGGTTCTGCTGCGCCAGCCAGCCGGCCCGCTCGCGTGCCGCCTTCAGGTCGGCCAGCGCATCGAGGTCGTGGCCGTAGCGGCTGAGGGCGGTCTCGGTCTCGCGCAGCGCGGTCAGCACCGTGCCGTCGAAGCGGGCCAGGGCGGCCTGGGCATCGGCCTGGGCGCCCCGCACCCGGGCGCGGGCAGCGCTGTCGGGGATGTGCCAACTGATCAGGGGGCCGAGCCCCCAGCGCACGGTGCTGCTCTGCCCCAGGTCGGACAGCACGCCGGTGACCCCGGCGGAGGCGCCCAGCGTGACATGCGGGTAGAGCTCGCCCATGGCGACACCGATGCGGGCGGTGGCCGCCGCCAAGCCGCGCTCGGCCTCCCGCACGTCGGGGCGGCGGCGCAGCAGGGCCGCACCGTCGCCCACGGGCAAGGGGCTGTCCAGGCCGGGCAGTGCATTGCAGCGGCTGCGCTCAGCGGGCAGCTCGCGCGGGGTCAGGCCCAGCAGGGCGGCCAACCTGAAATGGGCTTCGGCGCGACGGGCTTCGAACGCGGGCAGGCGCGCGCGCAGGGCCTCGGCCTCGGCCTCGGCATGACCGAGCTCCAGAGCGGACAGACGCCCGGCCGCATCGAGGCGCCGCGCCACCTCGACGCGGCGCAGCTGCAAATCCAGGGCCTGCTGCCCGTCGCGCTGCTCCAGCGTGGCCGCACAGCCCTGGACAAAGGCCGCGACGGTCTGTGCCGCCACGTGGGTGCGCACCAGGTCGAGTGCCGCTTCGCTGGCCTGCTGCTGCGCCCGGGCCAGCTCTTCGGCCCGGGCCAACTGGCCGAAGAGGTCGAGCTGGTAGGCCACCCGCAGGCCGGCATCGCCCTCGTCGGTGACAGGCAGCTTTTCCGGCAGCAGATAGGCCTCGCCCGATTCCTGGGCCCGCTGCACCGCCAGCGACGCAGAGGCATGCGGCCCGCGCTCGGCATCGACCTCCTCGCGCACCGCCCGGGCGTGTTGCAGATGGGCCTGGGCCACCCGCAGATCGGTGTTGGCCTGCAGCGCCTGCTCGACCAGGGCGTCGAGCTGCTCTTCGCGGTAGAGCCGCCACCAATGGGGCGGCAGTGGGGCCAGCGAGACCGCCGCCGGGGCGCTGGCGGCCGACAGGAAGGGGGCCTGGGCCTCGGTCTGGCGGCTCTTGGCCGCCGGGGGCAATCGGTAGTCCGGCCCGACGGTGCCGCAGGCGCTCAGGCCGGCCAGCGCCAGCGCGGCCAGCAGCGGAGCCAGGCGGCGCAGCGGGCGGGGGCAGGCAGACCGGGCGCTCATGACTGCCCCCCCGGCCGGCCGGCAGGCTCTTTGTGCCCGTCGGTGAGGATGGACACGGTGGCGGTGCGCCCGGCGATCAGGCGCAGCGACTCCGGGCGCTCGTCGAGCGCGATGCGCACCGGGATGCGCTGGGCCAGGCGCACCCAGTTGAAGGTGGGGTTCACATTGGGCAGCAGATTGGCCCCGTTGCTGCGGTCGCGGTCCTCGATGGCGGCGGCAATGCTCTGCACATGGCCATGCAGCACGCCGGGGTAGCCCATGACGCGGATCTCCACCGCCTGGTCGGGCTGCACGCGGTCGAGCTTGGTCTCCTCGAAATAGCCGTCGACATGGAAGGAGGCCGCATCGATCACTGACAGCACCGGCCGCCCCACCTGCACATAGTCGCCCGCGCGCGGCGTGCGGTCGCTGACATAGCCCTCCACCGGGCTGGTGATGCGGGTGCGCTCCAGGTTCAGGCGGGCCAGGCGCAGCGCCGCCTGCGCGCCGGCCAGGGCCGCCTCGGCCTGCGCCACCTTGCTGTCGGCCTGCTCGCGGCTTTCCTGGGCCATGATGTCGGCCAGACCCAGGTTGCGCCGCGCCTCGGCGCGCAGCTGCGCCAGCTGGGCCTGCTGCAGCTGCACGGCCGCCGCCGCCTGGCCTGCCGCCAACTGGTAGCGCTGCGGATCGACCACCATCAGCAGCTCGCCCGCACGGACGTGCTGGTTGTCATGCACCCGCACTTCGGTGAGCAGGCCCGACACATCGGGCGCGACCTGGACCAGATCGGCGCGCACATGGCCGTCGCGGGTCCAGGGGGCCTCGTTGTAATAGGCCCAGATGTGGCGACCCACCACCAGGGCGGCCGCCAGGGCCAGCCCCGTGACCAGCACGGAGCCGGTCTGTTGCAACAATTTCTTCATCGCTTTCCCCAGGAAAGAATCACGGCGCCCAGCACGATCACGTACAGGCAGAGGTTGAACAGCGAGCGATGCCAGACCCAGCGGTACAGGCCGAGGCGGGCCACCACCGCACGCAGGCCGGTGCTCAGCAACAGGGCCAGCAGCGCCTGGACCAGCAGGACCGGCAGGTAGACGCCGTAGAGGTCGATCTCGGCCATCATGAGGCGGCTCCGGCCTGCAATGCCCAGGCCGGCCGGCGCGGGCACAGGGTGAGCCGCAGTTCGGCCAGGGCGTTGAGCGCCTCGGCGGCGGCCGGGCTGCCGTCCGGGACCAGCAGGGCGATGGCGCGATCGATCCGTTCGCCCAAGCCACCGGGGTCGGTGCCGGGCGCCAGGCCCTGCAGCCGCGCCGCGTAGTGCTGCTCGACGGACTGCAACGAGTCCTGGACCGCGGCACGCGCCGGCCCCTCCAGCGCCGCCTCGCCGCTTTGCAGGTCCAGCACGCTGAAGCCCACACGCAGTTCGCTGAAGCCATCGGTGAGCCGCTCGCCGGGGCTGGCCGCCAAGCGCGGCAGCAGCAGGCTCAGGCGGTCGAGCATCACGGCGGCGAGTTCGCCATGGCGGCCCTGCTGCCGGCCGGCCGCGCAGCGCACCAGATCGGCCCAGCTCGCATGCACCAGGCGCCGCAGGGCCAGCCCCGCCCCGAAGGGCCGGGTCAGCAGGGTCCAGAGCAGGGCGCGGCCATGATGCCGGCGATGCTGGCCAGGTTGCTGTTGAGGTAGCTGGTGAAATCGGCGTTGTAGGCCTGCGACAGGCCCAGCTGCGAGGCCATGGCCACCGTCAGGGTCATGGCCATCATGGTGAAGCCGGGGCGGTTGGCCAGGGTGCCCACCAGCAGGAAGGGCGGCGCCAGCACCAGGGCCAGGGTCTCGAAATCATGGGTGGCCGGGATGGCATAGAACAGCAGCACCGCCCCGAGCACCATGCAAACGCTGCTCCACAGCAGAAAGCCGAACTGCGCCGGTGCCGGCTCGTCCTGGGCGGCAAAGAAGCAGGCGGCGATGGCGCCCATGATGACCGCGCTGGCGCCGTCAGCCCAACCGCCCTGGATCCACAGCAGGCAGGTGAGGAAGATGAGCGCGATGGCCGACAGTGCCGAATAGGCCAGCATGCCGTGGTCGTAGTGGCGGGCGTGCAGGTCCAGGCGTTCGCGCCGGTAGGCCGGCTGCCAGCCCGGACGCGGGGCTTCGAGGGCCATCTGGGCGCCCAGCGCCAGGCAATCCTGCCAGAGCCACACCAACGACTGCAGGCGCATGAGCACATGGCGGGCCAGCACCCGGTCCCAGTCGGCGGCGGTGCCCAGCGCATGCGAGGCCTGCGCCAGCCGCTGCAGCAGGGCGTCGCGCGGGGCCGCCTCTTCCGATTGCGTCCGCAACCAGGCGGCCGCCTCCTGCAGCACCGCATCGATCTCCCGGCACAGCCCGGGCGAACGCTCATGCAGATCCTGCAGGGCGGCCTGCACCGAGGACAGGGCCGGCAGCAGCAGGCTCAGCCGCCAGCGCAGTTCGCGCGCCAGGCTGACGGCGCCCCGATGCGCCGCGTCGTAGGACAGTTGGCTGATGAGCTGGTCCAGCGCCAGGATGTCGGCCGCCAGTTGGTGCCGCCCCACCGGCGGCAGCCGGTCCTGGCCCGGCGTGGGCGCCAGTGCGTGGCCGGCCCAGGCGGCGGCGTGCCCCAGCCAGGCATGGACCCGCAGCGCCAGCACCGGGGCCACCCGTCCGGGCAGCACCACGGCGGCCACGACACTGGCGCAGACGATGGCCAGCCCGATCTCCTGCGTGCGCGACACCGCGATGTCGAACACCTGGTCCGGCGCCGAGACCGCCGGCAGGGCGATCAGGGGCAGCGAATAGGCCGCCAGCATGAACAGGTAGTTGCGTGGCGTGCGGTCCAGCAGGGCCAGGTAGAGCAGCCCGCCGGTCCACAGCGACACCGCCAGACTCAGCAGCAGCGGCCGGTCCACCAGCCAGGGCACGAGCAGCACCGCCGCGCTGGCGCCCAGCAGGGTGCCGCCAGCGCGGTACACCCCCTTGGAGCGGGTCGCGCCGGTCAGCGGGTTCGACACCACATAGACCGTGGCCATGGCCCAGTAGGGGCGCGGCATGCCCAGGGCCATGGCGGCATACAGCGCCAGCATGGAGGCGGCAAAGGTCTTGGCTGAGAACAGCCATTCACGCCAGTTCGGCATCGTCATCTCGGCATTCCAGGGACAGGGCGGCGGCGTGCGCGGCGACGCCGGGCCCGATGGGTTCAGGCGCTGCCGCCCGCAGGGGTCTGGCCCGTGTGCGGCCCGGCGCTGCACAGCTCGATCCAGGGATCGCGTTCGCCGTCCGGAAAGGCCCGGGTGAGGTGGTCCATGAAGGCCCGGGTCTTGGCCGGCACATGCTGGCGGGTCGGGATGGCCGCGTAGATGCTCATGGTGTTCAGGCCCCAGGCCGGCAGCACGCGCTGCAGATCGCCCTTCTGGCAGGACTGCGCCGCCGCGAAACTGGGCAGCACCGCCAGGCCCACGCCTTCGAGTGCGGCCGAGCGCACCGTCTCCAGGTGCGAGGTCAGCAGGGCCGAGTGCGAGGCGCTCAGCACATGGCTTTGCGAGCCCTCGCCCGCACGGTGGTCCAGATGCCGGAGGTTCAGCTCGCGCACAAAGGTCGGCACCAGCCACTCGTGCTGCGCCAGTTCACGCGGGTGCTGCGGCCGCCCGTGCTGGTTCAGATAGGCCGGCGAAGCCACGACGATCAGCCGCGTGCGCGCCAGGCGCCGGGCGACGAAGTCGCCTTCGAGCCCGCCTTCATGCCCCATCAGCAGGCACAGGTCGAAGCCCTCGTCCAGGGTCTCGACCTGGCCGGAGGTGACCAGATCGATCTGCACCTTGGGGTAGGCCCGGCGAAAGCTCAGCACATGGCGCACCAGCTCGTGGGTGGCGAAGGTCGGTGGGGCCAGCACCTTGAGCCGGCCGCACAGGGCCCGGGTGGCCGACTGCACCGAGGACTCGGCCTCGGCGATGTCGGCCAGGATGTGGCGGACCTGTTCCAGGTAGATCTCGCCAGCCTCGGTCAGCACCAGCTTGCGCGAGGTGGAGCGGTTCAGCAGCCGGGCCCCCAGGTGGGCCTCGAGGTCGGAGATCAGGCGGGTGACGACGGGCGGCGACATGTCGAGTGAACGCGCTGCCGCGGCAAAGCCCTGGCAGTCGATGACACGACAGAAGACCTGCATGCTGACGAGACGATCCATGTGATTCTTGGCTGGTCGAAACAACCGGTTGTCGGGCGCCCTGGATGGAAGCCAAAACCAGATGAACCAGCGGACAAAGAGAGACATGAAAAGTCTATCGATGCCCGCGCTTGATGCAAATCATGCCCAGCACAATGAGTTGTTCCGATTTCCGGAACAGTTGACAGGCTCACCGGGCCGGCCCCCTCCGGGTAATTGCGGAGATCAATTGATTAGTGCAACCATGCCGCGCCTGCGTAAAGTCGGATCGACATCGGCAGCCCCTGCCAACGCCCCCCACCCCTCACCGGAGCGCCCATGACCCCACTTTCCCGCCGGCATTTCACCCTGGCCCTGGCCGGCAGCGCCTGGACCGCCGCCAGCCAGGCCGAGACCCGCTGGACCGACGGCCCGCTGCACATCCTCGTGGGCTACCCGCCGGGCGGATCGACCGACCGCGTGGCCCGCATCCTGGCCGACAGGCTGTCGGCCCGGCTCGGCACCCCGGTCATCGTCGACAACAAGCCCGGCGCCGGCGGCCGCCTCGCGGCCCAGGTGGCCCGGGTGCCGGTGCCCGGCCAGACCACGCTGATGCTGGCCAACCCCGCGGTGATGGTGGTGGCCCCCCTGGTCTTCAAGGACAACGGCTACGACCCCGAGCGCGATTTCCTGCCCCTGAGCCAGGTCAACAGCTACGACTTCGGGCTGGCCGTGGGGGCGGCGGTGCCGGTGCGCGAGCTCAGCCACCTGCTGGCCTGGCTGCGCGCCAACCCCGGCAATGCCAACTTCGGCGTACCCGCCACCGGCAGCCTGCCGCACTTCTTCGGCCTCATGGTGGCCGAGAAGGCCAAGGTCGCGGCCCAGATCGTCGGCTACCGGGGCTCGGCCCCCCTGGTCAACGACCTGCTGGGCGGCCAGGTGCCGGTGGCCATCGACACGCTCGACACCTTCTTGCCGCAGCACCAGGCCGGCAAGCTGCGCATCCTGGCCGTGTCGGGCGCCCGGCGCTCCGCCTTCGCCCCGCAGATCCCGACCTTCAAGGAGGCCGGCCTCGACCTGGCGGCCAGCGGCTTCAACGCCTTCTTCGCGCCCACCGCCATGCCGCGCGACAAGGCCGAGGCCTTGGCGCGGGTGATCCGCGAGATCATGCAGGAGCCCGACACCGCGCACCGCTTCTCGGACTCGCTGCTCGACGCCGTGGTCAGCACGCCGGCCCAGACCCAGGCCATGCTGACGGCCTACCGCGCCCAGTGGGCGCCGGCGGTGCGCAGTTCCGGCCTCGAACCTTGACGCGGATCAGACGGCGGAGTTTGCGACGCCGTTGTCACGGGACTGACCCGGCCCCGCCCTGGAGTGCGACTACCATCTGGACCATCCGCCGTCATCGGCATCCTTCCGCATTCATCTCCAGGAGCACCCTCATGAGCATTCAAACCGTTGGCATCATCGGCGCCGGCACCATGGGCAACGGCATCGCGCAGGCCTGCGCCGTGTCGGGCCTGAACGTGGTGATGGTCGACATCTCCGACGCCGCCGTGCAGCGCGGCCTGGCCACCGTGGCCGGCAGCCTCGACCGCCTGATCAAGAAGGAAAAGATCAGCGCCACCGACAAGGACGCCGCCCTGGCCCGCATCCAGGGCAGCACCAGCTACGATGAACTGAAAAAGGCCCAGATCGTCATCGAGGCCGCCACCGAGAACCACGAACTCAAGGTCAAGATCCTGAAGCAGGTCGATGCGCTGCTGGCCCCCGAGGTGATCCTGGCGTCCAACACCTCGTCGATCTCGATCACCCAGCTCGGTGCAGTGACCTCGCGCGCCGACCGCTTCATCGGCATGCACTTCTTCAACCCGGTGCCGATGATGGCCCTGGTCGAGATCATCCGCGGCCTGCAGACCAGCGACGCCACCCACGACGCGGTCAAGGCCCTGGCCCAGGCCCTGGGCAAGAGCCCGATCACCGTGAAGAACGCACCCGGCTTCGTGGTCAACCGCATCCTGGTGCCGATGATCAACGAAGCCTTCTTCGTGCTCTCCGAGGGCCTGGCCACCGCCGAGGACATCGACGCCGGCATGAAGCTGGGCTGCAACCAGCCCATCGGCCCGCTGGCCCTGGCCGACATGATCGGCCTCGACGTCTGCCTGGCCGTGATGCAGGTCTACCTCGACGAATACGGCGACAGCAAGTACCGCCCCTGCCCGCTGCTCAAGGAAATGGTCGCCGCCGGCCGCCTCGGCCGCAAGACCGGGCACGGCGTCTACAGCTACTGACCGGCACCCGCCGGCAGCCGCCGCCCCGGGCCGCTGCGCGCGGGCCCGGGCTCCGGGGTCCGGCTGTCGCGCCGGTGAAAGCCGGCATCCGCCCGGCCGCCTACGATGCGGCCATGAACCCCACCCCCACCCCCGCCCACCCCGAAGGCAGCATCGACACCGAAGTCCGTGGACAGGTGCTGCTGATCGGCATCAACCGCCCCGCCAAGCGCAACGGCTTCACCCCGAAGATGTTCCGCGAGCTCGGCGAAGCCTACACCCGCCTGGACGAGGACCCCGCGCTGCGCGTGGGCCTGCTGCATGCCTTCGGCGAGCACTTCACCGCCGGGCTCGACCTGCCCACCATCGCGCCCCTGATGCAGCGCGGCGAAAAGGCCATCCCGCTGGGTCTGGTCGAACCCACCGACCTCGGCACGCCGGGCTACCGCCGCCGCACCAAGCCGATGGTGGCGGCGGTCCAGGGCATCACCTACACCCTGGGCATCGAGCTGATGCTGGCGGCCGACATCGTCATCGCCGCCGACGACTGCCGCTTCTCCCAGCTCGAGGTCAAGCGCGGCATCATGGCCACCGGCGGCGCCACCCTGCGCATGGCCGAACGCGCCGGCCTCGGCAATGCCCTGCTGCACCTGCTGACCGGCGACGAGTTCGGCGCCGCCGAAGCCCTGCGCCTGAATTTCGTGCAGAAGGTGGTGCCGGCGGCCGAACTGCTCGACACCGCCCTGGCCCTCGCCGTGACGATCGCCGAGCAGGCCCCGCTGGCGGTGGTGGCCACCCGGCTCAACGCCCTCAAGGCGGTCGAGCACGGACCGGTGCTGGCCATGCACGACTTCATCGACACCCAGCAGCGCCTGTCCAACAGCGAGGACGCGCGCGAAGGCGTGCGCTCCTTCGTCGAACGGCGCCCGGCCCGCTTCACCGGACGCTGAGCCCCTCCCTTGCCCCTCTTTACGCAGGGGTTTTCCGGTTTTTAAATTGCACACAATTTAATTGCTGGCAATAATTCAAGCCATGCACAGCGAATCCGCGCCCTTCCCCCCCAGCCCGCCGGCCCTGCAGCTGGACCACCAGGTCTGCTTCGCGCTGTATTCGGCCTCGCTGGCCATGACCAAGCTCTACAAGCCGCTGCTCGAGCAGATCGGCCTGACCTACCCGCAGTACCTCGTGATGCTGGTGCTGTGGGAGGGCGACGGCCTGGGCGTGTCGGAACTCGGCGAGCGCCTGTTCCTCGATTCGGGCACCCTGACCCCGCTGCTCAAACGCCTGGAAGCGGCCGGTCTGCTGGCTCGGCTGCGCGATGTGGACGACGAGCGCCGGGTGCGCATCAGCCTCACCGCCGCCGGCCGGGCCCTGCGCAGCGAGGCCGAACGCATCCCGGCCTGCGTGCTGCAGCGCAGCCAGTGCAGCCTCGACGAACTGGGCGCACTGACCGGACAACTGAAATCGTTGCGCGAGCGACTGATCGGCCCCTGAGGCCGCCCCCCTTTCCATCCCCCAACCGTCCCGCGATGCGGGCAATTTCCAAGGAGAGCACCATGACCACGAAACTCGACAAGGTTCTGTACACCGCCGAAGTCAACACCACCGGTGGCCGCGACGGCCGCGCCATCAGCTCCGACGGCCTGCTCGACGTCAAGCTCAGCCCCCCGCGCGAGCTGGGCGGTGCCGGCGGCGCCACCAACCCCGAGCAGCTGTTTGCCGCCGGCTACTCGGCCTGCTTCATGGGCGCGCTCAAGCATGTGGCCGGTGCGGCCAAGATCGCGGTGCCGGCCGACGCCAGCATCCAGGCCAAGGTCGGCATCGGCCCCATCCCGGCCGGCTTCGGCATCGAGGCGCACCTGACCATCAGCCTGCCCGGCATGGACCGCGCCGTGGCCCAGGACCTGGTGAACAAGGCGCACGGCGTGTGCCCCTACTCGAACGCCACCCGCGGCAACATCGAAGTCACGCTGACGCTGGCCTGATCGTCAGCGGGGCGGCAACGCCGCCTCAGCCCTGCGCGTCCTTGCGGAGCGCGCAGGTGTTCCAGCCGAACATCGCATAGGGCGGGCACCAACCCACCAGGCCGGTGGCCAGCGGCACCAGGCCCAGCCAGCCCCACAGGCCCACGGTGCCGGTGGCGGCCAGCCCCACGAGCACCAGGCCGATCACGATGCGCAGCACGCGGTCCAGACCGCCGACATTGGCTTTGAACATTTCAGACTCCATTCAGTTGGCTTGACAGAAGCCTTGATTGGAGCGCCGGCTCTGCCCGGCGTCTGTGACCCAGGTCACCCAGGATCGGCCAGGCGACGCAGGGCCGCACTGTCGCGGATGGCGATGCATTCGCGTGACAGCGCGACCCAGCCCTCACGCTCGAAGCGCCGCAACAGGCGGGTGACGATCTCGCGCACCGTGCCCAGCTGATCGGCCAGGGTCTGATGGGTCAGGTGCAGGCTGGGGCCGTGACCCAGCAGCGCGGCCGCCAGACGCTGGTCGAGGCGCTGGAAGGCGATCGCGTCGATCAGGCCCATGAGTTCGACCATGCGCTCGGCATACAGGCCCAGCACCTCGGCGCGGAAACCGGGCAGGGCCAGCCAGGACTGGAACACCGCCGGCGCCAGCACGCACAGCTGCGTCTCGCGCGTGGTGCGGGCGCAGGCCGCCAGGGGCTGCCCCCGGAACAGGCTGGCCGAGGACATCAGGCAGATCTCGCCGGGCACCAGGCGGTAGAGCTCGAGCTGGCGACCGTCCGGCGAGCGCCGCGTCACCTGCACCTCGCCCGACAGCAGCAGCGGAAAGCCGGGGCAGTCCTGCTGCTCGGCAAACAGCAGTTGGCCGGCCGGCAGCTCGAGCCCCGGGCCCAGCAGGGCCGGCAGCTCGGCCCGCTGGGCCGCCGGCAGGGCGCCAAGGGCCGGGTAGAAGGCCTGCAGCCGCGCCAGCGGGTCGGTCGCCCCGGCGCTCAGTTCAACCATCTGGAGGCCAGCTTCTGGTAGTCGCCATTGGCCTGGATCAGATGCAGCCACTGGTCCACATAGGCCTTGGTCAGCACGTCGCCACGCGGCAGCAGAAAGCCCATCTCGCCGTATTGCAGCGGCCGCTCCGGATTCACCGCGCACAGCTCGGGGTGCAGCTTGTGCTGCACCAGGGTCTCGGCCGATTCGGTGACGAAGACGTCGGCGCGGCCTTCGATCAGTTCCTTGAAGATGCCCAGGTTGTCCGGGTGGATGACGAGTTGCGCCGCCTTGAAGTTGGCCCGGGCATAGCGCTCGTTGCTGCCGCCCGGGTTGGCGATCACCTTCACGCCCGGCTGGTCGATCGCCGCCACGGTCTGGAAGCGCGCCACATCGGCGCAACGCACCAGCGGGGCCTTGCCGTTGACCATGTAGGCCTGGCTGAACCAGGCCTTCTTCTGGCGCTCGAGCGTGACCGAGATGCCGCCGGCCGCCACATCGCATTGGCCGGCATTGAAGTCGTCCATCAGGCGCGCCCAACTGGTCTTCACGAATTCGACCTTGACCCCCAGCGACGCCGCCAGCGCGCCCATGAGATCGACATCCAGGCCCTCAAAGCGGCCCTCGCCCAGGTCGAAGCTGAAGGGCTTGTAATCGCCCGGCGTGCAGACCTTGAGCACGCCGGCCTGCTGCACCTGGTCCAGGCTGCCGGCGTGGGCCAGCGTGGCGCTCAGGGTCAGGAAGACGGCCGCCAGGGCGCAACGGATTCGGATCATGATCGGACTCCTCGAGGTGGATGGATGGGGGAAGGAAGCAAAAGCCATGATGACAGAAGCAAGGCCCGGGCCGCGCTACTCGCTCAGGCGCACATAGGTGGCCAGCAGCGCGCTCTTGTGCACCACGCCCAGCAGCACCGGCGAGGTCGGGTCGTCGATCACCGGCAGGCGCTCGCCCTGGTGCTCCATGAAACGCTGCAGGGCTTCGGCCAGGCCCATGTCGGCGCTGAGCGGCCGGATCTCGTCGGACAGCAGATCGGCGGCCCGCTTGCCCTCCAGCCCGGCCACGCCCTCGGCGGCGCTGAGCCGCTTCAAGGGCACCACGCCACGGTAGCGGGCTCGTTCGTCGGTGACGTAGAGGTATTTCACCGGATGCTGCAGGAAGAGGCGGCTCATCGCCTCCAAGCCGGCGTCCAGCGGCACCACGGTCTGCGCCGGCTGGACCAGATCGCGCACATGCAGGGTGCGCAGCCGGCGCTGCTCGTCGCGCTGCACCTGGCGGCGCAGCGTGATGTCGTACATCGAGCCGGCATTGGCCGAACGCGCCACGAAATAGGCCACCACGCTGGCGGCCATCAGCGGCAGCATGACCTGGTAGCTCATGGTCATCTCGAAGATCATCAGCACCGCCATCAGCGGTGCCTGCGTGGAACTGGCCAGGAACGCACCCATGCCGACGATGGCGTAGGCAAACGGCGCCGAGGTGGCGCCGGGCCACAAGGCCTGCGCACCCTGGCCGAAGAGTTCACCCACCAGGCAGCCGAAGAACAACGCCGGGGTGAACACCCCGCCGACGGCCCCCGAGCCCACGGTGGCCAAGGTGGCCAGGGCCTTGGCCAGCAGCAGCGCCAACAGCAGCCGCACCGGCCAGGAGGCATGCAGCACCGAATTCACCACGCTGTAGCCATTGCCCCAGACCTCGGGCCACGCCGCCGAGATCAAGCCCACCACCAGCCCGCCCAGCGCCAGACGCCAGGGCAGGGCCAGCGGCAGGCGGGCAAACAGGCGCCGGCTGCCGCCCAGGCCACGCAGGAACAGGGCGGCGCCGCCGCCGATCAGCACCCCGAGCAAGGCGAACAGCAGCACCTCGACCCCGGCCACCGCCGGAAAGGCCGGCATCACATAGGGCGGCTGATAGCCCGGGAATTCGCGCATGGTGATGTTGGCCACCACCGAGGCGACCATGATCGGCCCCAGGCTTTCCATCGCCATCGATCCCAGGACCACCTCGGCCACGAAGAAGGTGCCCGCGATCGGCGCGCTGTAGGCGGCGGTGATCCCGGCGGCGGCGCCACAGGCCACCAGCAGCCGCAGCCGCTCGACCGGGAAGTGCAGCACCTGCCCCAGCCACGAGGCGCTGAGCGCGGCCAGCTGCACCATCGAGCCCTCGCGCCCGATCGAGCCGCCGCTGGCGATGCTGACCATCGAGGACAGGCTGCGCACCAGGCTGGGCCGCGACGGGATGCGCCCGTCGCCCAGCACCGTGGCATCCATGTAGTCGGTGTGGGCCGGCAGCCGCCCCTGCCCCCGGGCATTCACGAACAGCAGCAGCCCGCCGGCCAGCAGGCCGCCCACGGTGGGCACCAGGATCCGCATCCAGATCGGCAGGTTCCTGGCGATGGCGACCAGGCTCCCGCCCTGGCCCAGGACCAGGTGGTCGAGGCCATAGAGCGCGGAGCGGAAGAGTTCGGTGGCCAGCGCCCCCAGCAGGCCGGCCGGGATGGACCACAGCAGCATGACCTGCCAATCGGACATGCGGAACAGAAAGCCCAGGGCGCTGCGCCATTGCAGCAGGCGGGACGCCAGATGTTTCATGCGCCGACGATAGCAGAGCCCTGCCTCTCATCGGCTCGGTGGGCACCCTCGGTGCGGCTGCTCAGGACGAGGCCGAGACCGCCTCCAGCAGCAGCCCGCGAAAGGCCTGGGCCGCCACCGACAGGGCCTGCCCCTTGCGCCGCGCCAGCCACAGCGGGCGCGTCAGCTCAGGCTCGGCCAGCGGCACGGCGGCCAGGCCAGGGCCGCGGAAATGGAACAGGGTCAGCTCGGGCACCAGGCTCACCCCCAGACCCGCGCGCACCAGGGCCGCCAGGGTGGCCAGTTGCTCGACCTCGAGCGGGCTGCTGCGTAGCACCTGCGCCGCCGCCAGGCGATCGAGCTGCTGGCGCACGCTGCTGCTGCGCGCCAGCTGGATGACCTCTTCGCCCGCCAGGTCGGCCCAGTGCACACGGCGCCGGGCGGCCAGGCGGTGGCCGCCCGGGCAGACCAGCCAGTAGGGCTCGGTGCGCAACAGTTCGGTCTCGAACTCACGCAGGTCGCCGCCCGCCGTCAGCGCCAGGTCGACCTTGCCTTCGCGCAGCAGGGCCAGCCCCACATGGGCCAGGCTGTCGTGCAGCGTCAAGGTCACCTGGGGGTGCAGCGCACGCCAGCGGGCCAGCAGTTGCGGCAGCCAGACCGCCGCGATCGAGGGCAGGGCCGCCACCGCCACCCGCCCGGCGCGCAGGCCGGCCAGGTCGCTGAGCTGGCCCAGCGCCTGCTGCAGCTCGCGCTCGATGCGCAACACCTCGCGCGACAGCTGCTCGCCCTCGGGGGTCAGGCTGACCTGGCGCGTGGAGCGCTCGAACAGGCGCACCCCGACCATGGATTCCAGGCGCCGGATCTTCTGGCTGAAGGCACTCTGCGAGAGATGGCAGCGCTCGGCCGCCCGCGTGAAATGCCGGGTCTGCACCAGGGCGGCAAAGGCCTGCAGATCACTGGACGACCAATTGATTGATGACATGGATGAATCGATTCAATCAATCGATTTTACAAATACCCGCTGCATGCCCACACTCGGCGCATGCCTTCCACCCCTTCTTTGCTCATCGGCTGCGGCGCCGGTTTCTCGGGCGACCGCTGGGACGCCGCCGTGCCGGTGGTCCGCACCCTGATCGCCCGCGGCGGCCCTGCGGTGCTGATGTTCGAGACCCTGGCCGAGCGCACCCTGGCCCTGGCCCAGTTGCGTCAGCAACAGAACCCCGAGGCCGGCTACGAACCCAGCCTCGAGCGCTTCGTGGCCCCGGTGCTGGCCGACTGCGTGCGCCATGGCATCGCCATCGTCGGCAACTTCGGCGCGGCCAACCCGCGTGGTGCCGCTGCCTGCCTGCAGGCGCTGGCGCAAGGCCTGGGCCTGCCGCCGCTGCGCATCGGCGTGGTCGAGGGCGACGAGGTGCTGCCCCAGCTCAGCCCCGCACAACTGGCCCAGGTGCGCGGCCCGCGTGCGCAGACACCGGTCAGCGCCAACGCCTACCTGGGCGCGCAGGGCATCGCCGCCTGCCTGCGCGCCGGGGCGCAGATCGTGGTGACCGGCCGGGTGGCCGACCCGGCCCTGGCCCTGGGGCCGCTGCTGGCCCATTTCGACTGGCCCGAAGACGACTGGGACCGACTGGCCGCCGGCACCATGGCCGGCCACCTGCTCGAATGCGGCGCCCAGGTCTGCGGCGGCTATTTCGCCGACCCCGGCTGGAAGGACGTGCCCGATCTGGCCCAGGTGGGCTTTCCCATCCTCGAGGTCCAGGCCGACGGTCGCTTCATCGTCGGCAAGGCCGAAGGCACCGGCGGCTGCGTGGACGAACGCACGGTGAAGGAGCAACTGCTCTACGAGATCCACGACCCGGCGGCCTACCTGACCCCCGACGTGGTGGCCGACATCAGCCAGGCCTGGGTGCAGCACATCGGCCCCGACCGGGTCGAAGTGGGCGGGGTGCGCGGTCATGCCCGCCCACCCACCCTCAAGGCCACCGCCTGCTTCGAGGGCGGCTGGCTGGCCGAGGGCGAGATCTCATACGCCGGGCCGAACGCCGAGGCGCGCGCCCGGCTGGCCGGCGAGGTGGTGCGCCAGCGCCTGGCCGCCCTGGCCCCCGGCCTGCAGCCGCTGCGCTGCGAGCTGATCGGCGTGGCCAGCCTGTTGGCCGACGATGCCGGCGAATGGGCCCGCGCGCAGGGCGAGGCGCTGCACCGCGACAGCGCCCTGGCCGATGTGCGCCTGCGCGTGTCGGCCCGCTGCAGCCGGCGCGACGACGCCGAGCTGCTGTGCCGCGAAGTGCTGGCGCTCTACACCTGCGGACCGGCCGGCGGCGGCGGCGTGCGCACCCACATCACCCCCCGGCTGGCCAGCGAGTCCTGGTACATCCCGCGCGAATGGATCCGCGAGACCTGGAGCCTGACATGACGCCCCTGCAAGCCACCACCCCCACCCCGTCCTCGGGCCGCTGGGTGCCGCTGCACCAGCTGGCGCACGCGCGCACCGGCGACAAGGGCAACACCTCGAACATCAGCGTCATCGCCTACGACCCGGCGCACTGGGATCTGCTGGTGCAGCAGGTCACGGCCGAGCGGGTCGCTGGGCTGTTCGCCAGCCGCCACCCCACGCAGGTCACGAGGTATGTGCTGCCGAAATTGCAGGCCATGAACTTCGTCCTGCATGACATCCTGGAGGGGGGCGTGAACGATGCCCTGAACCTCGACAGCCACGGCAAGGGCCTGTCCAGCCTGCTGCTGACCCTGCCGGTGGAACTGCCCCGATAGCGCCGGCCGCTGCGGTTATGCTGCCGCCCCGACCCCACCCGTCCTCAAGAACACCACCAAGGAGACTTTTCATGATCAAGACCCGTCGCCACCTGCTGCAGGCGGCCCTGACGGCCGCCGGCCTGCTGGCCTGCGGCACCCCGGCCCTGGCCGAGGGCTTTCCGGACCGCCCCATCACCCTGGTCGTGCCCTTCACCGCCGGCAGCGCCACCGACCAGCTCGCCCGCGCCCTGGCCAGCGGCATCAGCACCGAGACCAAGGTCTCGGTGGTGGTCGACAACCGCCCCGGGGCCAATGCCTTCCTGGGCGCCCAGTTCGTGGCCAAGGCCAAGCCCGACGGCTACACCGTGCTGATCGCCACCAACACCACCCATGCGGCCAACGAGCACCTGTACAAGAAGCTGCCCTACGACCCGGTGAAGGATTTCGAGCCGATCACCGCCCTCGGCCGGGGCGGCCAGCTCATGGTGGTCAACGCCAGCTCGCCGGTGCGCAGCGTCGGAGAATTCGTCAAGCTGGCCAAGTCGCGGCCCGGCAAGCTGTCCTTCGGCGCCGGCAGCTCGTCGAGCCGGGTGGCCGGCGAGATGTTCAAGCAGCTCACCGGGACCTACATCCTGGCCATCCCCTACCGCAGCAACCCGCCGGCACTGACCGACCTCATGGGCGGCCAGATCGACGTCATGTTCACCGACATGGCCACCGGCCTGCCCCAGGTGAAGGCCGGCACCCTGCGCGCGCTGGGCGTGACGCCGCGCCAGCGCAGCCCGCTGGCCCCCGAGATCCCGACCATCGAGGAAGCCGGCGTCAAGGGCTACGAGATGACCTACTGGTTCGCCGCCTACGCGCCCGCCGGCACGCCGGCCCCGATCGTGGCCCGCCTCAACGAGCTGCTGCACAAGGCCGCCAAGGGCAGCGCCCAGGCCGCCTTCTACCAGCCCACCGGCACCGACCTGTTCCTCAACACCCCGGACGAGCAACGGAAATTCCAGAGCGCCGAATCGCTCAAGTGGGGCCGCATCATCCAGGCCGCCGGCATCGAGAAGGAATAGGCAGGCGGAACAAGCAGGCGGACCAGGCCGCCGGACTGGACAGCTCTTCAGGCCGGCGGCTCCTGGGCCGCCTCGGGGTGCAGCGCCTGCACCTCGGAGCGCAGGACCCGGATCTCGTTGCGCAGCTCGCGGATCTCGCGCAGCAGATCGCGCTCGATCTGGCGCTCCTCGACCTCGACAAAGGTCGCGGCGACCGAGGCAGTGACCAGGGACAGCACCGCCAGACCCAGCAACACCACCAGCACCGCCACCCCCTTGGACAGCGAGGTGGTGGGCACCATGTCGCCATAGCCCACGGTGGCCGCCGTGGTGAAAGCCAGCCACAGGCCGTCCCAGAAGCTGTGCACACGGGGCTCGACCGCCCAGAAGCTCAAGCCCCCCAGGCTCATGATGGCCACGGCCAGCACCAGCGAGTACAGCAAGCCCCGGCGGGTGATCGGAAACCGAAGCTGGCGGCGACGCTGCTGGGATCGGGTGCGGGCAGGAGAACGGCTTGGCATCTGTTCATTGTGCGCAATGAGACCCGCATTGAATTGACATGCATCAAGCCAGACCCGGCCCGCACACGCGCGACAATGCCGCCATGCACCATGCCGCCCCACCCTCACCCTCATCCCCGGAGACGCCTGCGCACCCCTATGCCCGCCTGATGCCCGACACGGTGCTGGACGCACTGGACAGCATCGGCCTGCGCGGCGACGGGCGCCTGACCGCCCTGTCCTCCTACGAGAACCGGGTCTACCAGGTGCAGCTCGAAGACCCGGTGCAGGGCCACCGGGCGGTGGTGCTCAAGTTCTACCGGCCGGGCCGCTGGAGCGAGGCGCAGATCCTCGAAGAACATGCCTTCTCGGCCGACCTCGAGGCGGCGGAGGTGCCTGCGGTCGGGCCGCTGCACATCGAGGGCCGCAGCCTGCACCGCTACCAGGACTTCCATTTCTCGGTCAGCCCGAGGCGCGGCGGCCGTCCCCCCGAACTCGATGACTTCGAAGTGCTCGAATGGATCGGCCGCTTCCTCGCCCGACTGCACGAGGTGGGCCGGGCCCGCCCCTTCGTGCAGCGCCCGGCCCTGGACCTGGCCAGCTTCGGCTGGGCCGCGCGCGACAGCCTGCTGCAATCGCAGGCCCTGCCGGCCGACGCCCTGGGCCCCTGGCGGGCCGCCTGCGACGAGGCGCTGGAACGCATCGCCGCCCATCCGCTGTGCCAACGTGCCAGCGGCCGTTTCGACGCCGGCCAGCTCGCGTTGATCCGGCTGCATGGCGACTGCCACCCCGGCAACATCCTCTGGACCCCCACCGACGGCCCCGGTGGCGGGCCGCATTTCGTCGACCTCGATGATGCGCGCAGCGGTCCGGCGGTCCAGGACCTGTGGATGCTGCTGTCGGGCGACCGTGCCCAGCAGACCGGCCAACTGGCGGCCCTGCTCGAGGGCTACGAGCAGGTGCGCCCCTTCGACCGGCGCGAACTGGCCCTGATCGAAGCCCTGCGCACCCTGCGCCTGATCCATTACAGCGCCTGGCTGGCAAGCCGCTGGGACGACCCGACCTTTCCGCTGAACTTCCCATGGTTCGGCAGCAGCGACTACTGGCACGGCCAGACCCACCAGCTGCAGGACCAGATCGAAGCGCTGGACGCCGAACCGCTCTACGCCTGATCCCCCCGGGCCGGGCCCCGCCGCCCGGGACCCGGCCGACCTTGAATTCCTCTCTTCGGCAAAGCAACTGAAGACAGGAATCAATCTCATTTACATTAGCAATCAAAATCCATACACTTCACAACTTCCAGAAACCCATGCCCCGCGGTGCCGGCGGCGACAACGATTCATGGCGAAACAACACTGTCTGCAAGCACGCGGGGGTTTGCGCACCCTGGGCACCAGCCTGGCGCTCGGCCTGGGCCTGCTGGGGTTTTCCGGGCCCGGCGCCCAGGCCGCCCCGCCGCCCATCTCCATCCCGGCCGGCGACGACCTGCCGGCCACCCCGCCCGGCCTGTTCGGCTTTCTGGCCGGCATCAACCGCAGCCAGACCCTGCTCGGCGACATGTGGGGCCTGCGCACCTCGCTGAGCCGCGCCGGCATCTCGCTGGCGGTGCAGGAGACCAGCGAAGTGCTCGGCAACACCCAGGGCGGCACCCAGCGCGGCTTCAAATACGACGGGCTGACCCAGATCGTCAGCCAGCTCGACACCCAGCGCGCCTGGGGGCACTACGGCGGCCTGTTCAACGTCAGCCTGCTCAACATCCACGGCACCAACCTCAGCGCCACCAATCTGCAGACCCTGCAGACCGCCAGCGGCATCGAGGCCGACCGGGCGACCCGGCTCTGGGAGCTCTGGTACGAGCAGAAATTCCTCGATGAGGACCGCCTGAGCGTGCGCCTGGGCCAGCAGAGCCTCGACCAGGAATTCATGGTCAGCAGCAACGCCCTGGTGTTCGTCAACACCATGTTCGGCTGGCCCATGCTGCCCTCGGCCAACCTGCCCTCGGGCGGCCCGGCCTACCCGCTGTCGACCCTGGGCGTGCGTGTGAAGGCGGTGCCGGTGAACGGCGTCACGGTCCTGGCCGGCCTGTTCAATGGCGACCCGGTGCGCCACAACAACGGCAGCGACCCGCAGATGCAGAACCGGCACGGCACCGATTTCCCCCTGGGCAACGGCGCCCTGGCGATCGCCGAGCTGCAGATCAACCACCCCGCGCTGGGCAGCCTGGTCGAGCCGGGCCAGACCGAGCCCCTGGGCTGGACCTACCGCCTGGGCGCCTGGTATGACAGCAAGGCTTTTGCCGACCTGCACAACGGCAGCGACGGCCTGTCGCTGGCCGACCCGTCGAGCAACGGATCGCCGCGCCAACACCGTGGCAACTATGCCGTCTACGGGGTGGTCGACCGCCTGGTCTGGCGCGATGACCGCGACCCGAACCGCACCGCCGGCGTCTTCGTGCGGGCCATGGGCACGCCGCTCAAGGACCGCAACCTGATCGACTTCAGCCTCAACGCCGGCGTGGTGCTGCACAGCCCCTTGCGCTACCGCGCCGATGACAACCTGGCGCTGGGCATGGGCTACGCCCATGTCAGCAACCAGGCCACGGCGCTGGACAGCGACAACATCGCCTTCGGCAACACCCCGGTGGGCTCGCCCCTGCGCTCGCACGAGACCTTTGTCGAGGCCACCTACCAATACCAGCTCCGGCCCTGGATCCAGCTGCAGCCCGACGTCCAGTACGTCTGGCGTCCGGGCGGCGGGCTGGCGGATCCGAACGCGCCGACCCGTCCCATCAAGAACGAACTGGTGCTCGGCCTTCGCGTGAACATCCAGCTGTGAGCCCTTTCAGACGCCTTCTGTCCCACTCCACATCATGAATCGCATTGCAAACACCCCCGTGCGGATGCTGGCCCGCTGGGCCTGCGTCCTGGCAGGCCTGTGCACCATCGCCTCGGCCCAGGCCGAACCGCGCGGCCTGCTTGAGAGCCTGCACAAGCACCGCTTCCTGACCTCCACCGTCACCGACAACGGCGACCTGAATCCGTATGCGGTGGTGGTCGCGCCGGTGTCGGCCGGTGCCGTCGAGAAAGACGACGTGCTGGTCGACAACTTCAACAACATCTCCAACCTCCAGGGCACGGGCACCACCATCGTGCGCTACCGCCCGGCCACCAAGGAGACCAGGCTGTTCGCCCAGGTCTCGCAGAAACTCAAGGACTGCCCCGGCGGCGTCGGCATGACCACGGCCATGACCATGCTCAAGAGCGGCTGGGTGATCGTGGGCAGCACCCCCAGCACCGACGGCACCACCGCCACCAAGGGCGACGGCTGCCTGCTGGTCTTCGACGCCAACGGCCGGCACACCGCCACCTGGGCCGGCCCCACCATCAACGGCCCCTGGGGCAATATGGTGACGGTCGACCATGGCGACCGCGCCACCCTGTTCATCAGCATGGCCGGCTTCGGCCTGAAGGGCCCCAACGAGGTCGACCCCGAGACCCACTACCCCCATGTGATCCATGAGGCCACGGTGCTGCGGCTCGAGCTGCGGATTCCCGAGGGCGCCGCGCCGGTGCTCGAGAGCCAGACGGTCGTGGGCCATGGGTTCTCGCAGCGCGCCGACCGCGACAACTTCCTGTTCGGCCCCACCGGCCTGGCCCTCGGCCCCGACGACACCCTGTACGTCACCGACGGACTCGACAACGAGATCACCGCCATCGCCAACGCCAGCACCCGCAGCGACAGCGACGGCAAGGGGCGCCTGGTCACCAAGGAAGGCCTGCTGGCCTGGCCGCTGGCCATGGTCATGACCGCCCAGGGCCACCTGATCGTGAACAACGGCAAGAACGGCCAGACCGTCGAGGTCGACCCCCTGCAGGGCAAGCAGATCTATGCGCACTGGCTCAACACCGACCAGGCGCAGTCGCCCCCGGGCAACGGCAACCTCTTCGGCCTGGCCCTGGCCCCGGACGGCAAGAGCTTCTACTACGTCGA
>JAFAMV010000010.1 GCA_019233055.1 Curvibacter sp.
GATCTACCTCAAGCTCGGGCAGTCCCTGACCCGTCAGGGCCGGGTGCTGGAGGCGCGCGCCGCCTTCGAACGCTTGACCCGGCTGCGCGAGGAACAGGAAGCCGGCGGTGCGCCGAGCTGGGACGATTCGCCTGAGCTGGTGTTCCACCAGGCGATCGCCTTGGCCGAGTTGGGGCGCATGCCCGAGGTCGAGCAGCTGTACCGGCGTGCGCTGCCGCGTTTTCCGGCCGCAGACGACCAGGTGGCCCTGCTCAACAACCTGGCCAACTGCCTCAAGGACCAGCACCGTCTGGTCGAGGCCGAGCAATGTCTGCGCCAGGCCATGGCGATCGATCCCCGGTCGCTGGTCGTCCGGCACAACCTGGAAGTGCTGCTGGGCCAGGAAGGGAAATTGCTGGAGTCACTTGCGCTGTATGAGGAGTCATTGGTCCGGCAGCCGGAATCCGTTCGCACCTTCAGCAACTACCTGTTCACCCTCAACTACCACCCGGACAAGAGTGCGGAACAGATCTATCAGGCCTATGCCGAGTTTGATCGGCGTTTCTGCGCCCCCCTGCGGCAGCAATGGCGGCCGCACGACAACGCGCGCACACTCGATCGCCGTCTGCGTGTCGGGTACCTGTCACCTGATTTCCGCCAGCACAGTTGCAGCTGGTTCATGGAGCCTCTGCTGGCCGGTCATGACCGCAGCCGGGTCGAGATCTTTGCCTATGCCAACATCGAGCACGAAGACGAGGTCACGCGTCGCTACAAGACCTACGTGGAACATTGGGTGCCGACGCATGGCATGAGCGACGAGGCGCTGGCGCAACGCATCCGCGAGGACCGCATCGACATCCTGGTCGACCCGGCCGGCCACACGGCAAACCACCGGCTGGCGGTGTTCGCCCGCAAGCCGGCGCCGGTGTCGGTGACCTGGATGGGCTTCGGCTACACCACGGGGCTCAAGGCCATCGACTACTTCCTGACCGACGGATTCACCGCGCCGGAAGGCAGCGAGGGGCTGTTTGCCGAGCAGCCCTGGCGGCTGCGGCGCAGCGCCTATGCGGCCTACCGTCCGCCACCTTATGCGGGCCAGGTCAGCGAGCTGCCGGCCCTGCAGCGTGGGTACGTCACCTTCGGCACCCTGAGCCGGGGCATCCGGCTGAACCACCACGTGATCCGGGTCTGGAGCGAGCTGCTGCGCCGCCTGCCGACCGCCGTGCTGGTGATCGACAGCATCACCTACATCGATCCGGCCTTGCGGGAAGAATTGCTGGAGCGCTTTGTGGCCCAGGGAGCCGATGTGAGCCGGGTTCAGGTCGGCCACCACCATCCGCCATGGGACGTGCTGCGTGGCCTGGACATCGCACTCGACTGCTTCCCGCAGAACTCCGGCACCACCCTGTTCGAGAGCCTCTACATGGGCCTGCCCTTTGTGAGCCTGGTCGGCCGCCCCAGCCTGGGACGCATGGGCGGGGCCATTCTGAGCGGCCTCGGCCGGCCCGAATGGATGGCCGCGACCGAAGAGGACTACCTCGAGAAACTGGTGGCCCTGGCCTCCGACCTGCCGGCGCTGGCCCGGCTGCGCGCCGGGCTGCGCGCCGAGATGCAGTCCTCGGTGCTGATGGATGAGGCCGGCTTTGCCGCCGAGGTCGAGCAGGCCTACCGGGCGATGTTCACCCGCTGGGCCGAGGGCGGGAGTCCGACCGGACCGGGCGACGAGCTGGCGCGGCTGCGCCAGGCCTTCGAACAGGGGCAGGGCGCGCAGGTCGTGCCCGAGGCCTTGGCGCTGGTGCGGCGCGAGCCTGCCAACGGACCGGCCTGGCGGCTGCTGGGGGTGCTGCTGCAGGACGCCGGGCACACCGACGCAGCGATCGAGGCCAAGCGCATGGCCGTCGGCCTGTTGCCGCGCGACCCCGACGCCCATTTCAATCTGGCCCTCTCGCTCGAGAAGCAGGAAGACTGGGCTGCGGCCCGGGAGGCCTATCTGCGGACCCTGGCGCTGCGGCCTCGGGATGCCGAGGCGCTCTTCAATCTGGGCAATGTGCTGGTCAAGCAGGATCAGCGCCTGCCCGCGCTGGGTTGCTTCGAACAGGCCCTGACGGTGCAGCCCGGGCATCTTGGTGCGCACCTCAATGCCGCCGGCCTGCTCGAGACGCTGGCCCGCCATGACGAGGCGCTGGCCCACAGTCGGCAGGTGATCGCGGCCCGGCCGGACTGGGCACAGGCCTTCGACAGCTATCTGTTCACCGTCAACTACCACCCGACGCTGAGTGCCGAGCAGGTGTATGCAGCCTTCGCCGCCTATGAGGCGCGCTTCGGGCAGCCCCTGCGTGCGCTCTGGCAGGCCCCTGCCAACACCCGGGTGGCGGGGCGACGCCTGCGGGTCGGATATGTCTCGCCGGATTTTCGTCAGCACAGCTGCGTCTATTTCCTGGAGCCGCTGCTGTCGCACCATGATCACGAGGGGTTCGAGGTGTGGGCGTACGCGGACCTGGCGCTGGGGGAGGACCCGGTGACGCAGCGCTACAAGGCGCTGGTGGACCAGTGGGTGCCGACCAAGGGGATGAGCGACGAGGCGCTGGCGCAGCGCATCCGGGATGACGGGATCGACATCCTGGTGGACCTGGCGGGGCACACGGTGGGCAACCGGTTGGGGGTGTTTGCCCGCAAGCCGGCGCCGGTGTCGGTGAGCTGGATGGGCTATGGGTACACCACGGGGCTGAAGGCGATCGACTACTTCCTGACGGACGAATTCAACGCGCCCGAAGGCAGCGAAGGGCTGTTCTCGGAGCGGCCGTGGCGGCTGCAGGGGCCGTACACGAGCTACCGGCCGGCGGCGACGGCGTGGGAGGTGGGGGAACTGCCGGCCGATCGCAAGGGGCACATCACCTTCGGCACGCTGACGCGCGGGGTGAGGCTCAACGAGCGCTTGCTGCAAGTGTGGGCGCAGGTGCTCAAGCGGGTGCCTGGGTCGGTGCTGAAGGTGGACAGCGCGTCGTTCCAGGACGAGGGGATCCAGGGCGAGCTGAGGAAGCGGTTCGAGGCGCTGGGCATCGAGGGAGGTCGCATCGAGGCGGGGTACAACGCGCCGGCGTGGAAGGCCTTGTCGGAGGTGGACATCGGGCTGGACTGTTTCCCGCACAACTCGGGCACGACGCTGTTCGAGACGCTGTATGCGGGGGTGCCGTATGTGAGCCTGGCGGGCAGGCCGAGCGCGGGGCGCATGGGCGGAGCGATCTTGAAGGGGCTGGGACGGTCCGAGTGGATTGCCTACAGCGAGGCGGAGTATGTGGACAAGCTGGTGGGGCTGGCCGAGGACGTGCCTGGGCTGAGGGCGCTGAGGGCGGGGCTGAGGGCGGAGATGCGGGCGAGCGCGCTGATGGACGAGCCGCGTTTCACCCGCCGCGTCGAGGCCGCCTACCGGGCCATGTTCCAATCTTGGATGGAGGGCAAGACTGCATGAAAGCCGTGATTCTGGCGGGGGGACTGGGCACCCGCATTTCCGAGGAGACCCACCTCAAGCCCAAACCCATGGTCGAGATCGGGGGCAAGCCCATCCTGTGGCACATCCTGAAGATGTATTCGGCCCATGGCGTCAACGAGTTCGTGATCTGCTGCGGCTACCGCGGCTACGTGATCAAGGAGTACTTCGCCAACTACTTCCTGCACATGTCCGATGTCACCTTCGACATGGCCAGCAACCGCATGGAGGTGCACCACAAGCATGCCGAGCCTTGGCGTGTGACCCTGGTGGACACCGGCGAGGACACCATGACCGGCGGGCGTCTGCGGCGGGTGCGCGACCATGTCGAGGCCGACAGCGAGTTCTGCTTCACCTACGGCGACGGCGTCTCGGATGTCGACATCGCCCGCTCCATCGCCTTCCACCGCAGCCACGGCAGGCTGGCCACCATCACGGCGGTCCAGCCGCCCGGGCGCTATGGCGCGTTGCGCATGGCCGGCGAGCAGGTGGCCGGCTTCACCGAGAAGCCCCGGGGCGACGGCGGCCTGATCAATGGCGGCTTCTTCGTGCTGTCGCCGCGCTGCATCGACCGCATCGCCGGGGACGGCACGACCTGGGAGAACGAACCACTGGCCAGCCTGGCCGCCGATGGCGAATTGATGGCCTATGAGCACAAGGGCTTCTGGCAGCCGATGGACACGCTGCGCGAGAAGAACCTGCTCGAAGACCTCTGGCACTCGGGTCAGGCCCCATGGAAGCAATGGTGATGCGCCGCCCCGACGCCGCCTTCTGGCAGGGCCGCCGGGTGCTGCTCAGCGGGCACACCGGTTTCAAGGGGGCCTGGCTGGCCTTCTGGCTGCAGCGCCTGGGTGCCGAGGTCTGCGGGATGGCGCTGGCTCCGGCCACCCGCCCCAGCCTGTACGAGCTGCTGGATCTGCGCGCGCAACTGGGCCAGAGCCACACTGTCGACATCCGGGATGCCGGCTCGGTTCGCCAGCTCACCCAGGCTTTCCAGCCCGAGGTGGTGCTGCACCTGGCCGCCCAGGCCCTGGTCCGGCCCAGCTACCAGGAGCCCCTGCAGACCTGGTCGAGCAATGTGATGGGCACCGCCCATGTGCTGGATGCACTGCGCGGGCTGCCATCGGTGCGTGTGGCGCTGGCCATCACCACCGACAAGGTCTACCGCAACCGCGAATGGGCCTACCCCTACCGTGAGAGCGATGCGCTGGGCGGGCACGACCCCTACAGCGCCAGCAAGGCCGCCTGCGAGCATGTCATCGCCAGCTACCGCGACGCCTTTCTGGCCGCGCAGGGCGTGGCCGTGGCCTCGGCGCGGGCCGGCAATGTGATCGGCGGGGGGGATTGGGCCGCCGAGCGCCTCATCCCCGATGTGGTGCGGGCCTGGTCGCAGGGCGAGGTGCTGGAGGTGCGCCGTCCCGAGGCCACCCGGCCCTGGCAGCATGTGCTGGAGCCTCTGTCGGCCTATCTGTGCCTGGCCGAATCGCTGTGGCAGTCGCCTTCGCTGGCCGGGGCCTACAACTTCGGGCCCCAGACCGCCGAGGCGGCCAGCGTGCGCACCGTGGTGCAACTGGCCCGCCAGTCCTATGGGCGTGGCGAGTTGCGGCTGGCCTCCGAGCCCCAGGGCCCGCATGAAGCGGGCTGGCTGGCCCTCGAGGTGGCCCAGGCCCGTCAGGTGCTGGGGGTGGTGCCTTGCTGGGGGCTCGAGACCTCGGTGCGCCGCACCATGGACTGGTACCGCCGTCACGCCGACGGCGAGGCGGCCGCCACCCTGTGCGCGCAGGACATCGCCGCCTATGGGGAGGCCGCATGAGCCGCTTCGAGTTCAGCGCGACGCCGCTGGCCGGCCTGATGCGGGTGCGTCGCCAGGTGCTGGCCGACGAGCGCGGCAGCCTGTCGCGTCTGTTCGATCCGCAGGAGATGGCCGTGGGCGGGTGGCACCTCCCGGTGGCCCAGATCAACCACACCGTGACCCGCCATGCCGGCACGGTGCGCGGCCTGCACTACCAGTTGCCGCCCCATGCCGAGCACAAACTGGTCAGTTGCGTGCGCGGCGAAGTCTGGGATGTGGCGGTCGACCTGCGCCGTGGTTCACCGACCTTCCTGCATTGGCATGCCGAGCGGCTCTCGGCCGACAACGCCTGCGCCCTGTGGATTCCCGAGGGCTTCGCCCATGGTTTCCAGGCGCTGGAGGACGGGGTGGAACTGGTCTATGTGCATTCGGCCCCCTATGTGGCCGCCTCCGAGGCCGGCCTGTCGGCGCTGGATCCCCGGCTGGCGATCGCCTGGCCCCTGCCGGTGCAGGGGCTGTCGGCCCGGGATCAGGCGCATGGCCTGGTCACCGATGGTTTTTCTGGAGTCCTGCTGTGAAATGCCGCCATTGCCAACAGGCGCTTGAGTTGCCCTTTCTCGATCTGGGCAGCGCGCCGCCGTCGAAT
>JAFAMV010000120.1 GCA_019233055.1 Curvibacter sp.
GATCCATGCGCAGTGGGGGTGTGCCCTGGTGGTGGCTCTGTTGATGGGTCTGGGGGCCGCCTGGTTCAGTCGCGACATCGATCTGGGCGTGACACCCTGCTTGCTCGGTCTGGCCTATGGCGTGTTCATCCTGGCGGTCTCCTTGCGGGAGTTCAGGCGCAGCCTGTGGTTCATCCATGGTGACATGCCAAGTCTGTTGCGCAGTGATCTGGCCTTTGTCGGGCTGGCCGTCGCCATGGGAGGCGGGCTGTTGATCTGGCATGAGCTGACTGCCGCCAGTGTCCTGGGTGTGCTGGCACTGGCCCATGGCCTGGCCCTCGGGGTCGGGCGCGGCGAGCCCAGCGTGGCGGCCGGGGCCGATTCGCCTTCCTGGCGCACGACCTACGGGCGCATCTGGGAGAAGGGCCGGTGGGTGGTGCCGGGTGCCCTGGTCGGGTGGGCCAGCAACTACAGTTTCCTGTATCTGGCCTCGGCCATGGCGGGGGTGGAGGCCGCCGCGCAGGTCAGTGCGTCGCGCCTTCTGCTGGTGCCTGTGGGGCTCATGCTCCAGGCCTGGACCCGGGTCGCCAGACCCGTTGCGGGGCGCCTGCTGCATGCCCGCGACTGGCCTGCCCTGTCGCGGCTGACCTGGCGCTCGTGGTGTGGCATCGAATTGCTCTCCGCAGTGTATTTCAGCATCCTGATGCTGGCCTTGCCCTGGCTGCAGCACCATGTGCTGGGCGCCAAGTACCAGGGCATCACAGCGCTGATCTGGGCCTGGGGCGGCTTTTTCCTGGTCAATGTGTCGCGTTCCATCTCCACCACCTGGCTGACCAGCATCGGGGCCTTCCGGCCACTGTTCATCGAAGGGTGTGTGGTGGTGGTCTTCATGGTGGCGGTGTCGTCCTTGTTGATTCCCCGTTGGGGGGCGCTGGGGGCGGTCTATGCGCTGATCCTGATGGAGGTGTTCGACACCCTGTTGCTGTCCGGCATGATCCGTTGGCAGCGTCGACGACTGGATGCCGGGGATTCGCTCCATGCTTGACATCAGTGTCTGCCTTTGCACCTTCCGGCGTCCGGTACAGCTCGATCAATTGCTCGGGCGGCTGGCCGAGCAGACGCTGCAGCCGGTGGAGATCGTCGTGGTCGACAACGACCCCGGTCACAGTGCCCGTGAGGTTCTGCAAGTGTGGGCGGATCGCCTGCCGCTGCGGATCGTGCACCAGCCCGAGCCGAACATCGCTCTGGCACGCAACGCCGCAGTGGGCGCCGCGCAGGCGCACTGGCTGGCGCTGATCGATGACGATGAGTTGCCCGGTGCCGACTGGCTGGAGCAGTTGGCCCGGACCCAGTCGGCAGGCGATGCCGACGGCGTCATGGCGCCGGTGGTGCCCACGTACACCGAGGCCACCCCGGCCTGGATGCGGCAGGGCGGCTTTTTCGACCGGCCGCGCCATGTCTCAGGCACCGTCATTGGGCTGCCGGATTCGCGCACCGGCAATGTGCTGTTGCGGGCTGCCATGGTGCGCAGCCTGAAGCCTCCTTTCGATCCCGAGTTCGGCCGTTCCGGGGGCGAGGACACCCTGTTCTTCGCCCATCTGCACCGGGCCGGGTATCGCTTTGTCTGGTGCGATGAGGCGGTCGTCAGCGAGGAGGTTCCGGCACAACGGTCCACCACGCAGTGGCTGCTTCGGCGGGCCTATCGGGGGGCGCAGACCTATGTGCGCGTCAGTCTGCATGGTGTGCAGGGCCGGCGGCGTCTGCAGCGGATGCTCTACCTGGGGGGGCGGGCGCTGCTCCAGTTGGCGCTGGCTCTGCTGCTGGCGCTGCTGAGCTGGCCATGGTCCCGCGTGCGGGCCTTCAACTGGTGGCGTACCGCGGCGGCACAGCTCGGCAAGCTCACCGCCCTTGTGGGCGGGCGCTACCTTGAGTACCGGTCCTGATCCTCGAGGCGGTGCAGATCGATGCTGACGGTGACCGAGGAGAAGATCACCAGGATGGCCAGGAAGTTGACGCCTCGGAACAGTGAGCTTTCGGTGAAGTTGTGCACCAGGATGACGACCAGCAAGGTGCCGTGAAATGCTGCTTCGACCGGGTCGAAGCGCGCCAGCCGATAGAGCGTGAGCAGGTGGCGCAGGATGAAGCCGACGAACAGGGTCAGGCCGATCAAGCCCAATTCGTTGAGCAGGTCCAGGTAGCCGTTGTGGGATTGGTAGGGCACCCAGTACAGGCGGTCGATGATGAATTGCGAGGCGCTGCCCCGGCCCAGCCAGAAGGCGCCGAAGCCGACGCCCTGCCACCAGTGGCGGTGGATCTCCTGCAGCACCATGTCCCAGATGTCGAAGCGTCCGCTGATGTCGGTGCTCTTGCCCAGCAGCATCGCCACCGGCTTGAAGAATTCATCCCAGCTCGGGAAGCGGCCATTGAGCACGAACAGCACCTGGACATACACCAGCAACAGCAGCACGAGGCCGATGACGACCCGGCTGGCCACGTACTCGCTGTCGATGAATTTCCATCGGAACATCACGAAGCAGCCCACGCCGAGCAGGGTGACCAGCAGGCTGGTGGTGCTCTTGGCCATCACCAGGCTGAGCCCGCAATAGCCCAGAAGCATCAGGAACGACGGCCATCGGATGCCTGAGCCAGGGGTGAAGAACAGGCTCACCCAGACGATCACGGTGAAGGCCGTCATGATGCCGTAGGTGTTCTTCATGTCGGTGATGCCGCGCCAGGCCCCACCTTCCCAGGCGCCATTCTCGATACCGGTGTATTCGATGGCGATGTCCGGGCGCACCAGCACCATCAGCAGGGACAGCACCTGGAAGACGACCAGGGTGGCGAGCAGGATGCGGCGCCATTGCAGGCTGCGCAGCTCGGTGATCTGGAGCACCACGGCCAGCAGGATCAGGCCGCCGAACTGCACCACCTTCTTGAGTGTCACCAGCGGCAGGATGGACCATGCCGAATTCATGAGGCAGTAGAGGAACAGGGCCAGCAGGAACGGGTTGAGCTGCAGCAACACCTGCTGCAGCCGCACGAAATGCCGAAGCGCCAGCAGTCCGGCCACCAGGAACAGGCTGCCCCATTGCAACTGGACCACCCAATTGCCCTGTTCGAGGTTGCCACCCAGGCTGGCGAAATCCCAGGACAGGCCGGCCGGCAGCAGGGACCAGGTGAAACTCATCACCAGCAGGCCGACGGCGAGCCAGTGGTCCAGGCTGTCCGGTGGATCCAGCGTTTCCAACGGGGATGGGGCGAGGGCGGCCGGGTGGTTCATGGCAGTTTCGCCGGTTGGGCCAGGTAGGCCTTGGAAAGGGTCCGGAACTGACCGCCATCGCTGTCGATGCGGGTTTGGCTTTTTTCGCCGGGGCTGAACACCACGCCGAAGCCCCCGGCGTCCACGAGCTCCTGTGCGTGGGTCAGGAAATACCGCACCCGGTTGTCGCGCCAGGGGGCGCTGCCGGTGGGCCGGTCGCCAGGCACCCCCAACGGGGTCTGCCACCACAGCACCGGCAGTTGCAAGGCCTGGGCATACCGGCGGGTCATGGCGAAATGCTCCCGGAAATTGGGGCTGCGGCGGTTGTCCTCGTCCCAGTACCAGGACTTGCCGTTGCGCACGCATGACGCCGTCCGGTCCTGGGCCTCCATGCAGCCGGCATCGCGATCCTGCGTCTGCATGACCATGAAATCGGCCTTGCCCGCACCGAGGCGCTGGAGATAGTCGGGTTCGCTAGCCTGCAGGTCGACGAACAGGGACGGAGGGATGCCGACGTAGGTCTGCGGGGCCAGCCGATGGGCCGTCTGGATCAGGCAGGCCAGGACACCGGTCACCGAGTCGGGCAGGTCTGGGCAGTCGCTGTTGAGGCGCACCTGGGCCGGCTGCCGGGACGGATCGGGTTGCAGACGCAGGGCATAGCCCCAGAAATCAGGCTCCAGGTTGACCAGCACCGGGTGTCCGTATTCACCCAGTTTCTGGAACAGCAGGTGGACATTGCGCCAGTAGTCGCCCATGAAGGCCGCGTCATTGAGTCCGCTGAGGTCGCCGTCACCCCGGGCGGCCATCTGGTAGAGGGTGAACATGGGTACCGCGCCCAGCATCTCGGCATTCTGGATCACCTTCTGCAGGTAGGCCCCGGCAGGCTGGTTCCAGTGGACCCATGAATCGGTGCCCACCCCGTTGATGTACTGGTCATAGATGTCGGGGTGGATGCCCTGGCCGACGATGGTCATCGCATCGGTGGTGCCCAGCCCGATCAGCAGACGCGCCGGCCTGCCCAGGGCCTGGTTCAGCATGGCCGCTTTCCGGGGCAGGGGTACCGAGGCCAGGCTCACATGGGCCGCAGCCCGGCCACGCCCGGGCCGACCGGCGCTCGGCCCGGATTCGGCATGCGCCACGACCGAAAGCCACAGGAAGAGCAGTCCGCCCACCAGCCAACGCCATCCGCGGCGCTGGGTGAAAGGGTGAACCGATTGCCGCATGCCTGCTCCTGTGTGTCTGGGCCTGGCGCAAATTATGCCCTCGCCCCCCGCTTCGGCGTCGGGCGTGCGCGGTGAATCGACCGGTGCGTCGCGCCTTTGACTGATAATCCGGGGCATTCCGATCCGTCCACCGCCGTGACCCTCCCCGCCCCTTCGCTGCCACGATACGGCCTGTCCCTGGTCTGGCTGTCATGCTTGGCCCTCTGGGCTCAGCCGGCGCATGCGCTGGTCGAGACGGCCGTCCAGCTTGAAAGCTCCTGGGCCAGCGACAGCAATCCGCTGCGTCTGCCGCAGGGGGCCGATCTTCCTACGTTGATCAATCGCAATTCGGCGCGCAGCAATGTGCTGGCGGTGGATGTGCGGGCCGCCATCATCGCGCCGCTGATGTCGGACGACACGCGCCTGGAAATCACGGGCTCCGAGGGGCGGCGAAGTTATCAGCAGTTGCCCGAGCTCGATCACCAGGTGCAGCATCTCGATTCGCGGCTGGTCTGGCGGCTGGACCGTCTGTGGCGCGGACAGTTCCAGTACACCAGCGACACCGATCTCTACCAGCCGCAGAACGAGGTGTTGACGAGCCGCGACATGGTCCGGCAGCAGCAGACCGGGTCCGAGCTGGCATTGCGTGTGTCCGAGGAGCTTGAACTGCCTTTGACGCTGAGCCGCCTCACCGTGCGCCATGACAATCCACAGAACCAATTCCTGGACCTGGACCAGGACAGTGCACAGCTGGCGGCCCGGTATGTCTCGCCCCTGGGTTCGACCGCCATGGCCGGCCTGCGCGTGGCGACCTCCGACTACCCCTATCGCAGTGCCTCGGATGCGGCCAGCCTGGACACGCGCTATGTCGATCACCAGGGCTTTGTCGACGTGGATTGGGCCTACAGCCCGCTGACCCATCTGCGGGCCCGCTTGGCCACGCTGTCGCGCAGCTACCAGACCCTGGGTCAGAGCAACTTCAGCCGGCCGCTGGGCGGGCTGGGCCTGAGCTATGAGCCTTCCGTCAAGACCCGTCTGGAGGCCGGCTGGGCTCGCCAGGTCTATGACTCCAGCAGTCCGGGGGTGCTGTATTACCTGTCGGATGCATTTCAGGCATCGCTGCTCTGGCGCTGGTCGGACTTGACCCGCCTGCGCCTGCAGGCCTCGCATGCCCGACAGCAGAACACGCCGGCCTTCGGCGCCGGGGCTGTGCCCGCCCTGCCCGACAACATGGTCAATCATCTCGGGGCCAGTGTGGACTACGCCCTCACGCGGGGCTGGACGCTCTATGCCGAGGGGTCGCGTGACCGCTTCAGCACGGTGGGCGGAGGCCCCGCGATTGACCAGAATGTGTTGCGGGTCGGCCTCCAGTACAACTACGAGAGCGTGCCCGGTACCACCACCCGGGCCAGGCTCAACAACCGGCCCTGAGGCCGGGCGCTCCATGGGCGATGGCGTCACGCTGATCCAGAAAGCCGACCGCTGGCTTGCCCGCCGGCTCGTGCGGCGCATGCTGCCCCTGGGGGCGGGCCCCGGCGTCGTCACGGTGAGCTTTGACGATGCACCGGTCAGCGCCTGCCATGAAGGGCGGGCCATTCTCGACCACCATGGCGTCAAGGGCACCTGGTATGTGGCGGGGGGGCTCACCGACCGGCTGGAGCAGGGCGAGGCCTGTCACTCTGTCCCGGATCTGGAGGCCTTGCTGGCCCATGGGCACGAACTGGGTTGCCACACCTTCGACCACCAACCCTGTTCCGGTCTCGGGGCGGAAGGCATGCGCTCGCAACTGCAACAGAACCGCAGGTTCCTGCAGGGGCTCGCAGGCGGGGCTGCTCCGCAGCATTTCTCATTTCCACTGGGGGACTATGGGTTGGCCTCGAAGTGGTTGGCGGCCCGGTGCTTCGATTCGGTCCGCCTGACCCGCGCCGGCATCCATCGTGGCAGCGCCGATCTCAATGGCCTGCTGGCTCAGCGCCTGTATGCCGATGAGATGACGCCTGATCGCCTGCGTTCACTGATCGCGGAGACGGCGGCCTGCTCGGGGTGGCTCATCTTCTATACCCATGGGGTCTCGGCGCAGCCGCGCCGCTGGGGGTGCACGCCGGCCTTGCTGGAGCAGGTGCTGACCGATGCCAGGGCCCATGGGTGCGAGCTGCTGGCCGTGGGCCAGGCCCTGGCCCATTTCAGGGCGCGGACTGAACCGGCACCTTGAGAATCTGTCCGCGATCTCCCATGGCCCATGGGGGATTGCGAACCGGCCCCCTGCCAGGGCAGGGGCAGGCGCTCATTTCTGGCTCAGCACCCAGGCCACGAGCTTCTTGGCCTCGGCTTCGCTGACCTGCGGATTGGCCGGCATCGGCACCGGACCCCACACGCCGCCACCGCCCTTCATGACCTTCAGCACCAGCTTGTCGGCCGCATCCTTCTGACCGGCGTATTTGGCGGCCACGTCCTTGTAGGCCGGGCCCACCACCTTCTTGTCGATCGCGTGGCAGGCCATGCAGTTCTTGGAGGTGGCCAGGGCCAGATCGGCCATGGCCGGGGCGGCCATCAGAAGGGACAGGGGCAGGGCGAGGAGCAGGCGGTTCATGGTTCGTCTCGGTTTCGTCTTGGTTGGGGGTTGGGTTACATTTTGTGCCAGCGATTCTAGAGAGGCGGGACACGCAATGTATTTTCTCGGGCTTGGGTTGATTCTGTTGGCGATGAAATACCTCGAATATGGATGGGTGGCCAACTGGAGCTGGTATGTGGTCCTGACCCCCTTCGCTTTGGCCGCCGCCTGGTGGAGCTGGGCCGATTTCTCCGGTTACACCAAGCGGCGCGCCATCGACCGGATGGAGCAGCGTCGGCGTGAGCGCGTTGACAAGCACAAAGAGGCATTGCGCGGCGGACCGGCCAAGCGCCGCTGACCACGGCTGATCGCCGTCGATGGTCGGGATCAGGCCGGCGTCTCAGGCGGGCGGTTTTGCGGGGTGGACATCTTCCGGCGTCCCTGAAGCAGGCACAATCGCGCGCATGCTGATGTACCCGCACTTCAACCCCGTGGCCTTGCAGGTCGGACCTCTGGCCGTCCATTGGTATGGGCTGACCTATCTGGCCGCCTTCGGCCTGTTCATGCTGCTGGGCACGCTGCGCCTGCGGCATGAGCCCTACGCTTCGATGCAGGGCGAGCAGGCCTGGAGCCGCCGCGATGTCGAGGACATCTTGTTCTATGGCGTGCTCGGCGTGGTGCTGGGCGGGCGCCTGGGCTATTGCCTGTTCTACAAGCCGGCCCACTACCTGAGCCATCCGCTGGAGGTCTTCCAGGTCTGGAATGGCGGCATGAGCTTCCATGGCGGCCTGCTCGGCGTGATCGTGGCCCTGGTCTGGTTCGCCCGCGTGCACCGACGGCCCTGGCTGCAGGTGACCGACTTCGTGGCGCCCTGCGTGCCGACCGGCCTGGCTGCCGGCCGGGTGGGCAATTTCATCAATGGCGAACTCTGGGGACGTTTCAGCCCGCCGGACCTGCCCTGGGGCATGGTGTTTCCGCAAAGTGGCTCGATGCTGCCCAGGCACCCCTCGCAGATCTACCAGTTCCTGCTGGAAGGCCTGCTGTTGTTCGTGCTGCTGTGGCTCTTCGCGCGCAAGCCCAGGCGGCTTGGCGAGGTGTCGGCGGCCTTCCTGATCGGCTATGGCGTGCTGCGCTTCACGGCCGAATACTTCCGTGAACCCGATGCTTTCCTGGGCTTGCTGTCCCTGGGCATGAGCATGGGGCAGTGGCTATGCGTGCCCATGGTGCTGGGCGGGGTCGGTCTGATGGCCTGGGCCCGACGAAGCGGGCGGTGAAGGATGGAGGCCGCAGCCTTGCCGGCTGCGGCTTCGAGGGTAATCCCCAGCGCGAAGGGCCTTGCGGCAGGTTGATGTAATTACCCATAATTATCGGTAATTATGAAACCGATGATGACTCGTCCGCTCTTCTGCCGTCTGACCCTGAGGGGGGTCCCGGGGGTGGTCGCGGGATCGGATCGTGCCCTGGACGGGTGGCGGGGGCGGCCATGCGCCTGATCCCCAAATCGCTGCACCATGAGGTGGCTGCACGCCTGCGCGAACAGATCTTCTCAGGGACCCTGTCGCCTGGCACCTTCCTGGATGAGGTGGCCCTTTGCGAGAGCCTGCAGATCTCCCGCACCCCGTTGCGCGAGGCGCTGAAGGTGCTGACGGCCGAAGGTCTGCTGCGCCATGAGCCGCGCCGGGGGTGTTTCGTCAACGAGGTGACCGAGCAGGACCTCGACGAGATCTTCCCGGTGATCGCCCTGCTCGAAGGACGTTGCGCCTTCGAGGCGGCCCGCCAGGTCAGCGATGCCGACCTGCAGGAGCTGGAATCGCTGCACCAGCGGCTCCAGCAATGCGCCGCCGCAGGCCAGATCACCGCCTATTACGAGGCCAACCACGCCATCCACGAGGCCATCATCCAGTTGGCGGACAACCGCTGGCTGGCCCAGGTGATCGGCGATCTGCGCAAGATCCTGAAGCTGGCCCGTCAACAGTCGCTGCATGCGCCGGGGCGGCTCGAACAGAGCCTGTCGGAGCACCTGGCTGTCTTCGCCGCGCTGAAGGCCCGCGATCCGGAAGGCGCCGATGCCGCCATGCGCACCCACCTGATCCGGCAGCGCGATGCACTGCGCGAGCTGGCCCACCCGCCAAGGAGGAGTCTTCTGCCATGAACCCACCGACCTGGATCCGCCGCGGCGTCGACAAACTGTTGCCGGCCGGCAAGACCCCGCCGGCACCCGAGCCGGCCGCCAGCCAGGCGGCCGGGGCCCCTGCGCCGGCCAAAGGCGGCAAGGCGGCGGTGCGCAGCACCCGCGAACGCCTGGAGGCCACCTTGAGGCAGCCCGGCGAGGCCATGTCGCCGCGCATGCTGCGGCGCAGCCTCGACGAACTGCGCGCGGTCATCGACCCGCGGGTCAGCGAAGTCGAGGGCGGCCGTCGGGCCATGCAGGTGGCGGGCTGGTACGCGGGCGCCGATCCTTCCAGGCGGCGCGATCTCTGGCTGTTGATGAGCGAGATGTTCGTGGCCGATGCGGCCAAGGTGAAGGAGGCCCAGGTCCGTTTCGCGGCGGCGGTGGGCACGCCCGACGAGGCCGTGGCCGAGGTGCACTACCGGCGCGCCACGGTCTCGCCCCGCAGACGCCTGCTGCAGCGCTTCAGCGTCTATCCCGGCGGGGTGCAGTTCCTGGTGGACCTGCGGGCCGAGCTGCAGGCGCAGCTTCGCAGCGACAAGCGCCTGCAGGCCCTGGATGTCGAGATGGAATACATGTTCTCGACCTGGTTCGATGTCGGCTTCCTGGACCTGCGCCGCATCAGCTGGGACTCGCCGGCCTCGCTGATCGAGAAGCTGATCCAGTACGAGGCGGTGCACGACATCCGCAGTTGGGCCGATGTGAAGAACCGGCTCGACAGCGACCGGCGCT
>JAFAMV010000154.1 GCA_019233055.1 Curvibacter sp.
GGGCGCGCCAGCAGCCGGAGGTCGGGGCCCACAGGCGTGACGTCGGTGAAGCGCAGGCCCAGCGCCTGGTCCAGCGCCGTCCAGGCGGGCAGCTCGAGCAGTGGCCGTCCGGGGCCCAGCAGCCGGGGGGCCAGGTAGAGCAGGTATTCGTCGATCAAGCCCGCCTGGGCCAGGGCGCCGCTGAGGGTCGGGCCGGCTTCGAGGTGGACCTCATTGACCTCCCGCTTTGCCAGGTCGGCCAGCACGCTGGGGAGGTCCACTCGGCCCTGCGCCCCGGCCAGGCGCACGATGGTGGCGCCCCGGGCCTCCAGGGCCGTCGCGGGGGCGGTGCTGGTGGTGTAGATCAGCACCTGGCGTTGCACCTCGAACAGGCGGGCCGTGGGCGGCGTGCGCAGATGGCTGTCGACGATGGCCAGGTGCGGCTCGCGCGGCAGCTCGAAGCCTCGCACATTGAGCAGGGGATCGTCGGCCAGCACCGTGCCGATACCCGTCAGGATGGCGCAGGCGCGGGCGCGCCAGCCATGGCCGTCGCTGCGCGCCTGGGCCGAGGTGATCCATTGGCTGACGCCGTTGTCCAGGGCGGATCTTCCGTCCAGCGAGCCCGCGAGCTTGCAGCGCAGCCAGGGACCCTGCCCGCCCATGCGGGTGAAAAAGCCGATATTGAGCGCCTGGCTGTCGGCCGCGCCGGCGCCGATCTCGACCTCGATGCCGGCCGCGCGCAGGCGGGCAAAACCGCGCCCGGCCACCAGCGGGTTGGGGTCCTGGACCGAGGCGACCACGCGGCGGATGCCGGCCGCGATCAAGGCGTCGCAGCAGGGCCCCGTCCGACCCTGGTGCGAGCAAGGCTCCAGCGTGACATAGGCGGTGGCGCCCCGGGTGTCGTGGCCGCGCTGCTGCGCATCGCGCAAGGCCATCACCTCGGCATGGGGACCGCCCCGCACCTGGGTATGGCCTTGTCCGATGAGGCGCCCGGCCGGGTCCAGCAATACGGCGCCCACCGCCGGGTTCGGTGGGCAGATCAGGCGGGCCTGCCGGGCCAGGGCCAGCGCCAGTTCCATGGGGGGCGTGCCGGGGCTGGAGAGGGGGGCGTTGGGGGAGGTCAATCCGATGATCCTGGAAGAAAAGCCTTTGTTCGGTTCGGGCTGTTGTCTGCAGACCGAAGGACGTATTTTCGTCGGATGTTCCAGGTCCGGCAGGCGATACACGCATCCACCCCTAAGTTGCATCGGCGGGGTGTGACCCTGATCGAACTCATGACGGTCCTGGCCCTCCTGTCCATCCTGGGTGCTCTGGCAGCCCCGAGTTTCAGTGCCCTGGCCCAGCGCTACAAGGCGGATCTGGCGGCGAGTCAGATGGTGGCCAGTCTGCATCTGGCCAGGGTCGAGGCGATCAAGCGCGGGGGTGGGGTGATCGTGAGCCGATTGGAGGATCCAGCCTGTCCCAAGCCCGAGTCTGTCCAGGACTGGTCCTGCGGTTGGCGTGTGATTGCCGATCTCAACGGCAACGGTCGGTTCGATGCTGCGACAGACGCAGTGATCCAGTCGGTTCACCTCAACGACGGCACGGCCGTCATGAGATCGCAGACTCAGAAAGGGTCGGATGTGTTCGTGGTGAACCGATGGGGCCAACTGGGCGGGGTCAACCTGGGTTTCACTTTCACGCCGCCGAACAATCGCATTGAATCGACTTTCCAGGTCTGCAGTGCCACCGGGGGGCGTGTCCGCAAGGTGTCTTGGGAGGTGGCGTGTCCAGGTCGATGAAATCCCCTGCGCCCCTGGGGGTTGCCCTTTTGGAAGCCCTGGTGGCGCTGTGCGTGCTGGCTTTCGCGGTGATGGGGCTGCTGGCCTACCAGCTTCGCAGCTATGTCGATGGCCAACTGGCGGCTCAGCGCGTGGTGGCCAACCGGCTGGCGCAGGATCTGTTTGAACGTGTCCGGGCCAATCCTGGCGGAACCAGCTTGTTACCGAACTATGCGACGGCCAATCAGTCGGGGGGTCGTCCATCCGATTGTGCGGTGCAGCCTTGCACGGGGACCGAGCTGGTGGCCTGGGATCTGGATCAGTGGCGCAGTCGAGTCGGTCGTGAACTGCCCATGGGGCAGGCGACGGTCTTTCTGTCCCAGGCCAGGAGTGGTCAGTTGGGCATCCTGTTGAGTTGGCGAGCCAACGAAGACGCCACCCAGGCAGATGTGCTGAGGGGGTTGATGATTTCAGCGCAGACCTCGGCCGGGACGCTGAACTGCCCGGACCGGCGGATTTGCCACCTTTTGTTTTCCGCTCCGTGAAGCTGCGTGTCGACCCCGTGCCCCAGGCTCTGATGCAGGGCCTGTCCTTGCTGGAGCTGCTGGTCGGGCTGGCCGTGGGCCTGTTGGTGGCCATGGCTGCCGTGGGGTTCCTGGCTTCCACCCGGGTGATTTCCAGTCAGTCGATCGACGAGGCCGAGTTGATGGCCCAGGCCAACAATGCCATGCGCCTGATTGGCAGCCAGTTGCGCCCGGCGGGGGCCGTGGAGTTGCAAGCCCTGAGTCCTGCCGCAGCGCTGGTGGACCAGACCTTTGTGTTCAGCAACCGTTTTGATGGCCTGGATCTCGATGGTGACGGGCAGACCGATGGTGGATATGTCTGGGGTCAGGAGGGTGCCGCAGGTGCACCGGACACCCTGGTGACGAGTTTTGAAAGCCGTTCAGCCGGCATGACCCCAGATTGTCTTGGTGCTGGTACCGCCGCCACGATGCAGCGGGTGGACAGTCGATTCTTCGTGGGCAGTGGTCGTCTTCTGTGCCAGGGATCCAGCAACGCGGGTGCGCCGCAGCCTGTGGCCGAGTCGCTCGAAGATTTTCAGCTGCGTTTTGCGGTGCGTACCGGGGATGGAAATGCTGCCAGCCAACAGTGGCTCAATGCCGACCAAGTGGCCGCTCGCTGGCGGCAGGTGAGGGCGGTCGAGGTCTGTCTGCAGATGGTCGGTGCCCTGGGTGGTCCGCGACTGGAAGGCGCCCAGTTCGTGGGATGCCGAGGCACCCCGCAGGCCCAGGACGGCCGGCGCCACATCGTGTTGAGAAACGTGTTCGTGATCCGGGGCGCGGGCCGTCTGCGTTGAAACCGAAGATGAAAAAGCTGCACGCGCAACAAGGCGTCTCGCTGCTCGTGGTGGTGGTGATCGCGCTGTTGGGCGCTCTGCTGGTGCTGGCCAGCACCCAGGTGGTGCGCCTGGAGGAGATGCTGGCCGGCAATGACAGCGAAGCCGCCTGGGGTTTCGAAGCGGCCGAGGCGCTGTTGCACGATGCCGAATTGGATGTCCTGGGGCTGCAGCCCAACGGGCAGCCGTGTCAGGCGGGCGGCGGAGTGACCGGCTGCCGCAGCGGCGCCACGACAACGCTGGTGCCCAGCACCGTGGCCGAGTTCAATCGACTGGCCTTGCGCCTGTCGGCAAGGGTTCCGCCATGTGCCGATGGCATCTGCCTCAACCTGGGCGCCGCCGCCACCGCCGATTCGGGCACCGGCTTCTGGAGCGATGCGACAAGTCTGAAAACCCAGGTCACCACCGCAGGTGGCGTGCCCTATGGCCTCTACAGCGGCGCCCGCGCAAGCGACAACCCGCTTCTGCAGACCAGCGATCGCCGAGGGGCGTGGTACTGGATCGAGGTGCTGCCCTACAACGCCGGTGCCGCCGTCGGCGGCGGCGATCTCGCGCCATGGTCGCCGACGCCGTCCGATCCCTTCATCTTCCGGCTCACAGCGGTGGTCCAGGGGCGCCGGCCCGGCGCGACGACCGTGCTGCAGTCGATGCTGGTGCGGCAGGTGTTGGGCAGTCCATGAGAGAGCCTGCCCGCTGCGGGTGCGAAGGAGGTCGTGTGTCGCAAAGTTCAATCATCAGTCGTTGGCCAGGGGGCGTGGGTCTCGGCATCCAGGTGGCGCGGGGCCGCTGGCTCGGCGTTGCAAGCGCCAGTCTGATCGGACTGGGGTGGATGGCCGCCATGGCCGACCCCTTGCCGCTGGAGACCGGGCCTACGGGGACGGGCACCGTGGGCGCGGCGCCGAACATCATCCTGTCGCTCGACGACTCCGGCAGCATGGGTGTCGCTGGCATGGCCGACCTTCGCAATGCGGTCAAGACCGCCTTCAGCGCGGCGGCGGTGCCGGACGACCGGGTGCGCATCGCCTACCAGTCCTTTGCCAGCTGCAATTCCCTCACGCCTTGGCAGTCGCCTTCCAACGGGGCCTGTGACCGCTCTCTTTGCCTGCGTTCTCTGAACGCGACCGTGCGCCAACAGATGTTTGCCTGGCTGGATTCACTGACGGCCAGCAGCAACACCCCCTCGCACATGCTGTTCAGGGAGGCCGGCCGTTTCATGCGGACCACCGGGGCAGAAGGTCCGTATGCGGCCAGACCTGGGGTGAGCGAGCAGCCGGTCTTGAGTTGTCGCAAGTCTTTTCACATCTTCATGACCGACGGGGAATGGAACATGGAGATGCTGTCCCGGGCGACCGGCTCCGAAGTCGGCAATGCCGATGGGGT
>JAFAMV010000179.1 GCA_019233055.1 Curvibacter sp.
CGCAGCTCGTCGATCTGCTTGGCGCCGCTCTGGTGCACCACCTGGGGACGCTGCTCGGCCGGGATCAGGGCCAACGCCTGGGGCACGGTCTCATTGAGCGCCTTGGCACCCAGGCTGCCGCCGACCACCAGCAGGCGCAGCGGCCCGCTGCGGCCCTGGAAGCGCTGCGCCGGCCCGGGCAGGCCGACAAAGCCGGCCCGCAGCGGGTTGCCGACCCATTGGCCCCGGGGCAGCACCTCGGGGAAGGCGGTGAAGACCCGGCGCGCCAGCCGTGCCAGCACGCGGTTGGCCATGCCGGCCACCGAGTTCTGCTCGTGCAGCACCAGCGGGCGGCGGCTCAGGGCAGCCATCAACCCGGCCGGGAAGGTGATGTAGCCGCCCAGGCCCACCACCACGTCGGGCCGCACCCGGCGCAACACCCGCAGGCTCTGGGCCAGGGCCCGCAGCAGGCGCAACGGCAGGCGCAGCAGGGTGCCCAGGCCCTTGCCGCGCACGCCGGAGAAGTCCACCGCCTCGAAGGCGAAACCGCGTGGCGGCACCAACTGGCTCTCCATGCTCGATGGCGCGCCCAGCCAGTGCACGCGCCAGCCGCGCTCGCGCAGGGCCTCGGCCACCGCCAGCCCGGGGAAGATGTGGCCGCCGGTGCCGCCGGCCATGATGAGGGCGGTCTTGGTCTTCACAGCCGGCCTCCGCGCATCAGCACCTTGTTCTCGTAGTCGACCCGCAGCACCACCGCGATGGTGACCAGGTTCATCAGCACGGCCGAGCCGCCATAGCTCATCAAGGGCAGCGTCAGGCCCTTGGTGGGCAGGGCCCCGAGGTTCACGCCCATGTTGATGAAGGACTGGAAGCCCATCCAGATGCCCACCCCCTGCGCCACCAGGCCGGCAAAGACCCGGTCCAGCGCGATCGCCTGGCGGCCGATGTGCATCATGCGCCGGGTCAGCCAGAGGAACAGGCCGATCACGCAGATCACGCCCACCAGGCCGAACTCCTCGCCGATCACCGCCAGCAGGAAGTCGGTGTGCGCCTCGGGCAGCCAATGCAGCTTCTCGACGCTGCCGCCGAGACCGACGCCGAAGATCTCGCCGCGCCCGATGGCGATCAGCGAATGCGAGAGCTGGTAGCCCTTGCCCAGCGCATGCTCCTCGGTCCAGGGATCGAGGTAGGCGAAGATGCGCTCGCGCCGCCACGGCGACAGCGCGATCATCAGGCCGAAGGCACCCACCAGCACCGTGGCGATGAGGAAGAACATGCGGGCGTTCACACCCCCCAGGAACAGGATGCCCATGGCGATCACCGCGATCACCATGAAGGCGCCCATGTCGGGCTCGGCCAGCAGCAGACCGCCCACCAGCGCCACCGCCACCCCCATGGGCAGCACCGCGCGGAAGAAGCGTTCCTTGACCTCCATCTTGCGCACCATGTAGTCGGCCGCATACAGCAGCACCGAGAACTTGGCGAGCTCGGAGGGCTGGAAACTCAGCGGCCCGAGCGAGAACCAGCGCCGCGCCCCGTACACCACCTTGCCCACATGGGGGATCAGCACCATGATCAGGAACACCAGCGAGAGCACGAACAGCCAGGGGGCGCTGCGCTCCCACACCTTCATCGGCACCTGGAAGGTCAGCAGGGCGGCGACGAAGCCCATCACCAGCCACATCGCGTGCCGGCTCAGGAAGTAGGTGTGGGTGTAGTTGGTGAAACGCGGGTTGTCGGGCATCGCGATGGAGGCCGAATACACCATGATCAGCCCCCAGGTCAGCAGGGCCACGGTGACCCAGACCAGGGTCTGGTCGACGCCCAGCACGCTGGCCGACGGTGTGCCGGGGCGGCCCTCGTCGGCCGACCAGGTGCGGATCGGCAGCACTTCGCCGGCGGCCTTGGACATGCCGCTGAACCAGCCCGACAGACGACCCGCCATGGCCCCCTCGCTCATGCCAGCCCCCCCTCGATCGATTGGCCGCGCTCGGCGGCCAGCGCCTGCACCGCCTCGCAGAAGACGCGGGCCCGGTGCTCGTAGTTGTCGAACATGTCGAAGCTCGCGCAGGCGGGCGACATCAGCACCGCGTCACCGGCCTGCGCCAGGCCGGTGGCCAGTGCCACGGCCTGCGCCATGCTGTCGGCAGACTCGCAGGGCACGCCGCTTCCCGCCAGCGCCGCGCCGATCTGCGGGCCGTCGCGACCGATCAGCACCACGGCACGGGCAAAGCGCCGCACCGGCTCGCCCAGCGGCGAGAAGTCCTGGCCCTTGCCGTCGCCGCCCAGGATCAGCACCACACGGCGATCGGCTCCCAAGCCTTGCAGGGCCGCCACGGTGGCGCCCACATTGGTGCCCTTGCTGTCATCGAAATATTCGATGCCGTCGACCAGGGCCACCGATTCGACGCGGTGCGGCTCGCCGGCGTATTCGCGCAGGCCGTAGAGCATGGGGCCGATGGCGCAGCCCGCGGCACTGGCCAGGGCCAGCGCGGCCAGCGCGTTGCAGGCGTTGTGCCGGCCACGGATGCGCAGCGCGTCGGCAGGCATCAGGCGCTGGATGTGCAGTTCCTCGTCGGCGTCCTTGCGGCGCTTCTGGGTCTCGTCGCTTTCGAGTGCCCGCACCAGCCAGGCCATGCCATTGACCACCTCGATGCCGAAGTCGCCGGGACGTTTCGGCATCTCGGCGCCGAAGGTCAGGTGGGCGCGCTGCTGCGGCCGTTGCAGCTTGACCCGCACCGGCGCCGGCAGCAGGGCCATGACGCCCGCGTCGTCGCGGTTCAGCACCATCAGGGCCTGCTCGCCGAAGATGCGGGCCTTGGCCTGGGCATAGGCCTGCAGGCTGCCGTGCCAGTCGAGATGGTCCTGGGTGATGTTGAGCACGGTGGCCGCCGTGGGCTCGAAGCCGCTGATGCCGTCAAGCTGGAAGCTCGAGAGCTCGAGCACCCAGACCTCGGGTAGGTCTTGCGCATCGAGGTGCTGGCCCAGGGTGTCGAGCAGGGTCGGGCCGATGTTGCCGGCCACCGCCACGCGCCGGCCGGCGCGCTCGACCAGTTGCCCGGTCAGGGAGGTGACCGTGGTCTTGCCATTGGTGCCGGTGATGGCCAGCACGGCAGGCGCATAGCCCTGCGCCTCGCGCAGCTCCTGCAGGCCCTGGGCGAACAGGCTCAGTTCGCCGCCCACCCACAGACCGATGGCGCGCGCCGCATCGCAGACCGGGGCCACCACCGCCGGCGACAGGCCCGGCGAACGGAACACCGCGCCCAGCGCGCGGCCCTGCACCAGATCGGCCGTGAAGGCACCGCTGACGAACTCGGCCTCGGGGCATTCGGCGCGCAACCGGCCCAGCATGGGCGGCTCGGCGCGGCTGTCGGCCACCAGGAGGCGGGCACCCTGGCGCCGGCACCAGCGCGCCATGGCCAGACCCGAGGCCCCCAGGCCCAGGATCAGCACCGTTTGGTCTTGCAGCCGGCTGGACATGGTGTTCACCTCAGCTTCAGCGTGGTCAGGCCGAACAGGCACAGCAGGATGGTGACGATCCAGAACCGGACCACCACCTGCGTCTCTTTCCAGCCGCTCTTCTCGAAATGGTGGTGCAGCGGCGCCATCTTGAGCAGACGCCGCCCCTCGCCGTAGCGGCGCCGGGTGTACTTGAACCAGCTGACCTGCAGCATCACCGACAGGGCCTCGACGACGAAGATCCCGCCCATGATCGACAGCACGATCTCCTGGCGCACGATGACCGCCACCGTGCCCAGGGCGCCGCCGAGGGCCAGCGCGCCGACATCGCCCATGAAGACCTGCGCCGGGTGGGTGTTGAACCACAGGAAGGCCAGGCCGGCACCGGCCAGGGCCGAGCAGAAGATCAGCAACTCGCCCGAGCCCGGGATGTGCGGGAACAGCAGGTACTTGGAATAGACCACGCTGCCGGTCACGTAGGCGAAGACCCCCAGCGAGGAGCCGACCAGCACCACCGGCATGATGGCCAGCCCGTCGAGGCCGTCGGTGAGGTTGACCGCGTTGCTCGAACCGACGATCACCAGGTAGGTGAGGATGACGAAGCCGAACACGCCCAGCGGGTAGCTGACCTCCTTGAAGAAGGGCAGCATCAGCCCGGCCTTGGGCGGCAGGTTGACATCGAAACCCGACTCGACCCAGGTGACGAACAGCTCCAGGACCTTGAAGTTGGAGCTTTCAGAGATGCTGAACACCAGGTAGAGCGCGGCCACCAGTCCGATCAGCGACTGCCAGAAATACTTCTCGCGCGAGCGCATGCCCTCGGGGTCCTTGTGCACCACCTTGCGCCAGTCATCGACCCAGCCGATGGCACCGAAGCCGAAGGTGACCAGCATCACGATCCAGACGAAGCGGTTGCTGAGATCGGCCCACAGCAAGGTCGAGATGGCGATGCACAACAGGATCAGCACCCCGCCCATGGTGGGCGTGCCGCTCTTGCTGAGGTGGGTCTCCATGGCATAGCCGCGGATCGGCTGGCCGATCTTCAGGGCCCGCAGGCGGCGGATCACCGCCGGCCCCGAGATCAAGCCGATCAGCAGCGCGGTGCTGGCGGCCATGACGGCACGGAAGGTCAGGTACTGGAACACCCGGAAGAATCCGAATTCGGGCGACAGCGTCTGCAACCATTGGGCAAGACTCAGCAGCATGGTTGCTTCTCCTCGACGACAAATGACTCAGGCCCGCGCTGCATCGGCAGACTCCTGGGCCGGGCGCGTGGCGGCTTCGATCGCCGCGATGACGCGCTCCATCTTCATGAAACGGGACCCCTTGACCAGCACCGAACCCAGGGCCGGCAGTTGCGCCAGCACCTGATCGCGCAGGGTCTCGAAATCCGGGAAATGCACGCCGGCACCGAAGGCACGGGTGGCCTCCAGGCTCAGCTCGCCCAGGGTGTACAGGGTGTCGACGCCGCGCTGCTGCGCATAGGCGCCCACCTCGGCATGGAAGGCCGGCCCCTGCTCGCCGACCTCGCCGAAGTCGCCGAGCACCAGCAGGCGCGGCGCCGGCAGGCTGGCCAGGACATCGATGGCGGCGCGCACCGAATCGGGGTTGGCGTTGTAGCTGTCGTCGACCACGGTGATCTGCCGCTGCGCCGCGCCGTCGCCCACCCAGGCCAGCCAGGCGCGGGAGCGCCCCTTCACCGGCGTGAAGGCGGCAATGCCCTGCTCGATGGCCGCTGGCGGCACGCCGGCCCCCAGGGCGCAGGCCACCACCGCCAGCGAGTTGCGCACATTGTGCAGACCCGCCAGGGCCAGTCGGTACTGCAGCACGCCCGACGGGGTCTGCGCCCGCACGGTCCAGGCGGCGCCCGCCCAGCGGGCCTCCAGCAGCTTGACCTCGGCGGCCACCCCCTCGGTGGCCGAAAAGCGCATCCGCCGCGCCGGGCCGGCCAGCTCGCTCCACAGCGCGGCATAGGGCTCGTCGGCCGGGAACACCGCCACGCCGTCGGCCGGCAGCCCGCGCAGCACCTGGCCGTTCTCGAGCGCCACGGCCTCGACCGTGCCCATGAACTCCTGGTGCTCGCGCTGCGCGTTGTTGACCAGGGCCACGGTGGGCCGGGCCAGGGGCGCCAGGTAGCCGATCTCGCCAGGATGGTTCATGCCCAGCTCGACCACCGCAGCCCGGTGCGAGGGCCGCAGGCGCAGCAGCGTCAGCGGCAGGCCGATGTCGTTGTTGAAATTGCCGGCGGTGGCCAGCGCCGCCTCGCCCCAGTGCGCACGCAGCACCGAGGCCAGCATCTGCGTGGCGGTGGTCTTGCCGTTGCTGCCGGTCACGGCGATCAGCGGGCCCGGGAAGCGTTGGCGCCAGGCCGCCGCCAGGGTGCCCAGGGCCAGTCGGCTGTCGGCCACCTCGACCCCGGCCAGTCCGGCCGCCGCCAGCCCCTTCTCGGCCACGGCGGCGCTGGCGCCGGCGGCGGCCGCCTGGGCCAGGAAATCATGGGCATCGAAGCGCTCGCCGCGCAGGGCCACGAACAGGTCGCCGGGCTGCAGGGTCCGGCTGTCGGTGTGCACCCGCTCGATCGGGGTGTCGGCCTGACCGACCAGCTGCGCGCCCGGCAGGGCCTGCAGCACGTCGGCCAGGGTCATCATGGTGTGGTCGGTGCTCATCGACCCTCTCCTGTCGGGCCCAGGGCCTCTTCAATGATCTTCTGATCGGAAAACGGATGCTTCACCCCGGCCACTTCCTGGTAGGCCTCGTGGCCCTTGCCGGCCACCAGCACCACGTCGGCAGGCGCGGCCTGGGCCAGCACCTCGCGGATGGCCACGGCGCGGTCGGCCTGCACCTGCACGCAGGAACGGTGACTCAGACCGAGCAGGATCTGGCTGATGATGTGTTCAGGCTTCTCGAAGCGGGGGTTGTCGCTGGTGACCATCACCGCGTCGGCATGCCGCTCCGCCACGGCGGCCATCAGCGGACGCTTGGTGGCATCGCGGTCGCCGCCGCAGCCGAAGAGGCACCAGAGGCGGCCGCCGCGCGCCTGCGCCAGCGGCTGCAGGGCCCGCAGGGCCTGATCCAGCGCATCCGGCGTGTGGGCATAGTCGACCACCACCCGTGGCTGCCCCGGCCCGCCGCGGCAGTCCATGCGGCCGGGCACCGGCAACAGCCGCTCGCAGACGGCGGCCGCCTCGCCCAGCGGCACGCCCAGGGCCCGCATGGCGCCCAGCACCCCCAGCAGGTTGCTGACGTTGTAGTCGCCGATCAGGCCGGTGTGCAGCTCATGGCACTCGGCGCCTTCATGCACCTCGAAGGACAGGCCGCGCGCACCATGCTGCAGCCGCCGCGCCATCAGGCGGGCCGGCACCTGCCGCGACACCGTCCAGAGATCGAGCGCCCCGGGCAGGCTGCTCGCCAGATCGGCGCCCTGGGCGTCGTCGATGTTGAGGACGGCGGCCTGCAAGCCGGACCAGCCGAACAAGGACTTCTTGGCCTGCCAGTAGGCGGCCATGCTGCCGTGGTAGTCGAGGTGGTCCTGGGTGAAATTGGTGAACAGCGCGACGCGGACCTGGCTGCCATCGAGCCGATGTTCGGCCAGTCCGATGGACGAGGCCTCGATGGCGCAGGCCCGGACCCCCTGCTCGAGGAAGTGGCGGAACTCGCGCTGCAACAGCAGCGGGTCGGGGGTGGTCATGCCGGTGCCGGCGACGCCCGCGAGAGGGTCGGCCTGCCCGGCGCGCGGTGCCAGGCCGGTGCCCAGCGTGCCCACCATGGCACAGGGCCGCGCCCAGGCGTCCGGCAGCTGCGACAGGGCCTGGGCCAGCCACCACACGGTCGAGGTCTTGCCGTTCGTGCCGGTGACCGCCAGCACATCGAGCTCGCGCGAAGGGTGGCCGAACCAGGCATCGGCAATCGGTCCCGTGGCCGCCTTCAGGCCGCGCAGGGCTGCCACGGGCGCGTCGTCGGGCCAATCCTTGAAGCACTCCAGGCCCTGGCGTTCGACCAGGCAGGCCACCGCGCCCTGCGCCAGCGCGGCACGGACGAAGCGACGGCCGTCGGTGCTGGCACCCGGCCAGGCGATGAAGGCCTCACCGGCCCCCACCTGGCGGCTGTCGGGGCGCAGTTCGAGGGCGCCACGGCCGCGCAGCCAGTCGACGGCCTGTTCCGGGCTGTGGAGTTCGACCATCAGACGGACTCCTCGACGCGCTGGGCCACCACCTGCGGCTTGACCGACAGGTCCGGCTGCACCCCCATCAGGCGCAGGGTCTGCTGCACCACCTCGCTGAAGACCGGCGCCGCCACGTCGCCGCCGAAATAACGGCCGGCACTGGGCTCGTCGACCATCACGGCGACGATGATGCGGGGCTTGTCGACCGGCGCGATGCCGGTGAACCAGGCACGGTATTTGTTGGCCGCATAGCCCCGGCCTTCCTGCTTGTGCGCGGTGCCCGACTTGCCGCCGACCGAGTAGCCCACGGTCATGGCCTTGGGGCCGGTGCCGCCCGGGCTGGCCGCCATCTGCAGCATCTTGCGCACCTGGGCGGCGGTCTGGCTCGAAAACACCCGCACGCCGGCAGCCGGCGCGTCGCTCTTGAGCAGGGTGGCCTCGATGTACTCGCCGTCGTGCGCGAAGGCGGTGTAGGAATGCGCCATCTGGAACAGCGAGGCCGACAGGCCGTAGCCGTAGGACATGGTGGCCTGCTCGATCGGGCGCCAGCTCTTGTAGGGCCGCAGGCGCCCGCTGACCACCCCGGGGAAGGCCAACTGGGGCTTCTGGCCGAAGCCCAGCGCGGTGAAGGTGTCCCACATCTCGTGCGGGCTCATGCGGAAGGCGATCTTCGAGGCGCCGATGTTGCTCGACTTCTGGATCACGCCTTCGACCGTCAGCAGCCCGTGGTTGGACACATCATGGATGGTCGAGCCGGTGATGGTGTAGTAGCCCGGGTTGGTGTCGATCAGGGTCTGCGGCGTGATGCGGCCGGCCTCCAGCGCCATGCCCACCGTGATCGGCTTCATCGTCGAGCCGGGCTCGAAGGTGTCGGTCAGCGCGCGGTTGCGCAACTGTTCGCCGCTGAGGTGCTGGCGCAGCCCCGGCTCGAAGCTCGGGTAGTTGGCCAGGGCCAGCACCTCGCCCGATTGCGCATCCAGCACCACCGCGCTGCCGGCCCTGGCCTTGTTGGCCAGCACCGACTCGCGCAGCTTCTGGTAGGCGAAGAACTGCACCTTGCTGTCGATGCTCAGCTGCAGGTCCTGACCGTCGATGGGGGGCAGGGTCTCGCCGATGTCCTCGACCACCTGGCCCAGCCGGTCCTTGATGACACGGCGCGAGCCGGGCTTGCCGCCCAGGGCCTTGTTGAAGGCCAGCTCGATCCCTTCCTGGCCTTGGTCCTCGACATTGGTGAAGCCCACCACATGGGCCGCCGCCTCACCCTCGGGGTATTGCCGGCGGTATTCCTTGCGCTGGTAGAGGCCCTTGATGCCCAGCTCGGCCACCCGACGTGCCACCGATTCATCGATCTGCCGCTTGACCCAGACGAAGGACTTGTCCTCGCTGTCCAGCTTCTTGTTCAGCTCGACCAGGGGCATGTCGAGCAGCCGGGCCAGTTCGCGTCGCTTGGCCGGGTCGCGGTCCACATCGTCCGGGATGGCCCACAGGCTGGGCACCGGCACGCTGGAGGCGAGGATCAGCCCATTGCGGTCGAGGATGCGACCGCGGTAGGCGGGCAGCTCCAGGGTGCGCGCAAAACGCACCTCGCCCTGGCGCTGGAAGAAGGCATTGCCGATCACCTGGATGTAGGCCGCACGGGCGGCCAGCCCCATGAAGCCGAGAGCGACCGCAGCCACCACGAACTTGCTGCGCCAGACCGGCGTCTTGCTGGCCAGCAGCGGGCTCGAGGTGTAGCGCACGCTGCGGCTCATGGCGAGCCCCCGGCCTTGTCGCCCGCGTAGGTGACGTACTGGGTGATGGCCGGCGTGGCCGGCCGCATCTGCATCTGGGTGCGCGCCAGGCTCTCGACCCGTGAGGGGGTGGCCTGGGCCCGCTTCTCGACCTCGAGGCGATCGCTTTCGAGCTCGATCTTGCGGGCCTCGTTCTGCGCCCGGTCGAGTTCGGTGAAGAGGCGCCGCGACTCGTACTGGTTGTGGACCAGGTACAGGGCGCTGAGCACGATGGCCACCAGCAGGACGAGGTTCAGGCGGACCATGGCACCTCCGTGCGCACGGCCACACGCATGATGGCGCTGCGCGAACGCGGGTTCTGCGCCACCTCGTCCGCCCCCGGACGCACCCGGTCCAGCGCCTGCAGCTTCATCGGCTGCGGCTTGGCAAAGGGCACGCGGCGGTCGAAGACCTCCTTCGAATGCCGGCTGATGAACTGCTTGACGATGCGATCCTCCAGCGAGTGGAAGCTGATCACCGCAAGCCGGCCGCCCGGCGCCAGCACCCGCAGGCTGGCCTCTAGCGCCTGTTGCAGCTCTTCAAGCTCGGCGTTGATGAAAATCCGAAGAGCCTGAAATGTGCGCGTTGCAGGGTTCTGGCCCGGCTCGCGGGTTTTGACCGTACCAGCCACGAGCTCGGCCAGCTCGGCGGTGGTTGAAATTGGGCCCCGTTCCTGTCTGCGAGCCACAATCGCCTTTGCAATCGGAAAAGCAAACCGTTCTTCGCCGTAGTCACGTATCACCTCCGAAATCTGTTGAAGCTCCGCCGTGGCCAGCCACTCGGCCACACTCTCGCCGCGCGTGGTGTCCATGCGCATGTCCAGCGGGCCGTCGAAGCGGAAACTGAAGCCGCGTTGCGGGTTGTCGATCTGGGGGGAGCTGACCCCCAGATCCATGAGCAGCCCCTGCACGCTGCCTTCGGGCAGTTCGCCCAGATGCCTGAAACCCTCGTGCCGGATGGAAAAACGCGCATCGGAGATGCGCGCGGCTTCGAGGATGGCGTCCGGGTCTTTGTCGAACGCGATCAGCCGATCCCCGGGCTTGAGCCGGGACAGCAGCAACCTCGAATGCCCCCCTCGCCCGAAGGTGGCATCGACATAGGTGGCCGCCGGATCCCCGGCGGATGTCGCCGCCGGATCCACCAGGGCGTCGACCGCCTCGTGGAGCAGGACCGTGGTGTGTTGCAACTGGGTGTCCACCGTCGTCCCTCAGAAGGAGAAGTCCTTGAAGACTTCCGGCATCTCGCCCTGCATGGCCTTGGCCTCCTGCTCGTCGTAGGTGGCCTTGTCCCAGAGTTCGAAATGGTTGCCCATGCCCAGCAGCATGGTGTCCTTGGCGATGCCGGCGGCTTCGCGCAGCTCGGGCGAGATCAGCACCCGGCCGGTGGCGTCCATCTCGACGTCCATCGCATTGCCCAGAAAGATGCGCTTCCACCACTGGGCCGACATGGGCAGGGCCGCAATGCGTTCACGGAACTTCTCCCATTCCGGGCGCGGAAAGACCATCAGACAGCCATGGGGGTGCTTGGTGATGGTCAGTTGACCCGCAGCCGTCGCGCTCAAGACGTCACGATGCCGGGTCGGCACGGAAAGCCGACCCTTGGCATCCAGACTCAGAGACGAAGCCCCTTGGAACACGACAGATCACCTCAGGTTGATTTCAAGCGTTCAAGTGGTCCAAAACCCCTTCTGAGGGCACTTTTCACCACTTAATTGCACTTTTTTCCACTGTAGCAGGAAAAGCACAGCCCGCAAGTGCCCCTTGCAAGATTTTTCGCAATGAAATCAACGACTTAGGGATGGATTCGAATGCCAGAAATCGGCAAAAATCCTTCTGGATGAAGCACTTAGCAGAAGCTCTGAAAGTGATCCATCAAGCTTTGACAAATGTCAGAGAATGTATCTCGACAAATCTTCGTTCTGACTGAGCTCCTGCAGCCGGGCGTCGACGAATTCGGTGTCGATGCGCACGGTCTGACCCTGCAGCCGGGTGGCATCGAAACTCACCTCGTCCAGCAGAC
>JAFAMV010000198.1 GCA_019233055.1 Curvibacter sp.
GTCGCCACCTGCTCATCGAGGTGGCTGGCGCCGAAGTCGCCGTCGCGCACCCGGTTGGCGGCGAACGACAATTCCTTGAGCGGCTTGTTGATGAGCCGTGCAATGGCGGCGGCACCTGCCAGCGAAAGCACGGCGGCCGTGATCATCCAGATCAGCCAGGTCCGCCCGCCGGCCGGACTGAAACGGGAGTTGTCCATCAACAGCCAGTTGGCGTCGCCATTGATGTCGAAGCCCACCCACAGCCCGGGTTCGTTGTTGACCCGCTGGGCCACCACGGTACCCGGCCCCAGGCGCTGCACCACTTCGGTGGACACCCGCTGGCCCAGCGTGTTGTCGGCTTCGAAAAGTTCGAAGCGGTCGGAGGGCTCGCGCGGGATCAGGCGCAGGCCTTCCTCGTCGGCCATGGTCTTGATCAGGGCGATGCGTGCAATGCCGTCGGCGTGGATCAGCGCCGCACGGCTCAGGTTCACGAGGGAGGCGATCTGCTGGGCCGTGTGCAAGGCCCGTGGTTCGAGCTCCAGGGCGCGCAGGGTCTGCAGCCAGGCGAGGATGCTGCCCGCCAGCAGGATGGCCAGCAGGAAGAAGGTGCGCCAGAAGAGGTTGAGACCCACACGGGCCTTGCCGGCCTGGGCCTCTCGGGTCAATTCGAGGGGCGCCGGGCTGGTGGCGTCGGCAGCGGATAGGCCGGGGTCGTCTTGCACGGTCATCGGGGCGGGCCAGTCAGGGGTCGGAGAAGGCGAAAAAATGGCGCCGGGTAGGCGCCGTGGTTCGGGCAGGACGGGCTCAGTTGCCACCGTCCGGCACAAACACATAGCCAACTCCCCAGACGGTCTGAATATAACGCGGAGCGGCGGCATCGATTTCGATCAACTTGCGAAGTCTGGAGACCTGCACGTCCAGGCTTCGGTCAAAGGGTTCGAATTCGCGTCCACGGGCCAGCAGGGCCAGTTTTTCGCGCGACAGCGGTTGCCGCGGGTGCCGTACCAAGGCCTTGAGCATCGCGAATTCACCCGTCGTGAGGGGGAGTTCTTCGCCGTTGCGCTGCAGCACGCGGGTGCCCAGGTCAAAGGTGAAGGGACCGAACAGCACCTGCTCGTTCTCGCCCGACGGCGCACCGGGGGCCTCTTGCGGCGGGCGACGGCGCAGCACGGCGTGCACGCGAGCCAGCAGTTCACGCGGATTGAACGGCTTGCCCAGGTAGTCGTCGGCGCCGACCTCCAGGCCCACGATGCGGTCCACGTCCTCGCCTTTGGCGGTGAGCATGATGATGGGCGTGCGGTCATTGGCGGCCCGCAGGCGGCGGCAGATCGACAGGCCGTCTTCGCCCGGCATCATCAGATCGAGCACGATCAGGTCCACCGATTCGCGCAGCAGGATGCGGTTGAGGGCCTTGCCATCTTCCGCGACCATGACCTCGAAGCCCTCCTGGGTCAGGTAGCGCCTCAGCAGGTCGCGGATTCGGGCGTCGTCATCGACTACGAGAATTTTGTCGTTTCGGGAGATTGCTTGGTTCATTTTGTTTGACAGAAGTTGTAACAGCCTCGATTCTGAGACTTGTCGCAACAAAAAGGCAGGCTTTTTTGGGAGAGCTGACAGACTGTTACATCGATTTCGTCCATGAGCGGGCGCTGTCCTACATGATGTTCGGATAGCGTCTGATGGTCTGTTTCTGCATTCCGTGGGTCAGACATTTCGCATGGCCGCTGGGGCCATGCTTTCCCTGATGGCCGATCCGGCAGGAGGTTCGATTTGAAGTTCAAGCTCGCTCTGTTTTCCATCGCGACAGCCACGCTGCTGACTCTGGCGCCCTGGGTGGCCCGGGCCGAGGGCGAGTGTGGTGCCGTACCGCAAAATGTGCTGCAGCTGTCCGCGAGTGCCACGGTGGAGGTGCAGCAGGATCTGCTGATGCTCACGCTGGGTGTCACCCGCGACGGCAGCGATGCGGCGCAGGTGCAGTCGCAACTGAGGGTGGCATTGGATGCCGGGCTGGCCGAGGCGCGCAGGTCGGCTCTTGCGGGGCAACAGGATGTGCGCACCGGCGCCTTCAATCTCTCACCCCGCTATGGGCGGGACGGCAAGATCAACGGCTGGCAGGGCACGGCTGAACTGGTGCTGGAAGGGCGGGACTTCGCCCGCATCACCGGCACGGCGGCCCGCATCCAGACCCTCAATGTGACCCAGGTCGGCTTTTCCTTGAGTCGGGAGCAGCGTGCCAAGGTCGAGACCGATGCGCAGAGCCAGGCCATCGACCGCTTCAAGGCCCGCGCGACCGAACTGGCCAAGGATTTCGGCTTTGCCGGCTATGCCCTGCGGGAGGTCAATGTGGGTTCGGCGGATTCGGGGTTCCTGCCCCGTCCCCGCATGATGGCGATGCAGGCTGCGGTCGCCTCTGCGCCATCGGCCGAGCTGCCGGTCGAGGCCGGGCGCAGCCAGGTCACGGTCAACGTCTCGGGTTCGGTGCAACTGCGCTGACACACCAGGGCGACACGCCAGGGGCGTCAGAGGCGCCCCCGGCGGCAAGACGCCGGCTTATTGGGCGGCCCAGCCGCCGTCCATGTTCCAGGCCACGCCGCGGACGTTGTTGCCGGCCGGCGAGCAGAAGAACACAGCCAGTTCGCCCAGTTCCTCGGGCGTGGTGAACTGCATCGAGGGTTCCTTCTCGCCGAGCAGTTCACGGGTGGCCTGCTCGTTGCTCCACTGGTTGGCGGCGGCCTTGGCATCCACCTGCTTCTGGACCAGCGGGGTCAGCACCCAGCCGGGGCAGATGGCGTTGCAGGTGACGCCGGTGGTGGCGTTCTCGAGCGCCGTGACCTTGGTCAGGCCCACGATGCCGTGCTTGGCGGCCACATAGGCGGACTTTTCGGCCGAGCCGACCAGGCCGTGCACCGAGGCCACGTTGATGATCCGACCCCAGTTGGCCGCGAGCATGCCGGGCAGGGCCAGGCGCGTGGCGTGGAATGCGCTGGACAGATTGATGGCCAGGATCGCGTCCCACTTCTCGATGGGGAAGTTCTCCACCCGCGCCACATGCTGGATGCCGGCGTTGTTCACCAGCACGTCGACGCGGCCGAACTTGCGGCTGGCGAAATCGATCATGTCGGCGATCTCGGCGGGCTTGCTCATGTCGGCGCCGTGGTAGGCCACCTCGATGCCATGCGCCTGGCCGGCCTGCGCCACTTCAGCCTGGGGGCCGGCGGCATCGCCGAAACCGTTGAGGATCAGGTTGGCGCCCTGGCGGGCCAGGGCCTTCGCAATGCCCAGCCCGATGCCACTGGTGGAGCCGGTCACGAGTGCGGTCTTGCCTTTCAACATGGGAGATCTCCGTTTGATTTAGGATGCAACAGCCCTTGATTATCTGGCCGCCCCGGGCGGAATCGCCACCATGACTGCACCTACGCTGAACTACGTACCCTGCCCGGATTCCCAGGGGGGGCACCGGATGGCCTATTGGCAGTGGGGCGAGCCCCAGGCGGGTCATCTGATCGTCTGCGTCCATGGCCTGTCGCGCCAGGGCCGCGACTTCGATGTCCTGGCGGCCGATCTGGTGGCCCGTGCGCCGCATCCGGTGCGGGTGGTCTGTCCCGATGTGGTGGGCCGGGGGCGCAGCGACTGGCTGACCGACCCCATGGGCTATCAGATCCCCCAATACGCGGCCGACATGCTGGCCTTGTTGGCCGCCTTGCAGGCGCAGTCGCCGGTGCAGCGGCTGGACTGGGTCGGCACCAGCA
>JAFAMV010000240.1 GCA_019233055.1 Curvibacter sp.
ATCTATCCGGGCTCCATCGGGCAGCAACTGGCTGGGTAGATGCAACCAGGGATCATTGCCGAGCAGCAATATCAATGAATTGTCAGAGAATAGCGACTGGTCTGGAAACCAGATCTCAGAATGTTCGCAGTTCATCAATGGTTCGAAACCATCGATGACCCTGTCCCATGTCCAGAGTATTTGGTTGTCCTTGCCACGTATACGCAGCGCATGCAAATGCAAGAAACCGGGCCGATCAGCAAGGTCGAGCCTCATTTTGTTGATCAATGCATCTTGAGGAATCGTGAAGCTGAGCGTCTGTTGCAATTTCCCCATAACCCCCGTTTGTTGAGTCTTCTGATCTTCTGTGAACTGGGTGTTGTGACTCCAGAACAACTGGGCGACGAACAAAGGCTGCGCTTCGGCTTCGATTGGGGCAAGAACTGTAGGGTTGTGGTGTTGACCCGGGCGCGCGGACGCCACGAACTGATAAGTTAGCGCATCGGGAATCTGCCCAATGCTGCGAGTAATGGCATAGGGTAGCTTCTGAAAATCGGGTCTGAACTCGGAGTCGATGATCTCTTTTCTCACACAGGATAAGGTCTCCACGGCCCAGCCGGACTGTCCTAAGAAATCCAACAAAGAACCGCGAGTAAAAAATCTCAGGTGGGTGCGATCCAGAATTCCTTCATCCCGATACGAGAATTTGCCTTCCATCAATTCAGTGACTAAGCCGAAATAGGAGACATTGGGAACGGAGATCAGCAATTGGCCATTGGTAGCGAGAAGCGGCTTGCATTGATCCAGAATCCGGGCGGAATTCTGGAGGTGCTCAAGAACATCCGCGCAGACGATGTAGTCATAACCTTGTAGCGGGAACACAGCTGCAAGGTCACATTGCTCGAGATTGGCGACATGGACTTGCCTGTAGTCGTCGCGTGCTAGTGCGGCTTCCATCTCATTGATGGTGAGTCCGTCGACAAGGCACCCTTTGGTCTGCTTGAGGAAGCGCCCCAATGCACCGGTGCCACAACCGAGATCCAACACGGTACTTCCGGCTGGGATCTGCTCGGCAAGCAGGGTCAGCGAGCTTCTCTCATCAGAAAGGACCTCGCGAAAGTAGACATGTTGCGTCGTCGGGGGCAGGCTCTTCATCCTCGAATTATGAATCAGGCATTGTGTGTGTAAGGATCTAACAGGTGCGCACACCTGCTTGGGCTGACCTCTTGTGAATCGCCCTGGGATTCGCGGAGGCTCGACACTCTGAGAGGATTGAGTCATGAAAAAGTCAAACAAGTTCTCACCCGAGGTGCGTGAGCGCGCAGTGAGGATGGTGCAAGGATGGCGGGATCAATACCCATCGCTGTGGGCAGCCATCGAGTCCATGGCCCCAAGTCGTGCGTACCACCTGCGTACCACCTGCGTACCTCCGTAGGCGATGCCAAGGCTCTATGTCCGTTGGACGGTCAACAGGCAGTTCCGGGCTGAGCGGCCCAACCAATTGTGGGGCAGCGACTTCACGTCTCGACCTGGCAAGGCCGGCTGTATGTGGCTTTCGTCATCGACGTATTTGCCCGGCGCATCGTGGGCTGGCGGGTGAGTAGCTCAATGTGCACTGATTTCGTTCTGGATGCACTTGAGCAGGCCTTGTACGCTTGGCCACCCGAGCGCGATGGCTGCATTCGTGGGCGAGGGCGCGGGCCCATGGTTGCAGCCGCCCGGCAGGCTAGAATCTAAGGTTGGCATGTGGGGTAGACCCACTCATCGTTCGATTTTTTAAAGGCATGGTTCATGCAGGCCCTCTCAGCCGTCTCGTTCGAAGCGTTTGGCGATAAGTTCTGGCGACATCCCGGCAGCTATCAGTACGCGTCGACGACCCATCTTGTCCCCGTGGTGGCCGGAGAATTGTCCAAGGCAGCGGCCCATCTGCCCTTGGCTTTCGTCGAGGTGGATGGCGTGTGGCAGATGGTGGCGGTGCTGGCGCTGCAGCCTGGCACCAACCTTCTTGTCGGACCGCAGGGCCAGTGGCTAGGCGAGTACATTCCTGCCTTGCTGCGTGGCTACCCATTCACGATGGTGAGGGCGTCTGATGGCGCGACCTACACGCTGTTTGCATTGAATGAGGGTGACCACCTGGTGAGCAAAGATCAAGGTGCACCATTTTTCATCTCTGAGACCGAGGCCGGACCTGAAACCCAGCGGATGATGAACTATCTCGCGGATGTCGAGAACTTCAGGGGGCAGATGCTGCGGGCTGTCAAGGCGTTGGTCGACCAGCAGCTGATTGTTCCGTGGGCCTTGATGAATGTTCACGAAGGTGTGCAGCAAAACATTGAAGGGCTTTATCGATTGGACGAGGCGGCATTCGATGCGCTCAGTCCGGAGGCCTTGTTGGCTTTGCAGGCAAACGGCGCCTTGCCCATTGCGTTCGCTCAGTTGTTCTCCCGGGAGCAATTCAGTGCTCTCAATAGGGCGGCTGCAGAAGGAAGGCGGCTGCGCGCCAGTGTTTGACCGGCGCCTTGATGTCATTTCCGGGTAAGTGTTTGCAAGAGGTTGACTGGCTCAAAGGCTGACCATGGTCGTGTTGACAGTGCTTGCTTTCTTGGTCTCTGTGCTGATCGGGATATTGGTCGTCCGTGCTAGGGAGAACGAAGGCGCCCAATATGGCGATGACAAACCCCAACGCTTTCACGTCGGCCATGTGCCTCGGTTGGGTGGCCTGTGCCTCTTTGGAGGGTTGGGGGCGTCGGCGTTCACTGGCGCCTTGCTGGACGGCCGATGGGTGGGCCTGAATCTGCATCTGAGTCCACTGACAGTCTTGTACTGGATGACGGTGATGATGCCTCTTGTCCTGACGGGGTTGATGGAGGATCTGACGCAGCGTCTGCCCGTGAGCTGGCGATTGTTGTCCTCTACCGGTGCAGCATGTCTGGCCTTGTGGTTGTTGGATCTCGCTGTTCCTCGTGTTGGTGTGGCATGGATTGATGTATTCCTGATTCAATGGCCCTGGCTGGGGCTGGGCCTGGCTGCGCTGGCGGTCGCCGGATTGCCGCATGCCTTCAACATCATTGATGGGTACAACGGACTGGCGGGGACTGTGGCGCTGCTGGTGTTGCTGGCGATGGCCCATGTGGCCTTGCAGGTGGGAGACCGTTCCTTGGCTGCCGTGATGCTGGCCTTGGCCGGCGCCACTGGGGGCTTTCTCCTCTGGAACTATCCATTGGGATTGATTTTTGCAGGTGATGGTGGTGCGTATCTTTGGGGGGGGGTGATTGCAGTCGGGGCGGTGTTGTTGGTGCAGCGCAATCCAGTGGTGTCGCCGTGGTTTCCCTTGCTGTTGCTGATTTATCCTGTCTGGGAGACCCTTTTTTCAATCTATCGCAAGATGGTGCGAGGAGTATCTCCTGGTGTTGCCGATGCCTTGCATTTCCATCAGCTGATATTCAGACGTTTGGTGCGCAAGGTCTTTCATGGCGATCATGCGAGGCAGTTGCTGATACGCAATAACCGGACGTCTCCCTACCTGTGGGGGTTCACAGCGCTCACTGTGTTGCCGGCGGTCCTGTTCTGGCAAAACTCGTTGGTTCTGATGCTTTTTTGCTCAGTTTTCGTGGTGACGTACGTCCTGGCTTACTTGGCCATCGTGCGCTTCAAGGTGCCTCGTTGGTTGCGCCGCTGATTTTCAGGTCTGGCCTTCATCAACTCATCGCTCTTCGGTAGCAGCTTGCGGCACAATCGAATTCGTGTCGCTCAGGCTGCTTGGCTCCCTGGGCGCGTTGGCCTGTTACACCCTCTATCTTGAATCATGACCGACATCCTCTCCATCGCTGCGCGCGACAAAGCCGAAATCCTCGCCCAGGCCCTGCCTTACATCCGCAAGTACCACGGCAAGACCCTGGTGATCAAATACGGCGGCAATGCCATGACCGATCCGGCGCTGCAGGCTGATTTCGCAGAGGACGTGGTGCTGCTCAAGCTGGTCGGCATGAATCCGGTGGTGGTGCATGGCGGCGGCCCGCAGATCGAGACAGCGCTGAACCGCCTGGGCAAGAAGGGCGAGTTCATCCAGGGCATGCGGGTGACCGATGCCGAGACGATGGAAGTCGTCGAGTGGGTGCTGGCTGGCGAGGTGCAGCAGGACATCGTGGGCCTGATCAACCAGGCCGGTGGCAAGGCAGTCGGTCTGACCGGACGCGATGGCGGTCTGATTCGGGCGCAAAAGCTCAAGATGGTCGACAACCACGACCCGAGCAAGGAATACGACGTGGGTCAGGTCGGGGACATCGTCACCATCGACCCCAGCGTGGTCAAGGCGCTGCAGGATGACGCCTTCATTCCGGTGATCAGTCCCATCGGCTTCGGCGAAGACAACGAGAGCTACAACATCAATGCCGATGTGGTGGCGAGCAAGTTGGCCACCGTGCTCAAGGCCGAGAAGCTGGTGCTGTTGACCAATACCCCTGGCGTGCTGAACAAGGCCGGCGAATTGTTGACTGATCTGTCGGCGCGCCAGATCGACGATCTGTTTGCGGACGGCACCATCTCGGGCGGCATGCTGCCCAAGATCTCGGGCGCGCTGGATGCTGCCAAGAGCGGTGTGAATGCGGTGCACATCATCGACGGTCGGGTGCCGCACGCGATGCTGCTGGAGATCCTGACCGAGCAGGCCTATGGCACGATGATCCGCTCGCATTGATGATTCGATAGCGACTTCCAGACATTGCCCTGGTGGACTGCCAGGACGGTCATGGCCCTGTGCGAGAATGTTCGGCGACACCCATTACGTTGCACATGCCTGAATCGCGCGATCTATCTGTGGCCTCAGAGGCTGATCCCATGGAGGTGGCCAGCGAGATGCCGGCCCGTCGGAAGCGCCCCCGCCCCGGCGAGCGCAGGGGCCAGATCTTGCAGACCCTTGCCAGCATGCTTGAGCAGCCCGGCCCGGAGCGCGTGACCACGGCATCCTTGGCCGCTCGCCTCGGAGTCAGTGAAGCGGCGCTCTATCGGCATTTCGCGAGCAAGGCCCAGATGTTTGAGGGGTTGATCGATTTCATCGAGACAACCCTCTTTTCTCTTTCAAAGCAGCTTCTTGAAAAGGAGGTTCAGAACGAGTCAGAAGCTGCAACCTTGGGGGCTCGTCAAGCGGCCCGTGTGGTTAGCCTGGTGATGCATTTTGCTGAAAAGAATCCAGGCATGGTCAAGGTGATGTGTGGCGACGCATTGATACTTGAACACGAACGCCTTCAACTCAGAATGAATCAGTTGTTTGAAAGGCTGGAGTCGATGCTGCGCCAATGTCTGCGTAGCCATGTGGAAGAGAAGGGCTCCAATACGCCGACAGTTGATGCTCAGGTTCTTGCGGGCGTGCTGACAGCCTTTGTTTTGGGGCGGTTGCAACGATTTGTCAGATCTGGTTTCAAGCGCCTTCCTTCTGAGCATCTGGAGCCAGTTCTGGCATTGTTGCTGAACACCTGACTCCAGACGCAACTTTGTTTCAGTTCAGGAGTTCCAGCTTCAGGTCATCTCCCCAGAGAGTGCCGGCACCTTGCAACATGATGCCAATGCGCAAATAGTAGGCGTTGTCAGGGACTTTGATCTGCACGCTATACGGCGCCCATGGCTGGGTGCCTTTGACAAGTCTGTCTGTCATGTGGTCGTAGACGACGACACTGCTTGTCTCCTGGGTGGCTTGTAGTATCAGGCCCCCTCCGTTTTCAGTTGCATTCTCACTGCGGAGAAATCCTGAGAGGCGGATGGTCTTGCCAAGCCAGCAATCTTCAACGCGCAAGACTTGCCGAAGCAGTCCGAACATCTCGGGTTGGACCTGACGAATGCGTGCGCTGGCCGGCTCGCTGTGCGGGTCTGTTGTGTCCGAAACAAATTCATACATTCCTGGGTGAACATGTTCCAAAGGCACCCATCCGACAAATTGCTTGTTTTGGACCTGGTCAAAGGAAGGGTTCTGGATGGGGATTTCAACCGGTTCTTTGGCTTGTGCCGAAAGGCAATGGCTGGCGCTCTGAGCGGCACTGGGCATTGCGACCAGGAGTGCTGCCAGCGCGAAGGCTCCAGCGAATGCGTGGCGTTTCGTATTCATGAGGCTGACTTTCTTGATGTCGGTACAAACAGGCGGGCTGCTTCCCGCCGATGACTCGCATTATCCTGTTTGTGGATGCCTTGACTAGGTGTTGGGCGGATGGGCACTCTGAAGGGGCTGCCCGTCACCTGAAGGCGGGTGAGCGGCCCATATCCGAGGACCTGTGCCGGCTCTTTATCATTCATGGAGTACCTATGCGACTGAAAGGAAAGACCGCCCTGGTCACCGCCGCCGGCCAGGGCATCGGCAAGGCGGCTGCGCTGGCGCTGGCCGCCGGAGGGGCCGAAGTCTGGGCCACCGACATGAGCGAACGCCTGTTGGCCTCCTATGCGGGTGTCGATCGGGTGTTCACCTACCGGCTGGATGTGCTCGACAAGGCCGCCGTGCAGCAGCTCACGGCCGACCTACCCCGGCTCGACGTGCTGTTCAACTGTGCGGGCTATGTCCACACGGGCTCGGTCTTGCAGGCCAGCGATGAAGACTGGAATTTCGCCTTCAACCTCAATGTGCGTTCGCAGTTCTGGGCCATCCAGGCGGCCCTGCCGCGCATGCTGGCCCAGGGTGGGGGCAGCATCATCAACATGGCCAGTGTCTGCAGCAGCATCAAGGGCCTGCCGCAACGCTTCATCTACGGCACCACCAAGGCCGCCGTGATCGGACTGACCAAGAGCGTGGCAGCCGACTACGTGGGGCAGGGGGTGCGATGCAATGCGATCTGTCCGGGCACGGTCGATACGCCCTCGCTGCAGGATCGCCTCCGGGCCTTCGATGACCCGGAGGCGGCTCGGCAGGCCTTCATCGCCCGCCAGCCCATGGGGCGGCTGGCCCAGCCGCAGGAGATCGCCCCGCTGGTGGTGTTTCTGGCCAGCGATGACTCGGCCTTCGTCACCGGGCAGGCCTATGCGGTCGATGGCGGTATCACGATCTGAGCCCCCAGTCCATCGCGCTTACCATGGAGCCTTTCGAACAGGCGACTGAAAGGATCCCA
>JAFAMV010000040.1 GCA_019233055.1 Curvibacter sp.
TATTCGGCACCCAGGGTGGCCAGCCAGGCATAGATCAGCCCCAGGTGGATGCCGGCAAACACCGAGGGCAGGGCGGCCGGCCAGACCACGCGGCGCAGCATCTGCCAGCGCGAGAAGCCGAACACCCGTCCCACCTCCACCAGGTCCGCCGGCACGCTGCGGATGCCCTCGAAGGTGTTGAGCACCACCGGGAAGAAGGCGGCCAGCGACAGGAACACCACCTTGGCCGCATCGCCCAGGCCGAACCAGACCGACAGCAGCGGGATCCAGGCAAACAGGGAGATCTGCTTGAGGGTGTGGAAGCTCGGACCGATCAGGCGCTCGAACCGGCGCGACAGGCCCAGCGCCGAGCCGAAGGCCAGGCCGGCGCCGGCCCCCAGGGCGAAGCCCAGCAGGTCCCGCCACAGGCTGGCCCCCAGGGCGCGCCAGAGTTCCCCGCTGGTGGATTGCGCGACGGCGGTCTGCCAGACCTGGTCGATCGGCACCAGCAGCGGCGAGCGGGTCCAGTGCCAGTGCAAGGCGGCCCACCACAGGGCGAGCAGCAGGGCGGGCAGGGCGGCCCCGCGCAGGGCAGGCCGCAGGCGCAGGGCGAGGGAGGGCAGGGATGCGCGAGGCATGATCGGGGGCTCCGGGGGGGGCTCAGAAGGCCGCGCGCCGCCAGCGCAGCAGCCGGGCCTCGATGAGGCCGAGCAGGCGGTCCAGCACGAAGCCGACCGCGCCGACCACGATGACCGCCGCCATCACCACGTCGAGCTGGAACAGCTGGCGCCCATAGACGATCATGAAGCCCAGCCCTTCGGACGAGGCCAGCAGTTCGACCACCACCAGGGCCAGCCAGGCGTTGGTGAAGCCCAGCCGCAGGCCGTTCCAGATCGGCGCCGCCGCCGCCGGGAACACCACCCGGCGCAGCAGCTGCCACCGCGTGAAGCCGAACACGCGGGCCACCTCGACATAGCGTGCCGGCACATGGGCCATGCCCTGGCTGGTGTTGAGCGCCACCGGCACCGCGGCGGCCTTGGCCACCAGGATGATCTTCAGGGCCTCGTCGATGCCCACCAGCAGCATCAGCAGCGGCAGCCAGCCCAGCACGGGCACCTGGCTGAAGGCCTTGAACAGCGGGTGCACATAGTCCTTGAAGCGCGGTGACAGGCCCATGCCGACACCCAGCAGCAGGCCTGCGGAGGCGCCGGCGGCAAAGCCCCAGAACACGCGCTGGGCACTGATCCAGAGGTTGTCCAGCAGTTCGCCGCTGTGCAGCAGATCCCACAGGGTGGCGGCCACGGCCTCGGGGGCCGGCAACACCTGGGGGGCGATCCAGCCCTGGCGCGCCGCCAGGGCCCACAACAGCAGCAGGGCCAGCGGGAACAGCAGCGCCTGCAGGGGGCGCCCCAGCCGGCGCAGCAGCGGCAGGGCGTGCACACGCGACATCGGCACCGGTGGATCCGATGCCGACGCCACGTCCAGACTCAGGGTTTGATTCATGCACCGGGCTCCTTGAAGATGAGCCGCAGCACCGGGGCCGCCAGGGGGCGGTTGCCCCTCCGGATGCGGATCAACGAGCAGCGATTGTTCCTGCCTTGCCCGCGCCGGGGAACGAAGATTTGGCTTGATCCTTCCTTCAAAAACGCATGAGCGCCGGCCGGGCACGCCCCGCCCGGCCCGGGCTCAGGTGCCCAGGCGCGCTTGCGTGCCGGGCGTGGAGGATTGGCCGCCCACCACCCGCAGCAGCGGTGACTGGCGCAGGCCGGCGCCGACGCCGCCGGCGGTTCCGCCATCCAGCTGGAAATAGGCCACGGCCGTGCTCATCGACTGCGCCTGCAGGTTCAGGCTTTGTGCGGCCGAGGCGGTCTCTTCGACCAGCGAGGCATTGTGCTGGGTGTTGGTGTCCAGGCGGCCGATGGCGTCGTTGATCTGCCCGATGCCGGCGGTCTGCTCGTGGCTGGCGGCGCTGATCTCGCCGACCAGGGTGGTGACATGGCGCACCTGGCTGACCACCGACTCGATGGTCTGGCCGACCTGGTCGGCCAGGGTGCTGCCGGCCTCCACCTCGTCGACGCTGCGGCCGATCAGGCCCTTGATCTCGCGTGCGGCCTCGGCGCTGCGGCTGGCCAGGCTGCGCACCTCGGCGGCCACGACGGCGAAGCCACGGCCCTGCTCGCCGGCGCGTGCGGCCTCGACAGCGGCGTTGAGGGCCAGGATGTTGGTCTGGAAGGCGATGCCGTCGATGACGCCGATGATGTCGGCGATGCGCCGGCTGGAGGTCTGGATGCGGCCCATGGTCTGCACCATGTTCTGCACGGCCTGGCCGCCGTCGGCGGCCACGTCGGAGGCCTTGCGGGCCAGCAGGTCGGCCTGGCGGGCGTGTTCGGCGCTGCCCTGGACCGCAGCGGTGAGCTGCTCGATGGCCGCTGCGGTCTGCTGCAGGCCGGAGGCCTGTTCCTCGGTGCGTGAGGCCAGGTCGGCATTGCCCTGGGCGATCTGTTCGGTGGCGGTGGCCACGGCATCGCTGGCCCGGCGGACCCGTGTGAGCGAATCGGCCAGCTGCTCCTGCAGCTGGATCACGGCCGCCACCACGCTGCGCCGGGAAGCCGCCTCGGGCATGGCAATGGCCCGCAGATCGCCTTCGGCCAGGCGCGCCATCATCTCGTTGATCTCACCGGGTTCTGCGCCCAGGGGGCGGGTCACCGAGCGGGTCAGGACCACCCCCAGACCGGCACTGGCCAGCAGCGAGAGGCCCACAAAACCGAGCAGGAAGGCCTTGGCGTGGTTGAAATACTGCTCTGCCTGGTTGACGGCATCGCGAGCACCTTCGCGGTTCAGGGCGATGTCCTGCTCGATCAGGCCGCTGAGCTCGTTGTAGTCCTTCAGCCCGTCGCCGAAGGCCATGGCCTTGGCCTGCGCCACACCGGCCTCGCCCTGGCTGGACAGCGTCAGGATCCCGGGGATGCCCTGTGCATAGCGCTGCCATGCGCTTTCGATGCGGTCGAAGAGCTGCTGTTCCGCCGGCGAGGCCACCAGGGGGCGGTACTGCGCCATCAGGTTCTGGAACTTGGCTTCGGTGCCTTCGATGACCTTCTGCATCGCTTCCTTCTGGGCCGGGTCGGTCTCCAGCAGATGCCGGAATTCGGTCCGCCGGACCGAATTCATCTGGTCCTTGAGATCGCCCAGCAGATTGATGCTCGGCAGCCAGTTCTCGGCGATGTCGACCGTGCTGGCATTGATGCGCGAAGCCTGGCTCAGGCTCGTGACACCCGCCGCCACCATGAGCAGCAGCACGATGGAAAAGGCCAGGGCCAGCTTGGTCCTGGTGCGCAAGCGTTCTAGGAACTTCATCATTCACCTCCCTGTCAACAAAACTGACTTGCCCTTCTGGCTGGCTTGTGGCGTACCGGGGCTGATCGATGCCATGTAGCGAAAGCTACATTCATGCACATGTTAGGGGCATTGTTCCGGGATCTCAAAGACGTTGCCCCGAATATGGATAACACTTGCTTACAGCTGCGGGAGCCGCGAGCAGGCGCCTGGGATGGCCATGGGGCAGGCCGCTGCGATCGACCGCTCAGGGTACCCGGCCATCAGCGCGCAATCATTGGCCCAGAAGGGCTTCGGCCAGTCGGGCCGACGACGAGGGGGCGCTTCTCCGGTGCGGCCTCGGGGCCTGTGCGGCGAGGGCGCCTGATCCGGGGCCGAGGCTGTGGTCGAGTTGGAAATGGGCGACGGCCTCGCTCAACTGATGGGCCTGATGGTTCAGTTCCTGGGCCGTCGCGGCGGTCGTCTCGACCAGCGAGGCATTGTGCTGGGTGTTGATGTCCAGGCGGCCGATGGCGTCGTTGATCTGCCCGATGCCGGCGGTCTGTTCGTGGCTGGCGGCGCTGATCTCGCCGACCAGGGTGGTGACGTGGCGCACCTGGCTGACCACCGACTCGATGGTCTGGCCGACCTGGTCGGCCAGGGTGCTGCCGGCCTCCACCTCGTCGACGCTGCGG
>JAFAMV010000184.1 GCA_019233055.1 Curvibacter sp.
AGCTTTGGAATGAGAAAGATCGGCGTGCCGCTGCCCGGCACCAGCAAGATGAACGGCCGCTCATGGACGAAGTTCTTGAAGTTCGTCAGGTAGAAGACGTTCGACGGATCGTGGCAGAGATAGAAGTCCAGGTTCTGCCGCGCCATCTCGGCCTGGACCGTCGCCAGGCGACTCGCGATTTCGGAGGGGTCGGGGTTCTCGCAGGAAGGAACGATTTGCATGGCGGTCTCGTGGGTGTTGTGTTGGGTGTCGTCTCTAGTGGGCCTACTCGTCGGCCGTGATGGCTTCGAGCGAACGCCCCTTGGTGGGTACTCCGAGGATGAGCACGGCGGCCGCGCCGCACATCAGCACAGCTGTTGTCATGACGAATACCCCTCCGAAGCCGAAGCTGGCAGAGACCATGCCCACCAGCACGGGGGCGGCGACGCCACCCAGTCGGCTCATGGTCGAAGCCAGCCCGCCGCCGGTGACGCGCACATGGGTCGGGAACAACTCCGGCGTGTAGGCATACAGGCCCGCATAGGCGCCGTTCATGAAGAATGAGAGCAGTACACCCGCCACCATGATCCGACTGTCGCCGTGGGCATAGGCCATGCTGATCGCGGCACAACCGCCCAGCAGCATGTAGCAGACGATCACTGACTGCCGGCCTATGCGCTCGTTGAGCCAGGCAGCGGAGAAATAGCCCGGGATCTGCGCAATGGCGAGCACGATGGAGAAGCCGAAGCTCTTGGTGATCGTCATACCGTTCTGCACCAGTAGCGTGGGAATCCAGGTAAAGAAAGCGTAGTAGCTGAAAGACTGCGCCATCCACATCAGCCAGGTCATGATCGTGGTGCGGCGCAGCTTGCGCGACAAAAGCGCACGGTAGTTGCGTGCGGCCGAACCGCGCTCGCGGCTCGACGGCAGTGTGGCAACCTCCTGGGGATCCAGTGCGGGTAAAACGGCACCACGGCGCAAGGCGTCGCTTTCCATGACGTCGAGCGTCGCCTCGGCCTCGGCAACGCGGTTTTGGCTCTCCAGCCAGCGCGGTGATTCGGGCAGGCTGCGGCGCCACCAAAGCAGCATGACCACCGGTGCAGCGGTGAGAAAAATGACATGGCGCCAACCCTCCGGTGAGGCTGGAACGAGGAAATAGCCCAGTACCGCCGCCAAAACGAAGCCGAACGAGAAGAAGCCTGCAAGCGCTCCAGTGAAGATGCCCCGATGGCGGCGAGCAACGAACTCAGACAAGTAGGGCGCGATGATGACGCTCTCGGCGCCTGCACCGATGCCGGCCAGGATCCGCCAACTGACAAACGATGTCCAGTCGTTGATCAGCGCGCTCGCGGCAGACGCAACGCAATACAGCACCAACGCGGACATCATGACCTTGCGCCGACCGATGAGGTCGCCCAACGTGCCGGCCGCCAAGGCACCGAACACCGCACCGACGAAGCCGGCACTGGCCAGCATGCCTAGTTGCACTGCCGACAGATTCCAGGCGGTGCGCAGCGCAGGCAACACGAAGGCGATCACTGCCGCATCCATGGCGTCGAAGGTGTACCCGAGTCCGCCCGCGAGCAGCAATTTGCGATGGAATCCAGAAAATGGAAGCCGCTCGATCCGGGCCGAGATCATGGTCATGGATTTTTTCCTGGGGCAGTTTGATACGCTTCTGCTCCGGATCTTAGAAGTCATACCCAATAGAAACAAATTTATATCGTTTATCCTATTTATAGACTGCGTGAATATTCAAGGATCCTGGTAAATCATGAATTACCGCAATGCCGATCTCAACCTGCTCAAGGTCTTCGAGGCGTTGATGACCGAAGGCAATGTGACGCGCGCCGCGCACAAGCTGTCACTCACACAGCCGACAGTGAGCAACTCGCTGCGCCGGCTGCGGGAAACCTTCGACGACCGGCTCTTCGTGCGCTACGGGGCGGGTGTGCGTCCCACACGCCGAGCTGTGGAGTTATGGGGAGCGCTCTCGCGCTCGCTGCATACGATTCGTGGTGCGCTGGAGGGGGAGAGTTTCGATCCATCAATCAGTGACGGAAAGTTCCGCGTCACGATGACCGACTACGTGGCAAGCATTGTTGCGCCACGCTTGTTGCAGCGCTTGGCAGAAGCGGCGCCAGGTATGCAGTGCCACACCCTGCCTGGCACCGTGGTCGACTTCTGCCCCTCACTGGCAGAAGGCAAGGCCGACTTCGCTGTCGGCGCCTACAACGACGACGTGCAACGCCCGGGCTTTCTGCGCTCGCGCCGCCTGTGGTCCGTGGACTTTGCATGCTTCATGCGCCGCGGCCATCCGCTGGCCACGGACCGCAGGATGACGCTGAAGAAATTCCTGGCGGCGCGCCACGTGGACGTCAGCCTGACCGCAGAGCACGGTGGGGTCTACGACCGGTTGTTACGTAGCCGCGGGTTGCAACGCAACCTGGTGGCCACGGTAAGCCACTACAGCGCAGCATACGAAGTGGTGCGTCGCTCCGACCTGATTGCCATACTTCCTTGGTCCCAGGGACTGGAGGTTGTGCGCATGGATGGCCTCATTCGGGTGGCACCGCCGGTCGTCGCGCCGCCTCGTACGATCGAGTTGTTCTGGCACGAGAGGCTGGAATCCTCAGCGCTACACCAATGGCTGATCGACTTGCTCGTCGGCATGTTCGCTCGAGAACCCGCCTAGCGATCTACGGGTGATAAACCAGGGCCTACCAACACTAGTTGCGTTAGCATCGATCTTCATCAACACTGAATGAATGAAGATCACGGCCGCTCAGTTTTCCCTGATAGAAGGGTGCTTGTCCAAGCAACGCGGCAACGTCAGCCTGACGAATCTACAGGCCCTCAACGCGATCCTGTACGTCGCCGAACACGGATGAAAGTGGCGCAGCCTACCGAAGAGATTCGGCAACTGGCACACGATCTATGCGCGTATGAGCACTGGGCAAAGTCTGGCGTGCTCGATCGTGACCGAATCGTAGGCGCGCAAGTAGACGTTCTCGTACTTGATGGTGCGCGACAGGCGCTCGACCAAGGCCGGGACTAAACCTTTGGGTGTCTCGAAGATCCAGAGCGGATCATGGGAGCCGTCTTCCTGGAAATCAGTGTCTCGGAGAAACCGGGCAGGCCAGCTCTTTCGAGGCGAGGAAGTCGACGAAGGTACGCACCTTTGCAGACAGGAATTTCCGACTAGGGTAGACGGCGAAGAGCGTCGTGCTGAACTTCAGCACTTCTGGCAGGACGATCTTCAGTCGTCCATGCGCCCCTATCTGGAAGGCGTCACTGCATGAGCCGCAACTTGGCAGCCGCCATCCGCCCCCGCCTGAAGCGGCACGCCGATGCCACGAAACAGGACTTCTCGCTGCTTCACGGCCTCGATGTCACGGTATCGGGCACCAGGATGTTCCGCAGGCAGGCGATCGCCCTCGCCAAACAGTTTCTGTCGCAAGGTGCCAGGTTGATAGGCCTTGGGGTAGACGCCACGCTTTTGCAACTCGGGCACCAGATGCAGCACCACGTCCGCAAAAGTCTCATGCGCCACGGCATAGGCGAGGTTGAAACCATCCACGTCCGTGTTCTCTGCCCATTGCTGAAGAATGTCGGCCACAGTGGTGGGCGAGCCCACAAACACCGGGCCCAGTCCACCGACACCGCCCCAGGTGGCCAGCTCTTCAATGGTCCAGGCCTTGTCGCCGCCAGCCAGGTGTTCCACCACCGACTGGATGGCATTGGTCTCGACACGGCGCACCAGTTCGGTCGGGGCGTACTGCCCAAAATCGATGCCGCTCCAGCCTGAAAGGAACACCAGCGCACCGTCATACGAGCTGTAGCGCTTGTACTCTTCAAACTTGGCCTGGGCCTTGGCATCGGTCTCATCAACGATCACCGTCACCAGGTTGTAGATCAGCACCTTGTGCGGATCACGGCCTGCCAGCGCGGCCCGCTGGCGCACGTCGTCGACATAGTGCTTCAATACCGACTGGGTAGGCGCGGCGACAAACACGCATTCGGCATGCTCGGCGGCAAAAGCCTTGCCGGCCCCAGAGGCCCCAGCCTGGTACAGGACCGGTGTGCGCTGTGGCGAAGGCTCGCACAGGTGATAGCCAGGCACATCGAAGTAGGTGCCCTTGTGGCCGATTTCATGCACTTTCTCGGGCACAGTGAAAATACGGCGCTCGCGATCGCGCACCACGGCATCGTCTTCCCAACTGCCCTCGAAAAGCTTGTAGAGCACCTCCAGGTATTCCTTGGCCACGTCGTAACGGTTGTCATGGCGACGCAAGCCGCCTTGCCCGATGTTCTTGGCCCCGCTTTCGAGATACGAAGTGACAATGTTCCAGCCAACCCGCCCCTTGGTGTGGTGATCCGCCGTGCTGAGCCGACGGGCAAAGGTGTATGGGTGCTCAAACGAGGTTGAGGCCGTGATGCCAATGCCCAGGTGCTCGGTGGCCAAGGCAATCGGCGCCGCCAGTTGCAGCGGGTCGTTCACCGGAATTTGAGCGGCCTGCTGCAAAGCATGGTGGTTGCTGCCCTTGTAGACATCGTAGTAGCCGATCACGTCGGCGATGAAGATGCCGTCAAAGATGCCCTTTTCGAGCACCCTCGCCAGGTCCTGCCAGTAATCCAGATCCTTGTATTGCCAGGACCGGTCCCGCGGATGGGCCCACAGGCCCGGCGACTGGTGCCCCACGCAATTCATCTCGAACGCGTTGAAGCGGATGATCTTGCCCATGTGCTGAGTGCTCCAGCATCAGTTCCAGGGATGACGTGGGGCATGCACGCCATTGAGTGCGAAGTTACCCAGGTGGAAATACTTCCAGCGCACCGGGTCGTGCAGGGTGTGGGCGCGGGCGTTGCGCCAGTGGCGGTCCAGGTTGTGCACGGCCAGGGTGGAACGGGTGCCGGCCAGCTCGAACAGCTTGTTGGTGGCGGCAATCGCCACTTCGGTGGTCAGCACCTTGGCCTCGGCCGTGGCCAAGGTGGCCGCATTGACCGTGTCTTCGCTCGGGTCCTTGAGGGCCCGGTCGATCGCATGGCCGGCGCGCGCCAGCAGCGCTTCGCCGGCGTGCAGCCGCAGTGTCAGGTCACCGATGGCGCTGATGGTGAACGGATCTTCCGAAGCACGCTCTTTGCCGCTGTCGATCCAGGGGCGCGACTGCTCGCGCACGAAGCTGATGGTCTCGTTGATCGCGGCGGCGGCGATGCCACCGTCGATGGCAGCCTGGATGATCTGCGAGATCGCACCGGCCGCCGTGGGTCTTTCAAAGGCAGCCACCGGCACCAGACGGCTCACGGGCACCCGCACGTTCTCGATCTTGATCGAACCAGAGGCCGTGGTGCGCTGTCCAAAGCTGGACCAGTCGTTGATCACCGTCAAGCCAGGTGCATCTCGCTCGGCAAATGCCAGGAACCCCTGTCCTTCAGGGCTGACCGCCACGATAGGCACGATATGCGCCAGCAAGGCACCGGTGGTGTAGAACTTCTCACCATTGACCACGGCGGTGTCATCCTCGATCTTGAAGGTGGTCTCAAAGGCAGCCACGGTCTTGCTGTGCTTTTCGGAGAATGCATTGCCGAAACGGATGCCGCTGAGCACCAGCGCGAACAGCTCCTTCTTCTGGGCCTCGGTGGCATCCAGCTCAATGTGCGACACCAGGGCCAGGTGATTCTGGGTGATCTGGGCCAAGCTGGAATCGCCCTCGGCCAGAATGCGGATCACTTGGGCCAGGGTGGCGTATGAGACCTCGGCACCGCCGTAGGCCTTGGGCACGGTGATGCCCCACAAGCCGCTTTGCGAATAGGCGTCGAGTTCGGCCAGAGGCAAAAAGCCTTCCCGGTCGCGCAAGGCCGAATCCTTGCTGAACTCGGCCGCCAGACGATGCGCCACCGCCACCGCTTCAGCATCGTCGCGGATCACATGGGCCGGTTGCTGCGGACGTGGGCGCGGCGTGAGCGGTTCGCTCGAATTCACACGCACCTGGGTCGATTTTTCAAGGGTAGCGACAGTCATTCGAAAAGTCCTTTCTAGGTCAGCGGCAGAAAAAACCACCATTCAAATTGATCAAAATCAATCCAACAAAAATTACCCATTGGCGCACATAGAGATATTTATACCTCAGCAATCAAAATAACATTTAAGGCAACCAAAAACCAATTGGCGGATAAATTCCTCATTATCCGAATGCCATTAAGTGCAACACAATAAATCCCCGCCCAATGCATAGCCTCCCTTGACGAGGCCAAGCACCACCAAGACGCTCCGCTGGCTCACTCAGCACAGCCACCTGCAAGCGGCTGGATCAACCAATCCAGCAAACTCCAAATACTTCCATTCTCAATGGGGGCCGCATTGATTGAAAGAATAAGAGAAGAAAACCAAAATGCGCCATCGGATTTCAACTATCAATATGCACAAAAACTCCGAAATCGAAAATCAACAGAATGTCATTCAAACATCAGCAATTTGCTGACCAGCGTGCAGGCAACAACGGAATTTCGCCACCCAATCAGAGACATGGGCCAGCCTCGTCACGCCTGGCCAGCGACAGGTACGTCCTGGCACACCTCAGCGGTTAACCCGATTCCGTCACACGAGCGCCCGCACAACCTGTGGCGCAATGAGCCCGATCGCCAAGTGGAAGCATTGCGCCGGGAGGTCAAATCACAGAGCCTTGAGCAGGCTGGAGCCCTCGCTGCACCGGTCCCACTCAGACCAGTCCTAGCAGGCGCGCCGCGTTGCCATACAACAAGCGCTCAAGCACCGAGGACTTGAAACCCAGTGCCAGAAAATCCTCCACGCTCTGGCCAATCGGCCGGAAAGGGTAGGACGAGCCGAACAGCAGTTGATCGCCCAGAAAGCCGTTGGCTGCCTCGACATAGGCTTGGCTGCCGGGCTGGAACAGGTACATGTCGGGCACCAGAAAGACGTTGTCGTAGCGGAAGGCCACCCCGATGGCCTGCTGCACCTGGGGCCAGTAACCGTGGTAGACCACCAGCGGCAGGCGCGGAAAGGCCTGGGCGACACGGGCCAGCGGCGCCGGGTCGTTGTAGCGCAGGTCGGGGGTGGTGGGCCCGCTCATCAGGAACACGGGCACACCAAGCTGCTGGGCCAGATCGTAGACCGGGAAATACACCGGATCGTCGGGGTGACGGGCCGGCTCGCCGAAGCCCGGCTCCAGGTCGATGCCGGCCAGACCCAGGCCGCGCACGACCCGATCCACCTCGGCCAAGGCCGCCTCGGTACCTTGCAGTACCGGGTCCACCGCACCGATGCCGATCAGCTCGGGGTGGCCGTGCACGATGCTGTGGATGGTGTCGTTGGGCAGGTGCTGGCCGGGCGTGTGGCGCCCGACCACCACCGCCTGGGCCAGGCCAGCGTCGCACACCTCGTCAAGAAAGCCCTGCGGCGTACGCGAGCGCACAAAGTGGGCATCGTCGCCCCGGGTGCCGACGCGCCGGTTGAGCCAACGCGCCACGGCCTCGCCCGGAGAGTCCGGCGTCTTGCCGAAGAAGTCGTGCAGATAGGCTGGCCGGCAGCGCATGTCGATGATGCGGTGGCCGCTGGCATGCACGCGGTCGGTGCCCCGCAGGGATTGCTGAACCTTGTCTTGCTGACTCATGCGGCACCTCTTTCAGCCTGAGCCGCCACCACGGCCCCGCCCTGAGCTCGGTTGTCAAACACGCCCCCAGTCACCGCCCGATCCCGCACCGTCACCGGCACCTTCCCGGGCAGCAACGGGAACACCAGCTCGGCAAAGCGGATCGCCTCTTCGAGGTGGGGGTAGCCCGACAGCACAAAGCTGTCCACGCCCAGGTCGGCGTACTCCTGCAATCGCGCCAGCACCTCCTGCGGGTTGCCCACCAGGGCCGTGCCCGCACCGCCGCGCACCAGGCCCACGCCGGCCCACAGGTTGGGCCCCACCACCAGCCGGTCGCGGCGCCCGCCATGCAACTCGGCCATGCGGCGCTGGCCCACCGAGTCCATGCTGGTGTAGTTGCGCTGGGCGGCGGCGATGTCTTCATCGCTGAGGTGGCTGATCAGACGGTCGGCTGCCGCCCAGGCCTCGGCGCTGGTCTCGCGCACGATGACATGCAGGCGCACACCGAAGCGCACCGTGCGGCCGTGGCGCGCGGCACGCTCGCGCACGTCAGCGATCTTCTCGGCCACGGCGGCCGGCGGCTCGCCCCAACTGAGGTAGGCGTCCACGTGCTTGGCAGCCAACTCGTGGGCCGCCGGCGAGGAGCCGCCGAAGTAGAGGGCCGGGTGGGGTTGGCTGATTGGCGCATGGAAGTTGCGAGCCCCGCGCACGCGCAGGTAGCGGCCCTCAAAGTCCACCTGCTCACCCTGCAGCACGCGGCGCCAGATGGTGAGGAACTCGTCACCGGCCGCATAGCGGGCGTCGTGGTCATAGAAGATGCCATCGGCCTCAAGTTCGGCCGCGTCGCCGCCGGGCACCACATTGAGCAGCAGCCGACCCGGGCCCAGGGCCTGATCCAGCGAGGCGGCCTGGCGGGCCGAGGCGGTGGGGTTGCCGAGCGAGGTGCGCAGGGCCACCAGCAACTTGATGCGCTGGGTCACCGGGGCCAGTCCGGCGGCCACCACCCAGGGATCAAGGCAGGAGCTGCCGGTGGGGATCAGCAGGCCGTCGTAGCCCAGGTTCTCGGCGGTGACGGCGATCTGGCGCAGGTAGGCCGCCGTGGGTGCCCGACCGAAATCGGATTTGCCGAGGTAGCGGGTGTCGCCCGAGGTGGGCAGGAACCAGAAGATGTTCAAACTCATGTGTCGTCCTTCAAGGAATCGTCATCGGATTCCAGGGTTTTGCGCGGCCCGCCGACCTCCCCCAGCCGGATCAGGCGGGCCCGCACGATGTTGCGGCTCACGCCGAGGACGCGGGCCGCATCGCTCTGGCTGTAGTGGCAGTAGCGGAAGACCTCGCGGAACAGCGCGTCCTCGACCACTTGGTAGATGTCGAGCACGCCGGTCTCGCACAGCTGGCGTATCGCGCCTTGCAGCCGAGAGGCTTCCTGCTGGCGTTCCCGCAGCTCGGGGATGTGGGCCTGGGCTGGAGCCGGGGCAGGCTCGACTGGCGGCGCCGGGCTGCGGTGGGCCAGGCGCAGGCTGCCGGCGTCGAGCTCACTCCCCTCGCTGAGCAGCAGCGTCCGGTGGATCACGTTCTCCAGCTCGCGCACGTTGCCGCTCCACGAGCACTCGACCAGCAGGCGCTCGGCCTCGGGGCTCAGGGTGGCCCGTGGGTACCCCAGCCGGCGGCTGTAGTGGTCGATGAAATAACGCGCCAGAGGCACGATGTCGCCGGGCCGATCCTTGAGCGTGAGCACGTTGAGGCTGACCACGTTGAGGCGGTAGTACAGATCCTTGCGGAAGCGCTTCTGCTCCACCAGTTCCTGCAGGTCGACGGTGGTGGCGGCCAGGATGCGCAGATCGACCGGGATCGGCTTGCGCCCGCCCAGGCGCACGATCTCGCGCTCCTGCAGCACACGCAGCAGCTTGTTCTGCACCGACAGCGGCAGGTCGTTCACTTCGTCGAGGAAGATGGTGCCGCCGTGCGCCTCCTCGAACCAGCCGGGCTGCGAACCGAAAGCGCCGGCAAAGGCGCCGTTCTCGTGTCCGAACAGTTCGGCATCCACCAGCGTGTCGGAGAAGGCGCCGCAGCTCACCACCACGAAGGGGCCATGGCGGCGCGGGCTGCGGCTGTGGATGCGACGGGCGATCAGCTCCTTGCCGGTGCCAGTCTCGCCAGTGATCAGCACGCTGGCATCGCTGGGCGCCACCTGCTCGACCTCAGCCAGCAAGGCCTTGGAGCGTGGGTCTTCGAAGATCCAGTCGACCACCTCGTGGTCGGTATTGCTGCTGCCCTGGGGTGGGGGCCAGACGGGAAGGGTTGCCATGGCCGTGCTCGATCAGGAATAGAAGGAGGGCTGGGGCAGATCGCCATTGAGCACCCAGTCACCGATCTCCTGCAGCTTGTAGTCCACCGGGTCATGCAATGTCTGCACGCGCAGGTTGCGCCAGAAACGGTCGAAGCGCAGCGCACCGTGGGTGGCTCGGGCCCCCGTGGTCTCGAACAGACGGCTGGCCACCTCCAGGCCCACCCGGGTCGACGCCACCTTGGCCGTGGCGACGGCGATGGCCACCCGCCCGCGGCCTTCGGCATCGAGGGCATCGCCCTGCTCCCAGGCTTCGTCGAACTGGGCGACGGCATGCCGGGTCAGCAGGCGCACGCTTTCCAGGCCGACCTGGAACTCGCCATAGTGGGCCAGGGTGTAGGGGTCTTTGCTGGCGCGGGCCGCATTCGATTTGAACCAGGGGCGCGACTCGTTGAGCGTGTAGTGGCGCGCCTCGGCAAACGCCCCCTCGGCCAGCCCCAGGAACATGTGCACGAAGATCAACTGGGCCAGCAGCGGGCGCAGAGCCGAGCGCGGCGTGGACAAGGGACCAGGGTGCAGCAAGAGCTCGTTGTCCTCCACCCGCACCTTCTCGAACAAGGCGCTGCCGCTGTCCGTCTGGCGTTGCCCGAAGCTGTTCCAGTCGTCGTTGAGGGTGATGCCGGCGCGGGCCGTGGGGATGGCGGCAATCAGCAGTTTGCGGCTATGTTCATCCAGCCCGGAGGCGACCAGGATCTCGGAATCGAGCGCGCCAGAACAGAAGCTCTTCTTGCCCGAAAACTCATACCAATCACCGAAGCGGCGGACCGTGGTGCGGTCATCCAAGGGGTTGAGCGCATTGCCCCAGAACCAGTTGTTGCGCGCCGTCTGCTCGTACCAGGGCTCCCACTGATCGGGCCGGGAAAACAGGCGCACCGTGGCCAGCAGCAGGTGGTGAAAGCCGTAGACATGGGCGATCGAGCTGTCGACCCGGGCGAACTGGCGCACCGTGTCCAGCACGGTGGCCCAACTGGCGCCCTGGCCGCCGTAAGCCTTGGGAATGGACAGCGCCAGCAGCCCGCTGCGGCGCAGTTCGTCACGCTCGGCCTTGGGCGTGCCGCCGCGGGCGTCACGTTCGACGGCGCTCTCGGCAAACAGCTTGACCAGGGACTGGACCAGCACATCGGTGGGCAGGGCCACGGAAAAGGATTGGGACATGATGCGTATTGAATTCACTGAAAAAAGCCACTTCGCAGCGGCACGCTGCGGGGGCTGGTCCGACATGGCTGCGCCACGGAGCGGGTCAGGCTCATGCCGCCTCGGCCACGCTCTGACCGAAATAGAAATGCTGGATGTCCTGGCGCTGACGCAGGTCCGACGCCAGGCCGCTCAGCACCGTGCTGCCGGCATCGAGCACGGTGGCGCGGTCGGCGTACTGCAGGGCCACGGCCGAGTTCTGCTCGGCCACCAGGATGCTCAGGCCCTCGGTCTGGTTGAGCCGGCGCAGCTGATGGAAGATGTCCTGCACCACCAGCGGGGCCAGGCCCATTGAGGGCTCATCAAGCACCAGCAGACGGGGTCGCGCCAGCAAGGCCCGACCGATCACCGCCATCTGCTGCTCGCCACCCGAGGTCAGGCCCGCCGGGCTGCGCCGCAAGGCCTTGAGTTTGGGAAAGATCGCATATACCCGCGCCAGATCGGCAGCGATCTCGGACGACCGGGCACCGCGTCCCAGGGCGCCGGTGATCAGGTTCTCCTCGATCGACAGGCTGGGGAAGCAATGCCGCCCCTCCAGCACCTGGACCAGTCCCTGGCGCACCAATTGCGACGGGTTCAGCCCCGACACGTCACGGCCTTCGAAATGAATGCGACCTGCCGTGACCTGCCCCCGCTGGGCCGGCAACAGGTTCGACACCGCCTTCAGCGTGGTGGATTTTCCCGCCCCATTGGCGCCGAGCAAGGCATGGATTTCGCCGGCACGCACGGACAGGCTGACATCGTGCAAGGCCACGATGGCGTTCTGGTAGGTCACCTCGACGGAGTCGATGCTGAGCAGCGGTGTCGAATCACTCATGCTCGCCCCCTTCAGGCCGCCTGGGCGGTTGCAGGCTGGGCAGCCTTCACCGGGCCGGCGCCGATCTGCCAGACATAGGGTGGCTCGGTGCCATTGATGGTCCAGTCGCCGATGATGCGGGCCTTGTAGATCAAGGGGTTGTGCGAGGCCACGGTGCGGGCATTGCGCCAATGGCGGTCCAGCGACTTGCTGCTGCTGGCCGCCGAGGCGCCCAGGGCATTGAAGAACTGGGTGGCCGCCCGCAGCACCAGGTCGGAGATCACCACCTGGCCCTGGGCCGATTCGAGCTCAGCCTCGATGTTGGCCTGACGCTCGGCTTCGGCATGGCCGGCCCAGTGCGTGTCGTAAGCCCGCTGGGCGGCGAAGGCAGCGCGCACGGCCGTGGCCTCGGCGGCGTAGGCCGCAGCAGACACCTCACCCACCACCTGCTGCACCTGCACGTCCTGCGCCACCGAGGCGGCGTTGCCGGTGCTGAAGATGCGGCGACGATCGCGCACCTGCTGCGCGGCATCGCGCGTGATGGCGTGGGCGATGCCGGCCAGGGTGGAAAGGTGGAACAGTTGGTAGAAGGCCGTCTGGTACTTGAACCGGCTGGAGAAGGGGAAGATGTTCTCCTCGTCCACCTCGGCGTTCTCGTAGATCGAGGTGCCGCTGCCGGTGGTGCGCTGGCCGAAGCCGTCCCAGTCGTCCTTATGCGTCACGCCGGGCTGGCGCGCCCGCACCGCCGCGATCACGTCAAGGTTGTCGCCGTCACGGCGGGCGTACAGGTCGACCCAGTCGGCAAAGATGCTGCCGGTGCTGTAGAACTTGCGCCCGTTGACCACCCAACGGCCGTCCTTCTGCGAGACGCGGGTGATGACATCGCCGATGGCCACGTCGCCCACCTCGGTCCAGGCATTGCCGGCCAGGTCGCCGTCTGCAAAACGGCGCAGCCACACCTCGTTGGCCGCATCGCGCGGCGCATTGAGGCGATCTTCGACGAAGGCGAAGTGCCCGCGCAGTGCCTGGGTGATGTTGGAGTCGGCCTCCGACAGCTCCACCAGGATCTGGAACAACTGGGGCAGCGTGGCGCCGTCGCCACCGAAGGCCACGGGCACGCGCAGGGCGCCGAAGCGCGCCTCCTTGAGCCAGCGGATGGGTTCGGCACCCAGCTCGCGGTCTTGTTCCCGCTGCAGGGCCGTGGCACGGATGCGGTCAAAAATGGGGCGGTACTTGGCCGCAATGGCCTCGTACTCGGCACCCAGAATGCTCGGTGTATGAATTCGGGTCATGAGGCCACCTCTGGGGTCAGTCGTCGATGCTCTTGCGAACCTTCAGGTTCTTTTCCTTGGCATAGGCCAGGGAAGACTTTTCGATGATGGGACGCAGCAGCTTCCAGTCCGGCGCGATCCAATCGGACACGACGTTCCACTTGCTGCCATCCCACTGCTGGAAGGCCACCAGACCATCACCTTCGTGGTTGTCCCAGCTCACGTTGATGGAATGGAACAATCCCTTGGCGCCCAAGGCAGCGGCGCGGGCCTGGTCGATCTTCAGGTTCTCCAGACCCCAGCGCACTTCGTCGCCGGTGAGGGTGCGCTTGCCGAACTTGGCCTGGGCGATGCGGATCGCCTCGACATTCAGGATGCCGTTGAGCACGCCCAGGTTGTGATAGACGCTGCCGATGCGCTTGTGGTCCTGCAGATTGCCCTTGCCCTGGTCATAGAGCAGCTTGGTGATGTCCTGGATCACCGGGTATTGAGCGCCGGCGGCCACGGTGGTGATGGCCACATAGCCCTTGGCGGCGTCGCCCGCCGGGATCACATCCTCCTCGGAGTTGGACCAGACGTTGCCCACGATGTGGTCCGCCGGGAAGCCCACCTTCTGGGCCGTCTTCAGCGCCACCGGGTTCATCACGCCCCAGCCGCGCAACACCACGTAGTCGGGCTTGGCGCGGCGGATGGAAAGCCACTGCGACTGCTGCTCGTTGCCCGGGTGCGGCACTTCGATCTGCTGCACCGTGAAGCCGTACTGCTTGGCCAGCAGCTCATAGATGGGAATGGTCTCCTTGCCATAGGGCGAGCCGTGGTAGAGCACCACAATCTTCTTGCCCTTGAGCTTGTCCAGGCCGCCTTCCTTGGAGCCGATGTAGTTGACGATGCCCGAGGTCTCGCTGTACGGGTTGAGCAGCAGCGGGAAGATGTACTTGAACACACGGCCGTCGGTGGTGTCGGTGCGGCCATGGTTGATGGTGATCAGGGGCACCTTGTCAGCCGTGACCCGGTCGAGCAGGGCATAGGCAATGCCGACCGACAGCGGGTTCCAGGTGGCGATGCCCGGATGGGTCTTGAGCCGTTCATAGACCTCGACGCCGCGCTCCACCTCGTACTGGGTCTCGCCCTCCTCCCAGGTCAGCTTGACACCGCCGACACCGCCGTCACGGGTGTTGACCAGGTTGAGGTAGTCGATGAAGCCACCGAAGAAGCCGGTGCCGCCTGCGGCGTAGGGGCCGACGCGGTAGCTCTGCAGCGGAAAGAACTGCTCTTGCTGCTGGGCCTGCACCTGGGTGACGGCGCCCAGCGCCAGGGCGCCCGCGAGCAGCGCCAGCTTGAGGGATTTGCGGATGGACATGAGAACGGAACTCCTTGGGTTGGATGAAGAAAACAGCAATGGGATGACAGTGGGACCGGGGCGGCGCGACAGCTTCATGGCAGAGCGCGGGCCGGGGCCTGGGTGCGGCGCGCCAGCAGGCGCTGGATGCGGGCCTGGATCCGGGTCCACAAGGCCACCAGGCCCTGGGGCTCGGCAATCAGAAAGCCCACGATCGCCAGGCCCAGCACGATGCGCTGGCTCAGGTCCAGCACGCCCGAGTCGAACCAGGCGCCGAACAGGAACTGCCCCAGGCGCGACAGCAGCAACGGAAACACCACGATCAGTGCCGCCCCCAGGAAGGCCCCCCGGATGGTGGCCAGGCCGCCGATGATGATGATGAACAGGATCTGGAACGAGCGGTCGAGGTTGAAGCCCGCAGGCTCCACCGTGCGCAGGTAGACGAAGCCCCACAGCACGCCGGCCACACCGATCACGAAGGAGGAGATCGCGAAGGCCAGCAGCTTGGTGCGCAGCACCGGCACGCCGGTGACGCGTGCAGCCAGTTCGTTGTCGCGGATGGCGATGAAGTGGTGCCCGGTCGGGGTGTGCACCAGACGCCAGACCAGGGCCGTCAACACGCTGACGATGGACAAGGCAAACACATAGCGCAGCACCGGTGTATCGAAGGCCAGTCCAGCCACGACCAGACGCGGCGCATCGATCACGCCCGAGGCGTTGTCGTTGCTGAACCAGCCGAACTTGGTGAGGGCCCATTGCACGAAGAACTGGGCTGCCAGCGTGGAAACCGCCAGGTAGAAGCCCCGCAGGCGCAGGCTGGGCAGGCCGAAGGCCACCCCGACCAGCGTGGCCACCAGGCCGGCCAGGACCACGCTGACCAGCAGGGGCAGGCCCGGCACCCGAAGGTTGAAGTTGTAGGCGGCAAAGGCCCCCACGGCCATGAAGGCGGCCGAACCGAGCGACAACTGGCCGGCATAGCCCGTCAGCAGATTGAGCCCGACGGCGGCCAACGACAGCGCCAGAAAGGGGGTCAGGATGGCGTCGAACCAGTAGTCGCTGGCCAGCCAAGGGACCAGTCCGTAGGCGACGATCAGGCCGGCCAGCGGCGTGCCCCACACCGGCCAGCGGGACAGGTCGGGCAGCGTGACGAGCCGACGGCTGACGGTGGTGGAAGAAGTGACAGCGGTGTTCATGGATCAAGCCCTTTCGACCAGGCGTTGGCCGAACAGCCCCCCCGGTTTGACCAGCAGGAAGGCCAGTGCGGCCACATAGGCAAACCACCCTTCGATGCCGCCGCCCACAAAGGGACCCAGGTAGACCTCGGCCAGCTTCTCCAGTGCACCCACGATCAGACCGCCGACGATGGCGCCCAGGATCGAGTCGAAGCCGCCCAGCACCAGCACCGGCAAGGCCTTGAGCACCACCAGCGACAGCGAGAACTGCACGCCCAGGCGAGCCCCCCAGAGCAGGCCGGCCACCAAGGCGATCACGCCGGCCGCGGCCCACACCGCCGCCCAGATGCGGGGCAGGCGCAGGCCCACGGCCAGGGCCGCGAAGGTGTCGTCGGCCACGGCGCGGAAGCCAAGGCCGATGTGGGTGTAGCGGAAGAAGGCCGACAGCAGGGCCACCATCACCGCCGCCGTGCCCGCCGCGAACAGGTCGAAACTGGAGACCAGCACCCCGGCGAATTCGAGCGGCTCGTCGGCAATGCCCAGCTTGAGCTCATGCACCTGGGTGCCCCAGAGCAACTGGGCCACGCCCTCGATGACATAGGACAGGCCCAGCGTGGCCATGAACAGCGTGATGGGCGGCTGGTTGACCAGGGGCCGCAGCACGGCCCGTTCGATCAGCAGGCCCAGCAGCAGCATCACGACAAAGGTGATCAGCAGGGCCAGCACGATCGGCACACCACGCTCGGTCAGGCTGACAAAGGTCAGCGCGGCGAACAGCAACTGGGCGCCCTGGGCGAAGTTGAGCACGCCCGAGGTCTTGTAGATCAGCACGAAGCCGATGGCCACCAGCGAATACATCACGCCCGACAGCAGGCCGCCGATCAGCACCTCGACAAAGAAGGAGAAGTCGAAGGCTTCCATCACGCGGCCTCCGCCAAGGGCAGTTCGGAGGCTGGAACATCGGGCTCGTCGCCTTCGTGGGCCACGCCGAGGTAGGCGTCGATCACGGCGGGGTCGGCGCTGACCTCGGCTGGCGTGCCGTCAGCGATCTTGCGGCCGTAGTCCAGCACCGCCACACGGTCGGACAGGCCGAGCACGATGCCGATGTCGTGTTCGATCAGCACGATGGTGGTGCCCCATCTGTCGCGGGCAGCGCGGATCAACTGGGCCATGTGACCCTTCTCGCTCACGGTCATGCCGGCCAGCGGCTCGTCGAGCAACAACAATTGCGGGCGGGCCACCAGGGCCCGGGCCAATTCGACCCGCTTCTGCTGACCATAGGACAGGGTGCCGGCCAGGCGTTGCTGGATCTCGCCCAGGCCGAAGAAGTCAATCACCTCGGCGGCGCGTTCACGGGCATCGACCCACTCGCGACGGGCCCGGCCGATGCCCAGCAACTGTTCGGCCACGGTGGAGCGGGTGTGCTCCACCCGGCCCAGGGCGATGTTGTCGCGCACGCTCAAGCCGCGGAACAGGGCCAGGTTCTGGAAGGTGCGCGCCACGCCCAACTGGGCCAGACGCGCCGTGGGCACATGGGCATAGGGCTGCCCGCCCAGCCAGACCTGGCCGCGGCTGGGCCGGTACAGGCCGCTGATCACATTGACCAGCGAACTCTTGCCAGCGCCGTTGGGGCCGATGATGGCGCGGATCTCGCCCGCCGCCACGCTCAGGTCGATGCCGTGCAGGGCATGGATGCCGCCAAAGGACAGGTCGATGCCTTGCAATTCAAGCACCGGGCCTGCTGCCTGGAGCGGCCGTTCTGGGGTCGATGGGACGCTGGACATGGTGTGCCTCTTTTCAGCGCTCAGGCCCAGGACGCCGCCGGCCGGCTGGCGTCGGCCACGCTCTCTTTGCCGATGTAATGTCGGCGCCAGTGCGTGGCCGGGTGGGATTCGCGGGTCTTGCCGTCCTTGTCGCCCAGCAGCTTCTCGCGCAGCGTGCCCTGGGCATAGGAGGTCTGCACGCGGCCGCGCTTGCGCAGCTCGGGCACCACGAAGTCGATGAAATCGGTGGTCGAGGCAGGGGTGATGGCATAGGCCAGGTTGAAACCGTCCACACCGCCGACATCCACCCAGCGCTCGAGCTCGTCGGCCACCTTTTCGGGGCCACCGACCAGCACCGGGCCCAGGCCACCGATGGAACGTTGACGGATCACCTCGCGCACCGTCCATTCCTTGCCGTCGGCGGCCAGCGATTCGAGCGTGGTGCGCAGGCTGTCGTTCTCCACCGCCTGCAAAGGCGTGTCAGGGTCGAGCGAGGCAAAGTCCAGCCCGGTCCAGCCGCCATACAGCGCCATCATGCCGGTGGGGCTGGCATAGGAGAGGTATTCCTCGTGCTTGCGCTGCGCGGCCTCGTCGCTCGGGCCGGTGATGACCGTGAGCAACGTGAATATCTTGAGAGCGTCCGGTTCACGACCTGCTGCGGCCACCTCGGCGCGGATCTTGTCGGTCAACAACCGGGCCGACTCAGGACTCGTGGCCAGGATGAACATGGCCTCGGCATGGCGGGCGGCGAAGGCCCGGCCGGCCGTGGAGGCTCCGGCCTGAAAGATCACCGGTGTGCGCTGCGGCGAGGGCTCGGTCAGGTGGAAGCCCGGCACCTTGAAGTACTTGCCCTCGTGCTTGATGGGGTGCACCTTGGTGGGGTCGGTGAAGATGCCGCGCTCCTTGTCGCGCAGCACCGAGCCCTCTTCCCAACTGCCTTCCCAGAGCTTGTAGATGACCTCCATGTACTCCTCGGCCAGGTCATAGCGCTCGTCGTGCGGAATCTGCTTGTCCAGGCCGATGTTGCGGGCGGCAGAATCGAGGTAGGACGACACCACGTTCCAGGCCACGCGGCCCTTGGTCAGGTGGTCCAGCGTCGACAGGCGCCGGGCCAGCAGGTACGGGTGCTCAAAGGTGACCGCCGCCGTGATGCCGAAGCCCACATGCTGGGTGACGGCCGCCATGGCCGAGATGGCACCGAAGGGGTCGTTGACCGGCACCTGGGCCGCGTCTTGCAGAGCACCTTCTGCCGAGCCGCGGTACACGTCGTAGACGCCGACCACGTCGGCGATGAACAGGGCATCGAAGACGCCGCGCTCCAGCTCGATGGCGAGGTTGGTCCAGTACTCGAGGTCGTTGTAGCGGGATGCCTGGCTGGAAGGATGCCGCCAGGTGCCGGCCGCCTGGTGGCCGACGCAGGTCATGTCAAAGGCGTTCAGGATGATGCGTTTTTTCGGATTGGTCATGGGAAGAACCGGTTGGGAAGTTCGGAGGGCACAAACAAGATCACCCGAGGGGATGAATGCAGTTCACGCGGCAAGCGGGATGGGGGCTTCTGCCGCTGCAGCCGCCCGAGCGCCCTGCACCGAGATCAGAGGAAGGACACGCTCAACGGCCAGGGCGATCCGTTCGCGCAGCGCCGCGCTGGACAGCTCATAACCCTTGAAATCAGACTCACTGGCATAGACCCCCAAGGGTGCCGTCCGTGTCTGGAAGAAGCTGAACAAGGGGCGCAGTTGGTGATCAATCACAAGTGAATGACGCTCGCTGCCACCTGTGGCTGCGAGCAACACAGGCACGTCGATCAACGCTTCCTGATGCACCAGATCAAACAGGTGCTTGAAGAGGCCGGTGTAGGAGCCGCGATAGACCGGACTGGCCACGATCAGCACGTCGGCCGATTCAATGACACGCAACTCAGCCTCGATCGCCGCGGGCAAATGACTGCGGTACAGGGCCGAGCCCAACTGCGGCGCCAACGGCCCGACTTCAATCAGATGGACCTCGATAGGCACTTGGTCCACCAAGGACGCCAGTATTTGCTCGACCAGCACCAGTGTTCTGGA
>JAFAMV010000053.1 GCA_019233055.1 Curvibacter sp.
GGGTGGTCCAGATACCATTGCACGGTCTTGCGTATCCCGGTCTCGAAGGTTTCGGCCGGCCGCCAGCCGAGCTCCTGCTCGATCTTGCGGGCATCGATGGCATAGCGCCGGTCATGGCCGGGGCGGTCCTGGATGTAGCGGATCTGCGCGCGATAGGGCTGGCCGTCCCCACGGGGGCGCAGCTCGTCCAGCAGCGCGCAGACGGTGTGGACGATCTCCACATTGGGCTTCTCGTTCCAGCCGCCCACGTTGTAGGTCTCGCCCACCTTGCCGGCCTCCAGAACCCGGCGGATCGCACTGCAATGGTCCTTCACGTAGAGCCAGTCGCGCACCTGCTGGCCGTCCCCGTAGATGGGCAGCGCCTGGCCCGCCAGGGCGTTGACGATCATCAGGGGGATCAGCTTTTCCGGGAAATGATGTGGCCCATAGTTGTTGGAGCAATTGGTGGTCAGGACCGGCAGGCCGTAGGTGTGGTGCCAGGCCCGCACCAGATGGTCGCTGGCGGCCTTGCTGGCCGAATAGGGGCTGTTGGGTTCGTAGGGATGGCGTTCGGTGAAGGCGGGATCGCTGGGCGCCAGCGAGCCGTAGACCTCATCCGTCGAGACATGCAGGAAACGGAAGTCCGACCTGGCCTCGCCCTGCAAGCCGGTCCAATAGGCGCGCACCGCCTCCAGCAGACGCAGGGTGCCCACCACATTGGTCTGGATGAAGGCTTCCGGCCCGTGGATGGAGCGGTCCACATGGGATTCGGCGGCGAAATTGACCACCGCGCGTGGGCGGTGCCGGGCGAGCAGTTCGGCCACCAACGCCTGGTCGCCGATGTCGCCGTGCACAAACACATGGCGGGCATCGCCGTCGAGCGACTTCAGGTTTTCCCGATTGCCGGCATAGGTCAGCAGGTCCAGGTTGAGCACCGGCTCGTCTTGCTGCGCCAGCCAGTCGAGCACGAAATTGGCGCCTATGAAGCCGGCGCCGCCAGTCACGAGAATCATCTGTCTGCCTTGATGGAATGGAGCTGGCGCTTGCCAGAACGGCGGATTATCTCATCCGCCGTCTGCCACCAGCCTTTTGGTCCGGCCTCTGGCCGGCCTCCGGAACTTGAGTCCACGCCCTACTCGGGCTGTCGGGAATTGCTTAAAGTCAGAACCCCACGGCGATTCTCATCAGGAGTGCCCCTCCATGGCCAAGCCCCCACTACCCGCCCCGCCCCGCAATGACGCTCCGCCCCTGGCAGAGGCGATCCGCGACTCCGCCCAATCCATCTGGCTGGCCGGCCTCGGTGCCTTTGCCAAGGCACAGGAAGAAGGAGAGAAAGTGTTCGACGCCCTGGTCCAGCAAGGACAGGCGCTGCAACAGCGGACCCAGATGTTCACTGGCGGGGCTCTGCATCAGGACCCGCCTGCGCCCTCTGCATCCGGTGCGCCCGTCCAGCCGACTGCCGGTCGGCCGGCCGGCCCCTGGGACCGGTTGGAGAACATCTTTGATGAACGCGTCGCTCGATCGCTGAGCCGGCTTGAAGTCCCTACCGCCCTGGAACTCCATGCCTTGGTGCGCCGCATCGACGCCCTCGAACACCACATCCGCACGCACACGGGATCCAGCCCGGCCGGCGCCCCGGACCCGAGCAGACGCCGCAAGCCGGCAGCCAAGGTCAGCAAGCCCGTACGAAACAAGGACGACGGCACCCGCTGAAGCCGCTAGCGCCATCCCTAGTGGTGTTTGCGCGCCCCCTCCTGTAGAGTGGTTCGAACATTCATTACAGCGGAACGGGGGCGGCGAGATGGTCAAAAAGGCGCCTCGAAAGACGGCCGAACGCATTCTGGAAGTGACCCTGGGTCTGTTCAATCGATTCGGGGAGCCGAATGTCTCGACCACCTTGATCTCTGCCGAGTTGGGCATCAGCCCCGGCAACCTCTACTACCACTTTCCCGCCAAGGATGAGCTCGTCAACGCCCTGTTCGATCGCTACGAACAGCGCCTGGATGAGCTGCTGCATGCCAGCGCCGAGGTCGACGACATCGAAAGCGCCTGGTTCTTTGTGCACACATTCTTCGAGTTGATCTGGGATTACCGTTTTCTGTACCGCGACCTCAACGACCTGCTCAGCAAGAATCGGCACCTGGAAACCCATTTTCAAAAAATCATCGGAAACAAGGAACGCGCCCTGCTACAACTGCTCCAAGCGCTGATCCGATCCCGATGCATGCAGATGGAGCCTTCCGTCATCCTGCCCACCGCCCGCAACATGGTGATCATGTTGACCTACTGGCTGAGCTATGAATACGTCCAGGCCCCTCGGCTGGCCCTGGAACCCGAGCATGCCAGCCAAGCCTTGACCCGAGGGGCCCAGCATGTATTGAATCTGCTGGTTCCCTTTGTCCAAGGCGCTCATCGCCTGCACCTGGTGGATCTTGTTTCCGCCTACGACACTTCCACCACGCCGCAGGCAATTTAGAGGAGATCCGACATGGCCCAGTGGACGCCATTTCCCCAGGCTGGTGCCTTCAAGCACAGCATCAGTAGCCTGAAGAAGAACTGGTCGCATCTTCATGCCAGTGACCAGGAGCCCCTGCCCCAACACGCGCTGGTCCTGGAGGCCTGGATGCACTTCCACAACGGTGACTTTGCAAAGGCCCGCGCTGTGGGCATGGAGGCTGCGGACGCCGGCCAACTCGCCGGCCTGACACCGGCCAACAAGGCCACCTGCATCTATGCCACCTATCTGGAGCCCGACGAGAAGAATCGGCTGGAACTCTTTCTGGCGGTGGCCCAGCAGGCCGAACAGCAGGCCAAGGCTGCACCGCACCTGGTCAACGCCTGGTATTTGCAGGCTTATGCGCTCGGGCGCTACAGCCAAGGCATCAGTGTGGCCAAGGCCTTGGCCCAAGGCCTTGGCAGCCGGGTCAAGGAATCCCTGGAAAAGACGCTCCAGCTCTGCCCCGTCCATGTGGAAGCCCATATTTCCCTCGGTGCTTTCCACGCCGAGGTGATCGACAAGGTCGGTGCCCTGATCGGCGGCATGACCTATGGCGCGCGGAAGGATGTCGGGCTGCGGCACTTCAGCCAGGCTCTGCAGCTGAATTCCGGATCGGCCATTGCGATGATCGAATACGCCAATGCCCTTTTGATGCTGGAAGGCGATTCAAGGCACGAGGATGCGGCCGCCCTTCTTGTCAAGGCCAGCGCCATCGAGGCACAAGATGCGATGGAGTGGCTGGATGTCGAGATGGCCCGCTCCGAACTGGCCAACTGACGCGATTCACCACGGGCCGGCCCGCCAGCGGGGGGCAGCCGTTCAGTTCAGGGTTGTTCGTTGCCGAATCGATGTGCGGCGATTTCCAGCAAGCCGTCAAATATCAGGTTGTCCACCAACTCAAAAGACAGCGCCATGCTGGGCGCCATCTTCCATCCCGCCCCCCCTGTCATGACGCATTGGGGTTCCTGACCGCAATGCGAGCGAAGATGGTCGACCATGCGCGCCACCGCTCCCGCAATGGCGTAGGTACCGCCGCTGGTCAATGCATCGCTGGTGTTGGTTGGAAAGAGCCGGACCTCGCCCGTCGGAACATGCAAGCCTGCGGTACCCGATTCCAGGGCTCGCAACATGATCCCATGCCCAGGCAGGATCAAGCCGCCCAGAAAGCGGCCGTCCGCATCAATGGCCTCGACGGTCACCGCTGTGCCCACCATCACCACGATGAGAGGGGATCGGTCACCACGCTGCAGCATCCGATGCCGTGCACCGATCATGGCAACCCATCGATCGGATCCCAGCCGGGTCGGGAAGTCATAGCCGTTTTGAAGCCCGGCCTCGGACGCCGTCGACACCACCCACTGTGGCACCACGTCCCAGATCTCCATCTGTTCTTCCACGCGACGCTTGACGGCTTCGCCTGCCACGATGCACCCCAGCATGCGGTCGGGGGCTGGAAGATTGGCCCAGGTTTCGTCGGCCAACTTGTCGACGTTTTCCAGGAACTCGGCGCCATGGGCGAGCAGAGCCGCCCCCCGTCCCCATCCCTCATAGAGCGCCCACTTCAGGCGGGTGTTGCCGACATCGATTGCGAGGAAGCTCATGCAGTCATTATGCTGAGTTTCCCAATCCGGGGCTGTCATGCAAATTACGTAGGAGAAAGCCCCGAGAGAGCAGGACTCACCTTTCCGTCGCTCGGCTGCCCCTCCAAAAAGGAAGCGCTCCAAAAACAAAACCCCCGCCCATGGAAGTGGGAGGGGGTTTTGAGGGCTGTAAGAGCCTGACGATGACCTACTTTCACACGGGAACCCGCACTATCATCGGCGCGGAGTTGTTTCACTGTCCTGTTCGGGATGGGAAGGAGTGGGACCAACTCGCTATGGTCATCAGGCATAACTTGGTGCTGGGCTGTTGATTGTTCAACAGCCTGGCGAATTCATAGAGTCTGGAATCAGAGGATATTTGATTGCGTCAACATTTTGGTTGGCATAACCTGGTCTTGATGGATGGGTCCATCAAAGTTATAGGGTCAAGCCGCACGAGCAATTAGTACTGGTTAGCTTAACGC